>NZ_CP072203.1:4525409-4827103 GCF_017654315.1 Gordonia polyisoprenivorans
GATCGTAGGACGAAGGCGGTCGCCGCGTCGACGACGACGTCGAGCTCCGACCCCAGATGACCGCCGAGCCACTGCCGTGCCAGCTCGGCCATCGCGCCGGCGAACATCACCGCCCCGACCTGATCGGCCGTCGGACGTGACGTCCGATCACCTTGTCGCCGAACGGTTTCGGCCAGCACCGAGGACATGAGGAGTTCCTCGGTCGCCACTCGACGGGCGGCGAGCACCGGGTTGGCGCGCGCATGCGTGAACAGGATGGCACCGCGCCGCGGATCATCGCCGGCATGGGCGAGCACGGCGCGGATACCCGCCGCGGTACGCGATCGTACGGAAGGGCCGGCGCACTCGATCGCCGCCGCGACCACACCCGCGAGGTCGGCGGCCACCTCGTCGTAGAGCTCGCCGAGTAACTCGTCGACGTCGGCGAAACTCTCGTAGAAGTAGCGGGAGTTGAGGCCGCTCGCGCGGCACAGCGCCCGCACCGACAACGCCGACGGGTCGTGACCGAGCAGATCGGTACCCAGCAGGTCGTAGGCCGCGGTGATCAGCAGCGCCCGTCGTTCGGTACGCCGATCACTCAACGGCACCCCGGCCCATCGGGTCGTGTTCGACATCGTCTCACCGTACGGCGCGTGGTGAAGTCACGAAAGGTCTGGTCACAGGTGCGACCAGACCGTAGTCTGGGTACACGCGTGGCCAGAATCGGTCCGGTCGCGCACCACCACGAGCGCAGGGAGAGACGATGAAGACTCCGTCCGCGATCAAGCTGCCCCGCAGCGGCCTGGGATCCCTGCCACTGCCGACTCTGCCGTTCGCCCTGCCGCACCAGTGGGTCGGCGACTGGCTGACCGGTTTCTTCGACGCGAACATCCGCGCAAAGTTCTTCCGCGGCATGGAGTTCGAGAACCCCGCCGGTGATCCGGGATGGTTCGGTCCGGACAGCGCCACCTGGTATGTCCACTCGCACACGCCCGCCCTCGTCTTCGGGCTGCAGTGCGCCTCGTATCTGGAGCGCCTCGACCCGAGCATCTACTGGATGGGCATGCACCACTCCCGGCTGGTGCAACGCTCCGACGATCCGGCCGCACTGCCCCGGATCGATCCCGAGGGCGCATCCATTCGCTTGGGACACTCGGTTGCCTTCTTCATCGGTACCGCCTACGGCAGCACCGAGACCGCCGAACGACTGGCGCGCACGGTCCGCGCCATGCACCACACGATCAAGGGCACTCGTCCCGACGGTGCCACCTACGACGCCGACGATCCCGAGTGGTTGCGCTGGAATTACGCCACTGTGGTGTGGGGACTGGCGACGGCACACGAGATCTATCATCCGCGGCCGCTGCGCGGTGCCGACCTCGATCGCTATTACGGCGAGTTCGTCCGGGTCGGTCATGCGCTCGGGGGCACCGACCTCCCGACCACCAAGGCCGAGACCCTCGAATGCCTGCGGTCGTATCTGCCGCGTCTGGCGGTGACCTATGGGGCGGCGATGGCGACCGGCACCAATGTGCCCAATCCCGCTGCGGCTGCGGTCGACTGGGCAATCCGCGACACCCTGCCCCGGTGGGCCGGACAACTCGTCATGTATTCCCCGCCTCATCCCGTCGACCGCCGCGCCCGGCGTAGCGCCGTGTGGTCACTGCTCAACGCCGCGCATGCCGGCATCGGCGAGCTTCCGGAGTTCACCGCGGCCCGCCGCCGGGTGGCCGGTGGGACGAGCGCCGCCCACACCGAGCCGACACATGTGCCCGGCACCGACCCGGTGCTGGGTCGGGCCGAGATCGAGGCGGAGTTCGCTCAGGCCCGGGCGAGTTTCTCGACCCTCGCCAGATGAGCGTCGGCTGAACCGAATTCGTATTCGATGACGGTCAGTCGCCGGAAGTAGTGTCCGATCGCGAGTTCCTCGGTCATGCCCATCCCGCCGTGCAATTGCACCGAGTTCTGGCCGATGAATCGTGCTGCCCGGCTGATCGTGGCCTTGGCCGCAGACACCGCCGCAGCCCGCTCGGCGGGTTCGGCGTCGAGCGACAGGATCGCCAGATACTGTGCGGCAACCGCCTGTTCGAGTTCGATGTACATGTCGACCATGCGGTGCGCCAATGCCTGGAAGCCGGCGAGCGGACGCCCGAACTGCTGACGCTGGGTGGTGTAGGCGATGGTGTCGGCGAGTACCTTGCGCATCAGCCCGACCGCTTCGGAGACCACCGCGGCGGTGGCGGTGTCCCATGCGCGTTCGAGTAGCGCGAGCCCGTCGGCACCTCGGGCGATCAACGCGTCGCCACCCACCTGCACGCCGTCGAGGGTGAGGTCGGCGGCACGGCGGTCGTCGACGGTACGGAACTCGTGCTGGGTCAGCCCGGCCGGCGTGGCGTCGCCGAGCGGGATCAGGAACAGGCCGATGCCGTCGCGGTCGTCGTCGTCGCCGGAGATCCGCGCGGTGAGGATCAGCTGATCGGCGATCGGGGCGGTGGTGACAACGGCCTTGGCGCCGTGGAGAACCCAGCCGCCGTCGGATTCCTCGGCGCGGGTGGTCACGTGGTGCAGCCGTCCGCCCGAGGTGTCCTCGAGCGCGGCGGTGGCCACGAGGGTCTCGCCCGCGGTCACCGACCGCGCGACCTCGAGTGCGCCGTCGTGTCCGGTACGCGCGAGCAGACCGGCGCCGAGGACCACCGTGTCGACGAACGGTTCGACGACGAGGGCGCGGCCGAGCGCCTCGGTGACGACCATCAGCTCTTCGGGGCCGCCGTCGTCACCGCCGACCGTCGAGGGCAGGCAGGCACCGATGACGCCGAGTTCGTCGGCAAAGGCGCGCCAGATCTGTGGTTGCCATCCGTCGCCGACCTTGGCGACCTTGCGGCTCTCGGTGAGGTCGTAGCGGGAATCGAGAAAGCGGGTGAGCCCGTCGGAGAGCAGTTGCTGTTCGGCGGTGAGATCGAAATCCATGGTGGGAGATACCTTTCCGGTCAGTACTGGGGCAGGCCCAGGGCGGCCTTGGCGAGGATGTTGCGCTGGATCTCGTTGCTGCCCGCGTAGATCGAGCCGGCACGGTCGTTGAGGTAGAGCAGCGGCGCCACCGCCTGCCACGCCTGCCCGCTGACGTATCCGTCGGCCGGCGGCACGAAGTCGGCGATCGGTCCGCCCGGCGCGGCGGCGTGCGGCTGATACGCCCGTCCGCGGGGGCCCGCCGCCTCCACGCCGAGGGTGGTGATCTGCTGGCTCAGCTCGGTCGAGAGGATCTTGAGCATCGACGAGATCGCGCCCGGGTTGCGTCCGGCGCTCATCTCCGCGAGCGCGCGATATTCGAGAACCTCGAGAACCTTTGCGCGCGTGCGCAGATCGGCGAGCTTGGCGGCGAACGCCGGCTCGTCGGCCAGCGGCACCCCCGACGGCCCGGTGACCGTCGACGCATGATCGGTGAGGTTTTCCACCATCACCTGCAATCCCGGCGCGGCCGCGCCGCCGCCGCGCTCGAACACCAGCAGATACTTCGCGACCGTCCAGCCGTCGTCGATCGCGCCGAGCACGTTCTTCTTCGGCACCCGTACCTCGTCGAAGAACACCTGCGCCTGCACCTGCTCACCCGAGGCCATCACCAGCGGCTGCACCTCGATGCCCGGGGAGTTCATGTCGATCAGCAGGAAGGTGATGCCCTCCTGCTTCTTGCCGGTGCGTGAGGTACGGACCAGGCAGAACATCCAATTGGCCTCGGCGGCATGGGTTGTCCAGATCTTGCTGCCGGTGCACACGAGATCGTCCCCGTCGGAGACCGCTGACATCGACAGCGAGGCGAGATCACTGCCGGATTCCGGTTCGGAGTAGCCCTGACAGAAGAAGACGTCGCCGGTGAGGATGCCGGGCAGGTAGAACGCTTTCTGCTCGGGGGTACCGAAGGCGATGATCGCGTGGGCGACCATGCGGATCCCCATGGGCGACAGCGCGGGCGCACCGGCCAGCACCGATTCGCGGCTGAAGATGTAGTGCTGGGTCAGCGACCAGTCGCAGCCGCCGTGCTCGACCGGCCACGCCGGCGCGGCCCATCCACGCTTGTGCAGGATCGCCTGCCACTCCATCGACGCCTCGTGGTCGGTGTACACGCTGGTGCGCAGTCGGCCGGCGGCGCGCAGCTCCGGGGTCAGTTCGGCGTCGAGGAACTCACGCACCTCGTCGCGAAAGGCGATGTCGTCATCCGACCAGGTCATGTCCATCGGTGTGCACCTCTGTCTGTATCAAATATATGATCTGCTTCAATGTACGACACAGGTCACTGTGTTTACACATCGGGGGCTCGCTGATCGTTGCCCCGTTGCTGTCGGAGCGCGATCACCTGCGCAGCACTTCCGACGGCCGAGCACCGTACCGCCGCCGATAGGCCGCGGCGAAGCGGCTCGCGCTGCTGAAACCCCAGCGCGCCGCAATGTCGGAGATCGTGCCCGCTCCGCGCTTGATGTCGTTGTGCGCGTATGCCAATCGGATATCACGAAGAGCCACCGTGGGCGTCGCACCGACGTATTCGGCGAAGGCCTCCTGCAGACGACGCACGCTGGTCTGTGCGAGCGCTGCCATCTCGGCCAGTGTCCACGGTCGCGCCGGGTCGGCGTGCAGGGCGTCGAGGACCCTTTTGACGGTGCGCGGTCGCAGTGGATGTGCCGCGTCGACGGGATCGGGCGCGACCGTGAGCAGGAATGCCGCGGTCACCGCGCCCGCCAATTGCGGGCCCACCAATGGATTGGCGAGCAGGTCGACGGGTTCGCGATGTTGCGCGGACAACGCCGTGACCAGGTCGAGCCACGATCGCCCGGCGTCGGTCGCGACGTCGATCTGATCGGGCAGGACGAGGCGTCGGCGCACGGCACCGACGTGGATGCGGTCGGCTTCGCGTTCGAGGTGATCGGCATCGAACTTGACGCCGATCACGTCGCAATCAGCGGTCCACCGCGTGATCTGCGACTCCCGGTCGGCGGCGAAGACCGTCGCTCGTCCGGGGGTCGAGACCACCTCACGCGTTTCGTGTCGGGAGTGCAGCCGTCCTGACATCGGGATGTTGACCTCGTAGGCCCCCGGATAGGCGCAGGTGATCGCGACGTCGGTACCCCAAGTCAGTCGACCGATCGTCACGCCGCCGAGTTCGACGGTCCGCAGTGACAGCGCGACGCCTCCGGTGCCGTCGAGGTCGGTGAGTTCGTGCGGGAAGTACGCATCGGCGACGGCACGGTGCGCGGCGTCCCAGTCCCGGGTCTCCCCGTCCGGTGCCCCGTGCCCGGTTGACGAGTGTCCGGTGGACGTGTGTTCGGTGGACGTGTGTTCGGTGAACATTCGGGTGGCGGTTCTTTCGTCGGCCAGGCCGGCGGGCTGCGCCGGCCTGAGGTCTTGTCTACCTCACATCGACCGGCTGATGCGATATCGATCACAACTCCATCGCGCATTCGGTGCCTCCCCCGCGCAATCGGTGTCGAGACCGGTCCCGATCGGCCCTACCGTCTCCGGCCAGAGCAGTCCCGATCGCCTGCCACCGACCAGAGGAGTACGCCATGACGATCACCGAGACACCCACCCCGTCCGACCCCACTCCGGCACCGAGCTGGATCGACGAGATCACCATGACCGAGCTCGAGCGCAACCCGTACCCGGTGTACGAGCGGCTACGTGCCGAGCGCCCGTTGGCCTACATCCCCGTCCTCGGCTCGTACGTCGCCACCACGACCGACATCTGCCGGGAGATCGCCACCAGCGAGCACTTCGAGGCGATCATCACCAAGGCCGGCGGGCGGACCTTCGGGCACCCCGCGGTCATTGGCGTTAACGGGGACATCCACGACGACCTGCGGTCGATGGTCGACCCGGCGCTGCAGCCGCAAGAGGTCGATCGGTGGATCGATGATCTGGTCCGGCCGATCGCACGCCGGTTCCTCGAGACGTTCGAGGACGACGGCCACGCCGAACTCGTCGCGCAATACTGCGAACCGGTCAGTGTGCGGGCGCTCGGCGACCTCCTCGGACTGCGCGAGGTCGGCTCGGACACACTGCGCGAGTGGTTCCACAAGCTGTCCCGGTCATTCACCAATGCCGGCGTCGACGAGAACGGCGAGTTCACCAATCCCGAAGGTTTCGACGAGGGTGATGAGGCCAAGGCCGAGATCCGCGCGATCGTCGACCCGATGATCGACCGCTGGATCACCCACCCCGACGACAGCGCCATCTCCCACTGGCTGCACGACGGCATGCCCGACGGGCAGACCCGCGACCGCGACTACATCTACCCGACCCTGTTCGTCTACCTGCTCGGCGCCATGCAGGAGCCCGGTCACGCGATGGCTTCCACGCTGGTCGGATTGTTCACCCGACTGGATCAGATGGAGCAGGTCGTCGACGAACCCGGACTGATCCCCCGGGCCATCTCCGAGGGGATGCGCTGGACCTCGCCGATCTGGTCGGCCACCGCGCGCATCAGCACCGCCGACGTCGAGGTCGCCGGGGTGGCGCTGCCCGCGGGCACCGTCGTGCTCATGTCCTACGGCTCGGCCAACCACGACACGGCTGTGTACACCGCGCCCTCGGAGTACGACATCACCCGTCCACCGTTGCCGCACTTGGCTTTCGGGGCCGGAAATCACGCGTGCGCGGGGATCTATTTCGCCAATCAGGTGTGCCGGATAGGGCTGGAGGAACTCTTCGAATCGATTCCGAATCTGGAGCGCGACACCGATTCCGACGTCGAGTTCTGGGGTTGGGGGTTCCGCGGACCGACCTCGCTGCACGTCACGTGGGAGGCGTGAGGGCGATGGCTGCTTCCGATACGACCGGCTCGCAGGCCCATCGCATCGACGTCGTGGGCGCCGCGTCGGCGAGCGTGATCTGCGCAGAAGACCAGCCGCTGCTCGACGCCTTCCTGCGCAACGGCGTGTATCTGCCCAATTCCTGTAATCAGGGGACGTGCGGAACGTGCAAGGTGCGCTTGTGTTCGGGCACCGTCGACGCCCCCGAGATCCCGGAGACGGTGCTCGGCGCCGACGATCAGGCGCGTGGATTCGTCCTGGCGTGTCAGTCGCGTCCGCGCTCGGACACCACGATCGAGGTGGACGCCGGTGAGCAGACCGGCCCTCGGCACCGACTCCGCGATGTGGTCGGGACCGTCCACGGCATCGAGACCGTGGCTCACGACACGGTGACCGTGCTCGTGGATATCGATGAGCCACTGGACTTCTCGGCCGGCCAGTACATGGAGATCGTGGTTCCGGGCACCGGCGAGTGGCGTCAGTACTCGATGGCCAATCCCCCGGCGTCGGCGAGCAGGCTGGAGTTCCAGATCCGCCGGGTGCCCGGCGGTATGGCGACCGACGGGTGGATCTTCGGCGGTCTCGATGTCGGCCACGAACTCGAGATGCGCGGTCCGTGGGGTGACTTCGCCTACGCGCCCGAGGCCGACGAGCCCGAGGCACCGATGCTGTTGCTCGCGGGCGGCACCGGTCTGGCACCACTGACATCGATTGCGGTGCAGGCTCTCACCGACGATCCCAACCGCGAGATCCATCTGTACCACGGGGTCCGCCACGAGTCCGACCTCTACCATCAGCAGTTCTGGCAAGAGCTGGCCGAGCGCCACCGCGGGCTCACCTACGTCCCGTGTCTGAGTCGGTCGGCGTGGGACGGGCGTACCGGCTACGTGGGTGACGCGGTGCTCGACGACTTCGCATCGCTGCGCGGGTACGTCGCCTACCTGTGTGGGCCGCCGGCGATGGTCGACGCCGGGGTGAAGGCCTGCAAACGCCGGCGCATGCCCGCGCGCAACATCCGGCGCGAGAAGTACACACCGAGCGGGATCGTGCCGGCCGGCCTCAGCGCATGAGACCGGGTGATGGCCTACCCTGATCGTCGTGCCCGCCAACCGCACCCGTGCCCGCCGCTACGCGAAACGTCGTCGGCGCCGAATGAACGCGGTCACCCATGACCTCACCCCCGAGCAATGGGAGCAGTTGATCTCACTGTGGGGTGGATGCGCCTACTGCGAGGCTGATGGCGTTGCGCTACAGAAGGATTGCGTTCTCGCCATTTCCCGGGGCGGCCGGTACACCGCCGGTAACGTGGTGCCGAGTTGCCGGTCGTGCAACGCGGGTAAGTGCAATACCGAGGTCACCTCGTGGATGCGCCGCAAACGTCTCGACGAGAAGCGCTTTCTGCTGCGCTACGCCGAGATCTGCGCTCTGATCACCACCGACCCCGACTCGAGGTGACGAGCCAGCGACGGATCAGTGCCGTCGTCGCGTTGCTGGCCGCGGCCGGACTCCTCGTGGCGATTCTGGTGTTCCTGGTCAACAGCGGTCTGCACTTCGTGCTCGGCGTGGCGGGTCTGGCCGTCGCCGCGCTCGGCGCGTGGTGGGCGATCACCGAACGCGGGGTACGACGTGGCGTCGGTATCGCCGTCGGGGTACTCGGGGTCGCGGCGCTCGTCAGTGCGCTGGTGCTGGCCGTCGTCGATTCCGGCGCTTTCGTCGTGCACCTGATCGTCGCCGTCGCGCTCGGGGTGATCGCCGTCGCCTCGGCCCGTCACGCCTTGACGCCGCATCTGCACGAGTTGGATCTGATGCACGCGCCGTGGCGGCCCCGACATCCGGTTCTGATCTGCAACCCGAAATCCGGTGGCGGCAAGGTCGATCGGTTCGAACTCGTCGAGACAGCACACCGGATCGGTGTCGAGATCGTCGTCCTGGGGCCCGACGACGATCTCGAACAACTCGCACGTGACGCGGTGGCGCGTGGTGCGGACTGTCTGGGGATGGCCGGCGGGGACGGTTCGCAAGCGCTCGTCGCCGCCATCGCGATCGAACACGACCTGCCGTTCGTCTGCGTCAGCGCGGGCACCCGCAACCATTTCGCCCTGGATCTCGGGCTCGACCGGTCCGACCCACGACGCAACGTCCAGGCCTTCTCCGACGGTGTGATCCGCCGAGTCGATTACGCCACCGTCAACGGACGTCTGTTCGTCAACAACGTCTCGCTCGGGGTGTACGCGACAATCGTGCAGCAGGACTCCTACCGCGACGACAAGGCTCAAACCACCGCGGCGCTGCTGCCCGAACTCCTCGGCAACACCGCAGAACCCTTCGACCTGCAATTCACCGCGGCCAACGGCACTGCGGTCGACGGCGCGTTCCTCATCCTGGTATCCAACAACCCGTACTCCGGCGCGCTTCTCGACGCCGGTGAACGACGACGGATGGATACCGGCCTCCTCGGCGTCGTCGCCGTGTCGCCGCGGACCGGCGCCGAAGCGGCCACACTGGTCGCCCTGTCGGCCGTCGGCCTGCGCAAGACCAGTCCGCACTGGCACGAGTTCACCACCCCGACCTTCGAGGTCTCCTCGGCTGGCGGTACCGCCTATGCGGGCGTCGACGGAGAAGCCCTCGAACTCACCACGCCGCTGCGATTCCGCAGCCACCACAAGGGTTTACGTCTACTCGTGCCCTCCGACAATCCGCTCGCCGAATCCCGCCGCCGCGCCCGCGACGTCAGTGTCCGGGCGCTCGTGCAGATCGCGGCGGGACGGCCGCCCGGCTGATCATCGCCCGTCGATCGATCGACCGCTGCGATTCCCCTCGAGGTGATGCAGCCGGTTGATCTCGGCACTGAGGGCGGATTTCAGCTCATCGTGCGCAGCCGACAGGGCGCTGGCGGGTTCATGCCAACGCTCCTGCGGATAGCGCCACACCGGCATCCCCACCCGATCCGCCGACTCCCAGGTGTAGCGCGGCCAGATGTGTGCGTGCAGGATCGGGTGGGTGTTGCCGAGGATTTCGATGTTCATCCGCCGAAACCCCGGATCGTTTGCCGCGCACACGGACTCGACGGCGGTGGCGATCAGATCCACGTCCGCCAGGAATCGAAGACGCTCGGATCGCGGCAGAGAGGAAAGTCGTTCGACCCCAGGAGACTTCGTCAACGCCAGCGAGTATCCAGGCAGGAACTGTACGTCGCCGATGACCGCGAACGCTGCATCGAGTTCAGCAAGCACGGTGGGGTTGCGTCCTTCGATCGCAGATCGCACACGATCGGCGCGCCAGTCGTCGGCCATACCCCGACGGTACCCACGTCGGGCGATCGTTGGTCGTCGTTCGGCGACGACCTACGGCTTGCAGTCGCCCCTTCGCCCCGCTGGTCGAGGACCCTTCCCCCCGACGATCGAGAACCCTTCCCCCCGGTGGTCGAGGCGTCCCCCCGATGGTCGAGGCGCCCTTCCCCCGATGGTCGAGGTGCGAGGCGCGTGCGCCGAGCCTCGAGACCCGTTGAGACACAGCTGGTTCCACCCCACAGACATAGAGATCGTCACCGCGGGAATGTGACAATCACCTGCCCCGTCCGCCGACTCCGCCACTCCACCCGCCGGTCCAAAAGGAGCGTCGGCACCCACTCCCCAAGGTGCTTGCGCTGGTGATCAGCCCGACACAGTGGGATCAGGTCACCGAGCACCGTCCACCCTCCGACCTCGGGGTCGGCATGGTTGAACGGTCGCCAATGATCGAGGTCGCACAGGTGCGACGGCATGCCACAGTAGGGGTATCGGCACCACGCATCATTGGCGAGCACCTCAGCGCGCAAGGCGGCGCTGGGTTCATAGGTCAATGCCCCAGGAGGTGGCACGGTGTGGCCACCGTGTCCGGTCGGATCGGCGGGCGGTGCTTGGGGTCGGTCGGCGATCTGCGGGATGAGTGGCCTAGCCGTACGGGCGGATTCGGGGTAGTGGATGGTTTTCGCTATCTCGGCGAGGGTGGTGGCGTAGTCACGGTCGATCGGCCCGTACCCCTGCAACCGGGGCACCAACACACCGTCGGGGTCAGTGACCACCGTCAACACGGGCGCGCTCGGCACCACCAGGGCACGCCCGAACGCCACCGGCACCTCATCCGGGGTGGAAGGTTCACTCGTGTCGGGGATCCCGGGTTCGACGACGGGCTCCACCAACTCAACTGGGTCGTGCTCATCGGCAGGTTCCGGTAGCAATTCGTCCCACGCTTGTGCATCCGCAGCGTCGGCGGGTGTTTCCGCCGACTCGTCGCGGGCAGCACCGCCTTTCGCGCAATTCTCTTGTCCGCATGCGCAGTCGAGGTGCGCTCCGGGCACGCCGGTGATCTCCCCAAGTGCGATCACCCGCAGCGACCCGACGCGACGCGGGTCCTTACGGCAGGTGCGTTCACCGACCAGGGCATCGATCTGGGTTGTGAGGAACACCCCGTAGTGCGCGGGCACCACCGCATCCAGAGCGGAGTGTCCAGCGACATCGGGGGTGATGGTGACGTTTCCCACCAGGTCGGTGATGGTGTCGCGGTCCTCGATGACACTGTCGGGGTTCATCGAAATCAACGCGGCGTCAAGCTGTTGCGAGAGCACCGGATCGGTGGTGGCGCGGGACCCGTAGTCCAGGACGATCTCTTCGAACGACATCTCCTCGTTGTCACCGGACTCGTCACCGGTATCGAAGCTATCGGTGTCGGTGTCGGTGTCGGTGTCCCCGCCACGCTGCGCGGCGCGCGCCATGATCGACACCCGATTCGTCGACAACTCCCCGTTCAGATAGGCGGCACGGATCAGCGGGAACTTCTCAAACAGATCCGCCAACGCTATCCAACTCCCGGCTTTGCTAAGGGAGACCTTGAATTGCAACGACACCTCGGCCCGGCCGAGTCTCTCGGCATGCTCGACCACCGACCCCCACACGCCGGTCTCAGGCCGACCGGCCAGATGGTCGCGAAACACCCTCTCCGCCAACGCGGCAGCAGCCAGCACCGTCCGGGCCTCGTACTTGCGGGACTGGCGGAGCAGGTCCGGGCCGGTCTCGGTGAGCTCATCCCGCGACATCGATGCGATCGCGGCAGCATCGGCATCCGGATCGGTGAACGTCAACACACTCGACACCCGAACAACCTCCCCTCCCGCGATCGGTGATACAACCTATGGGCACAAGTGTACGAAGGGGTACCGACAAAACCGGTCCGGCGATCGCGCGGCTCGAGAAATCTGTGGACAACTTTTTCTACTCATCGACTGGGCGTGGAATTTCGTCGACCGGGCGCTCTATCACGTCGAGTGGGTAGTGGATGTGGTTGCGATGCTTGTCATCTCGCCGGGTCTCGAGGCTCGCCGCACGCGGCTCGCACCTCGACCACCGGGGGAAGGAACGGTCGAGCATCGGGAGATCCGTTCCGATGGTCGAGGTGCCGAGGAGCGCCAGCTACGAGGCCTCGAGACCCCGCTCGCCGACAGGTATCCGCATCACCCGCCGAACCGAACCAGCACCGGCACAAGCGGTCTCGAGGCTCGCCGCACGCGGCTCGCACCTCGACCATCGGGGGGACAGAACGAGCGTCGGAAGGTGGAAGCGCTCGACCATCGGGGGGGAACGGTCGAGCATCGGCGGTGGAAGCGCTCGACCATCGGGGGGAACAGTCGAGCGTCGGAAGGTGGACGCGCTGGACCGTCGGGGGGAAGGGGCGAGTGTCGGGTGATGGGAGCGCTCGACCATCGGCGGGAAGGGCCGAACATCCGGGAGAAAGCGAGCAATTCGATAAGAAGAATCAGCGGCAGGAGGCGATGCCCAGCGCACCCTCACTTCGGGGCGTAATGCAGATAGACGGTGCCGTTGGCGAAGGTCCGCTGCTCGATGAGCCGAAGGTCGAGCTCAGCGTCGGCGGGCAGGGCACGGAGTCCCCCTCCGACGATCACGGGAACGACGAACAGCCGGAAACCGGAGACCATTCCGGCGCGGATCGCAGCAGCCGCGGTGGTCGGCCCGAAGATCTCGACCGAGCCAGGAGCCCTCTCGGTGAGCTGCCGAAGTTCTGCGGTATCGAGCTCTCGTACCAACCGCGAGCGATCGGACGACAGATCGTCGGGACTCATCGTCGTCGATACGACCACTTTCTCGATCGTCTGCCATCGGCGGGCGAACTCATGTTCCGCAGCCGTCCAGCTCCCGTCCTCCGGAGGGCTCTCCCAATACCGCATCAGGTCATAGGTCTTGCGGCCCAACACCTCTGCGGAGGTCTCCGCCATCCGATCAACATGCATGTCGAAGATCTCCGCATCCGGAGCACCCCAACCGAAATCGCCATCGGCGTCGGCGACGTAGCCGTCGAGGGACATGCTGGTGGTGTACATCAACTGTCCCATGCGCCGACCCCCTCGTGGCGAAACCTCCGTGGCGCACACCCTACGGAGAACGGACCGCGAAATCCAGACTCGCGTCATCGCTCGGGGCACATGCGTGCTCAGATGCCACACGGCCGTGGTGGGCGGCGAGCATCGAGCACACCAACAATTGGATCTGATGAAAGATCATCAGCGGCAGGATGATCAGGCCAACCGGCGCACCGGCGAAGAGTACTGCGGCCATGGGCAGACCGGCGGCCAGACTCTTCTTCGATCCACAGAACTGGATGACGATGGCGTCGTCGCGACCGAAGCCCAAAGCCTTTGCAGCCCATCGAGACAAGACCAACACCACTCCGAGGACGCCTGCGCACACCGCCATCACCATGGCGATCGACCCCATGCTGACCGACGACCAGATGTGCTCGGCCATACCGGCGCTGAACGCGGAGTACACGACCAGCAGCACCGAGCCGCGGTCGACGGTCTTGGTCAGCACGGGGTGTCGTCCGAGCGGTCTGGCGATCAGCGGCCGGCACAGTTGGCCGGCAATGAACGGAAGCAGCAACTGAAGGATGATCTCGCCGAACGATTCCGCACTCACGTGGACTCCGCCGGTGGTGGTCATGAGGGCGACGACGAGCAATGGGGTCAGCACGACTCCGAGAAGGTTCGACAACGACGCCGACACGATGGCCGCCGGGACGTTTCCGCGGGCAACCGAGGTGAACGCGATCGACGACTGCACCGTGGACGGCACGAGACAGGCGAACAGCACACCGGTGTAGAGGGCACTGCTCAGCACGTGTGGGGTCAGCACCCGCAGCGCGAGGCCGATCAGGGGGAACACGACGAAGGTGACCGCCAGAACCGTCAGATGCAGTCGCCAGTGGCGTGCCCCGGCCATCGCCTCGGCGGGCGAGAGCCGCGTGCCGTAGAGGAAGAACAGAAGCGCGATAGCCGCTTTCACTATTCCGTCGAGAATCGTCGCCGCCGCGCCCGCGACCGGAAACACCGATGCGAGCGCCACCGTCGCGAGGATCGAGAGCACAAATCCGTCGATGGGGAGCTTCCTGAGCAGTCGCATGAGACATAAGTCAACGCCTGCCGGAGCCATTCGGAAACACGTTGACCACGATTATTGTGATCGAGTTTATCGATAACTAGTCTGAGACGTGTGCTCGATCCCACCGCGCTGCGCACCTTCCTCACCGTCGTCCACACCGGCGGGTTCTCAGCCGCGGCACGCCAGCTCGACGTCGGGCAATCCACTGTGTCCGGCCACATCGCCCGCCTGGAGAAACAGGTCGGCAGAACGCTGTTGCGACGCGACACGCACTCGGTCGAGCTGACCGCGGACGGTTCGGTGATGGCCGGCTTCGCCCGCTCCATCCTCGACGAGTGCGATCGCGCGCTGAGCTATTTCACCGACGACGGCATCACCGGACGCATCCGCTTCGGGGTGTCGGAGGACCTCGTAACCACGGGGACGCCGGACATCCTGCGCCGCTTCCGGACCGACCACCCGCGCGTCGATATCGAGCTGACCATCGGACTCAGCGAGGACCTCCACACGAGCCTACGTGCGGGTTCACTGGATCTGGTTTTGGCCAAACGCAATCCAGGCCAACGGCACGGACAGTTGATCTTCACCGAACCTCTGGTCTGGGCGGGCGCACCGGACACCGTCCTGCGGCCCGGTGAGCCGATTCCACTCGTGACCTTTCCCGAACCGAGCATCTCGCGCACCGCGGCGCTCGCCGCACTCGCCGACGCGGGGCTCGATCACCGCATCACCTGCGTCTCCAACAATCAGCAGGGGTTGCGCGCCGCGGTACTGGCCGGGCTCGGTGTGATGGTGCATGCGCGTCGGCTCCTGCCCGCCGACGTCGTCGAACTCGACGGCCTGCCCGACCCGGGACTCACCGAGGTCGTGGTGATCACCCGGCGGCGGCCGGCGACGCGCGCCGAGGCAGCGCTGCTCGCGGTACTGCGGTCGGCGACGTGGTGAGTTCGCCGTGTCACGCCGGCTCGCGGATCACTCCCGCGTGTCGCACCGTTCCGGACAGCCCCGGCAGTTCCTTGGGCGCCGTCCACGTTCGCAGGCCGTCGCCACTGTCGGAGTAGAGGTATTTGCCCCTGGTGTAGGCGTCGAAGTACATCCGCCACGCCCCGCCGGGCAGTTGGATGACCGACGGCCCTTCCACGAAGGTGCCCCAATTGCCCGGTGCGACAAAGGTGTAGGGCCCCGCCAGGATGGGGGCAACGGCGTGCTCGATGACCTTCTTGGTCTCGTTCTTGGTGAATGCGTGGTAGGTCGAGCCCACCTTCACGATGGTGGTATCGATGTGGTCGGCGCCGATACCCACGAGCGGTACCGGCGGCCCCCAATTCCGCAGCGAGGAGTCCGTCGCCGTCATCAGATACGGGATGAAGCCTCCGCCGGTCGACATCGACAGGATGATGTTGACGCGACCGTTCTCGACAAACCAGTCCGGCGCCCACGCCTTGGTGGTGAACGGCGACAGTGAGGGCAGGTCGCTCGACCCGGCGGAACCCGACGAACCCAGCGCGCCCAACGACCCCTTGCCATCGCCGGTACCGGGAAGAAGGAAGCAGCAGAACGGGACTGCCAGGTTCTGCATGAACGTCCAGTGGGTGAGGTCGGTGCTGCGCGCGAACCCGATACTCGCGCCGGCGGCCGTGGTGTAGGTGAGGTAGTACGACCCGTCGGTGTTGCGGAAGATCCGTGGATCGCGCACCAACCCGGACGGCGGACGATACGCCGCCTTCTGGAGGACGTCGAAATGAGTGCCGTCGCCGGACTGGTAGACGTCCATGTCACGATCGCTGGCGTTGCTGAATGCCACCATCGTGTATCGCCACCCGGATTGTGGTGCGGCTCCGGCCGTCCCGGGAACGGCGAACAGCAACCCCGCGACAGCCAGGACCGCCGATATCACCACGCATATCGTCCGCTTCGTCACCGAAGCAGTATCGGTGATGGGCGACAATTCAACAAACACCTCGGCTCACACGGGTACCACATCGTTATCCCCCGGTTTCGCCTGAGATGACGTTTCTCGCAAGGAAGACCAGGTCGTAGGTCCCGACATTCCGGCGACGGAACTCTCGAAAACCGAAACGGTGATACAGGCGAATGTTCGCGAGACTGTGCTCACCGGTGAACAGCTCGAGTCTGGTGACAGCACTGGGTAACCATGTGTCGACCGCGTCGAGCAGACGACTGCCCAAACCCCTCCCCTGCAGGTCGGGCGCGACCGTGAGACGACCGAGTTCAGCGGTGTCACCGTGCACCGTGAGTCGTACTACGGCGACCAGACGTGCTCCGGAGGTGATTCCCAGGGCGATCACCTCCGGGCTCCGTAATTCGTCGACGATCTCGTCGACGGTCTGATCCAGCGGGGGCAGCCGGAGATCGTTGTGCAGCTTCGCCTCGGTGACATACGCGGCCCGTTGCAGGGTGAGAATCTCACCGGCCCGCTCGACACCGATCCGGTGGACGTCACCGAAGTCGCGCTCGGGCCCTTCGACGTCGGTCGTCATCGGTTGGCCCTTTCTGACGGGAACGCCCGGTGACGACACCGAACTCGGACGCCAATCCTAGGTCTCACGGTTCGATGTTCTCCAGATCCTCGAGCAGGCTCGGATGCGTCGGCGTCCAACCGAGTGCCTCGCGGGTGTGCGTGCTCGTCGAGGGTTGATCCACCGCGAAGATCGGACCGAACGCACCGAAGCTCTCGGTGGGGATCTGCTGCACCGGCAGTCGCAGCCGCCTGCCGATGACCGAAATGATGTCGGCGACGGTGTCGCCCTCGTCGGCGACCGCGTGCCACGCTGTCCCGGCCGGCGCCGATTCCAGCGCGAGGCGGAACAGTGTCGCGGCGTCGCGGGCGTGCACGGCCGGCCAGCGCTGCGTGCCGTCGCCCGGGTAGCCGGCCACGCCGCTGCGTCGTGCCTGTTGGGTCAGTAGGCCGGCGAACCCACCCTCACCATGGTTGTGAACCGTCCGAGGCAGACGAATCGCACTGGGGCGCACGCCTTTCGACGCGAGATCGAGTAGCGCCAGCACCGATCGGGCCCGGCCGCCGACGGGACCGTCGGTGGGCAACGGATCGGCCTCGGTGGACGCGCGCCCCGGAATCCACGGCGTGCCCGACACGGTGACGATCGGACGGTCGGTGCCGATGAGTTCCTCCCCGATCGCCGACAACGCGGCGGTTTCCTGAGCGATCGCCGCGGCCAGCGCGTCGGCTCCGTGGTCGCCGCGATCGAAGGCGAGGCTGATCACGCCCTCGGACTGCGCGACGCCGGAGCGCAGCACGTCGAGATCGGACAACCCGCCGCGCAGGACCTGCGCACCGGCGTCGGCGAGTACCTGCGCGGACCGGTCGGAGCGAGCGAGGGCAAGCACGGTGTGGTCGTTGTCGAGCAACTCTGAGACGACGGCGGAGCCGATGGTGCCGGTACCGCCGGTGACGAAGACGTGCATGGATCTCCCCTGACGAGTGATGCGACTGTTATCTCATCACTGTAGCGCGACGACGGGACACATGTCGCATCACTATGATGACCACATGGCTCGATGGGAACCCGGCGCACGCGAGCGCCTCGTCCTCGCCGCGGTGGACCTGTTCAACGAACACGGCTACGACGCGACGACAGTCGCGCAGATCGCCGACCGTGCCGGCGTCACCCGCAGCACCTTCTTCCGGCACTTCTCGGACAAGCGCGAGGTGCTGGTGGCCGGCCAGGAAACGCTCAGCCGTCTGATGGCGGAGGGAATCGCCGAGGCACCCGCCGACGCGACACCACTCGGTATGGTCAGCGCAGGTCTCGAGCGTGCCGCCGGCGAGATGGGGCCGATGAACCGGGAACTCGGACCGAGACTCAGCGCGGCGATCGCTGCCAGCACCGAACTCCAGGAGCGCGACGCCCTCAAGAGCGTCGGGCTCGCCGCCGCGATGACCGACGCCCTCATCACCCGCGGCGTGGCGGATGCGACCGCGCGGGTCGCCGCCGAACTCGGTGTGCTCGCCTTCAAACAGGGATACGCGAAATGGACCGAGGGCGAGAAGGACGACGGCGCGCCGCTCGTGCCGTTCGTACTCGAAGCGCTCAGCGAATTACGCTCGGCCGCAGGGTCACTGGGCTGATCCCGCACATGAACACGCTGGCCGCAGGCCGACGACACTCGGTCGTATGCCGGGAGGACGGGACGGCAGTGGCGACCGGCGACGGTCGCGCCGGGGAATGTGACGTCTCGTCGTGGTCGGGTATCTACGCCGTGGCCGCCGGCAACGTGCATGCCGCGCGCAATACCGGCCGATCCCACAGCGTCGGGTTGCGCAGCGACGGAACGGTTCTCGCCGCAGGGTGGAACGGTGACGGACAGACCGACATCGGCCGATGGCGTGGGATCGTCGCCGTGGCAGCCGGATGGAGAACCACTCTCGGCCTCCGCTCGGATGGCACCGTGGTCGCGACCGGTCGCACCGCGGAGGGTCAGTGTGATGTGGCCGCGTGGAAAGACGCCGTCTCGATCGCGTGCGGAGACTGGCATTCGGTCGCCGTATTGGCCGACGGCACAGCACTATCCACCGGCAGCAATCGGCGCGGGCAGGGTGCGGTCGGCGGCTGGCACGACCTGATCGGCATCGGCGCCGGCTATCTACACACCGTCGGCTTGCGCGTCGACGGCACCGCACTGGCCACCGGCGACAACACCGCGGGCCAATGCGACGTCAGCCGATGGCGCACCGTCGTCGCGGTGTCGGCGGGCAGCCACCACACAGTGGCGCTCCTCGCTGACGGAACCGTGCGGGCGGTCGGCGACAATCACCACCGACAGTGCGAGGTCGCAGAGTGGCGTGACGTTACTGCCGTCGCGGCCGGATCGGCGCACACGCTCGGACTTCTCGACGACGGAACCGTCATCGCGACCGGGGAGAATTCGCATGGTCAGTGCGACGTGAGGCCCTGGCGCCTGCATCGATGACCTGCCGCTCACCCGAGCGGCGCGCCCCCGCGTGGCCGTCAGGTACTCGCCGCGGAGGCGGTACGGCCTACAGCGACGGCCGCCGCGAGGGCAGCCAGTGCTGCGAGAGCAGCGAAGCCGAGCAGCACCAGCCAGGCCCAGTGCGCCGCCCCCACCAGTGCATTGTGTGCCGCGCCGGCCGGATCGGATGCGTCGCGTCTGCTGTCGTGTCCGGCAACGTGCAGGGTCAACGTGACAACGGCAACGCCGGTGGCCACTCCGACATTGCGGAACAGTGCGATCAACGATCCGGCGGTACCGGTTCCGCGAGCGGTGGCCGCGGCCATCACCGAGGCGTTGTTGGCAGGTACGTACACCCCGAGGCCGATGCCGAGGACCGCCAATGCAGGGACAATCCACGCAATCTCGGTCGGCCGGGACGCGAGCGCCACAATCGCTCCGAGAATCGCCACACATCCCACACCGGTGCGCATGGAGTTTCCGGCCCAGGAGTGCAGCCACGCGGTGGAGGCAACGGTCGCCGTGAGGAATCCGGCGGGCATCGCGAACAGGATCACGCCGGTCGCCGACACCGACCAGCCCAGTGGGACGAGAAGTTGCGGGATGAGCACGGTCGGCGCGATCAGCAAGAGATAACTCACCATGGCGCCCAGCGCGCCGATCGCGATCTGTGGGGTGCGCAGCGTCGGCGGATCGATCAGCGGTGCGCCCGCACGCTTTTCTTTCCGCCAGAACACCGGGAGAATAAGTGCGGGACTCACGAGCAGGATGAGTGACCCGACCAGCCCCAGCGGCAAGCCGGAGAGCCCGGACAGACCGACCAGCAGCCCGATGGCGGCCAGCGCGAGCAGAGTGGTTCCGGGCCAGTCGAATCGGGGCATCGAACGCCGTTGTGTCGCGTCGGGCAGGAGCACGAGCGCCGAGACCACCGCGACGACACCGATCGGCACGTTCACCCAGAAGATCGACCTCCATCCGAAAGCGTCGACCAGGAAGCCACCGCTCATCGGCCCGAGCGCCAGGCCCAGAGACTGCACGGCGGCTTGGACGGCGAGCCCGTCGCGCAATCTTTCCTTGGGAATGTTGTCGGTGACCATTGCGATGGCGTTGCCGGCAATCGCGGCTCCACCGGTGCCCTGCAGCACCCGAAACGCGATCAACGAGGCGAGGTCCGGCGCGATGCTGCAGAGAATCGAACCGACCGTGAACATCGCATACCCGTAGAGATACAGGTTCTTGCGTCCCCAGCCGTCACCGAGTCGCGCGCATGGCGCGACCAGCGCCACCACCGTCAGCACGTAGGCCACCGACACCCACTGTGCCGACGCGAGCGACGCGTCGAAGGACCGCTGCAATGACGGCAGTGCCAGTGTGACGATGCTCGAGTCCAGCTGAATCATGAACGCGCCAAAGCTGATTCCGGCGACGGTGTACCAGTGGGACCGCGGGGACCGCTCGACCCATTCCGGTCGCCGGGGCAACTTCATGGCCGGCCGACGAATGCGCACTGCGCCTGCACTGTTCACGATCAGTCATTGTGCCCACCATCAGGCTCTCCGGCGTGGGACTCGCCGAATCATCGGAGCTGATGCCCTACATGGACAGAGGATTCCGATGGACGAAGCGATTCACTTCGGCCGATCGGCGAGTTCATGTCGCCGATGGACTTGATCGCGGGACGAACCAGGACGCACCATGTCCAGCGCTAAACGTTGAACCGGAACTCCACCACATCCCCGTCGGCCATCACGTAATCCTTGCCCTCCATGCGCACCTTGCCCGCGGCTTTGGCCGCGGCCATCGAGCCGGCGGCGTCGAGGTCGTCGAAGGAGACGATCTCGGCTTTGATGAAGCCCTTCTGGAAGTCGGTGTGGATCACGCCGGCGGCCTGGGGCGCGGTGTCGCCCTTGTGAATCGTCCACGCGCGCGACTCTTTCGGGCCGGCGGTGAGGTAGGTCTGCAGGCCCAGGGTGTGGAATCCGGCACGCGCCAACGACCGCAGGCCGGGCTCGTCCTGCCCGATGGAATCGAGGAGTTCCTGCGCATCGGACTCGTCGAGTTCGAGGAGTTCGCTTTCCACCTTGGCGTCGAGGAACACCGCATCCGCCGGCGCCACAGCGGCTTTCAGCTGCGCCTTGCGCGCGTCGTCGGTCAGCACCGACTCGTCGGCGTTGAAGACGTAGAGGAACGGCTTGGCGGTCATCAGATGCAGTTCGCGCACCGACGACAGATCGAACGAATCATTCTGCGCGAACAGTGTTGTGCCGGTGTTCAGGATCTCCTGCGCCTTCTGCGCGGCGGCGAGCACCTCGGCGGTGTCCTTGTTCTTGCGGGCTTCCTTCTCCAGCCGCGGAATCGCCTTCTCCAAGGTCTGGAGGTCGGCGAGGATCAGCTCGGTCTCGATGACCCCGATGTCGGCGAGCGGGTCGACCCGACCGTCGACGTGCACGACGTCGTCGTCGGCGAACACGCGCACCACCTGGCAGATCGCGTCGGCCTCGCGGATGTTGGCCAGGAACTGGTTGCCCATGCCCTCACCCTCCGACGCGCCCTTGACGATCCCGGCGATGTCGACGAACGACACGGTCGCAGGCAGGATGCGCTCACTGCCGAAGATCTCGGCGAGACGGTCGAGCCGTGCGTCCGGGAGCTCGACGACCCCGATGTTGGGCTCGATGGTGGCGAACGGGTAGTTCGCGGCGAGCACATCGTTGCGGGTCAACGCGTTGAACAGGGTGGACTTGCCGACGTTGGGCAGTCCGACGATACCGAGGGTGAGACTCACGGGCGCCCAGTCTATCGGGCAGCTCTCGGCACACCGAGGCCGGTGACGGACTCAGGCGGTGCCCGGCACCGCCCCGCCGGTGTCCTCTGCGTCCTCCGAGCCCTCGTTGGCTCCCACACCCGGCCCGCCGTCGTCGGATGCCTCGTCGAGGGGCGGCGGCTTCTCCCCCACCCGGATCGCGATCTGCTCGTTGAGGTACCGCAGGATGACGGCGATGGTCGCCGCGGCAGGCACCGCGAGGAATGCGCCGATGATCCCGAACAGGGAGCCGCCGAGGGTGACCGCGAGCAACACGATCGCCGCATGCAGGTCCATCGACTTGGACTGCAGCCACGGCTGCAACACGTTTCCCTCGAGCTGCTGTACGGCGAGGATGATGCCGAGGACGATCAGCGCCGTGGTGAGTCCGTTGGACACCAGCGCGATGAGCACCGCGAGCGCGCCCGCGACGAAGGCACCGACGATCGGGATGAAGCCACCGAGGAAGGTGATCACCACCAACACCCCCGCGAGGGGGACCTGCAGGATGAACAGTCCGGCACCGATGAGCGAGGCGTCGACGAAGCTGACGATCGCCTGCGTCCGGATGAAGCCGCCCAACGAGTTCCACATCCGTGACAGCACCTCGCCGAGGTGCGCACCCGCCGGATGCCCGATCGTGCGCTGCAGCCACGGAACAAAGCGCGGGCCGTCCTTGAGGAAGAAGAACACCAGGATGAGCGTCGTGAACAAAGTGATCAGCACCGATGTCGCGGTGCCGATCCCGTTGAAGACCCCGGCCGCGATGGTGCTCGCACTGGACTGCACACGTTGGGTGATCGCCGACACCAGACCGTCGATCTGGTCGTCGCCGAGATTCAGCGGCGGACCCTGCACCCAGTCCTGGAGTTTGTGGACACCGCTGACGGTGCGGTCGGCGAGTTCCGGGGATTGATCGACGATCGAGGGCACGATCAGCCCGATCACCCCGCCGAGCAGGCCCACCGCGACGAGCATCATCAGCAGAGAAGCCCCGGCCGGCGGAACGCCGTGTCCCCGTAGCCACCGCACCGGCGGCCACAGCAGCGTGCACACGATGATCGCCAGAAGCACCGGCAGCAGGATCACCCAGACCTGGCCGACCACCCACATCACCACCCACAGGGCGGCGACCACCAGGATGAACTGCAACCCGACAATCGAGGTCGACCGCAGGCCACTCAAGAACACCTGCATTCGCGAGGGGGCAGCGGGGGCGGCGATGCCCCCATCTACCGGGCCGTCCGCAGCGGGGACGGGCCGCGGCGACGAATCGTCAGAATCGGTCACGCCACGATCCTCACACACCACTGCGACGAGACCCCCGAGCGAGGGCGGCGCGGCGAGCGCTCGCACGTCTCGAGGCCACGGATCAGTGACCCCGAGCGAATCGGGTCAGCGACGACGCAGGAAGCGCAGCACCAGCGCACCGAGCGCATCGGCCGCGACCAACTCCGCCTCCAGAGGTGACAGCGGACGCACCGGATCGTCGGTCTCGATCGAGTCGGCGCCCGCGAGATGTGTCCGTGTCCTGCGCTGACGGGCGCATTCGGCATCGATGGTGTCCGGTCCGTACAGCCCGCGCATGATGTCGAGTCCCCAGTCGGGTAACTCTGCAAGCGGGGTCTCCGGCTCCTGACCTCGCTGTCGAGGACCGTCGAACTGCGTGCTCATGCACACATCGTGGCATGAAGTGTTAGCTACGTCACTCAATTGCCCAACCTGGCCGACGGCGCGTCGTCGGCAGGTGTAGCGATGGCCGATTCCCGCCAGAAAAGCCCGCCGGTCGGTGAGAGGGTGGAGCCATGACCGCTTCCACCGACGCGCGACCCCCGTCCTCGACGACGGCAGGCGCCGACCCGGTCCCGGCGTCGACGGGGCTCGATTTCGAGGGGTGTTACCGCGCGCTGCAGGCACGGGACGCGCGCTTCGACGGCCAATTCTTCGCCACCGTGCGCACCACCGGAATCTATTGCCGGCCGTCGTGCCCGGCGCAGACCCCGCGACCCGAGAACGTCGCCTTCGTCGCGACCGCGGCCGGCGCGCAAGCGGGCGGATTCCGCGCCTGCCGACGCTGCCTGCCGGACGCGGTTCCGGGTTCCCCGCGTTGGAATCTCAACAAGGATCTCTCCTCGCGGGCGATGCGGCTCATCGCCGACGGGGTCATCGAACGCGAGGGGGTCGGTGGTCTCGCCGGCCAACTCGGGTACTCGACACGGCATCTGACACGCGTGCTGACCACCGAACTCGGTGCCGGCCCGCTCGCGCTGGCCCGGGCGCATCGCGCGACCAGCGCGCGAATCCTCATCCAGTGCACCGATTTACCGATGTCCGACATCGCCTTCGCGGCGGGGTTCACCAGCGTGCGTCAGTACAACGACACCATCCGCGAGGTGTTCGGCCTGACCCCGCGCGCGCTGCGCTCGTTGCGACGGGCCAACTCCCGCAGCGACATCGACACCCCGATCGCAGCATCCGCGGCCACCGGTAGAGGCGAGCGATCGTCGGCGATCACGCTGCGCCTGGCATACCGCGAACCGTTCGACACCACCTGGTTCGGGTGGTATCTCGCCGCGCACTCGGTCGACGGCGTCGAGCGGTATCGATCCGACGCCGATCGGCAGTGGATTCATCAGCGCGTGTTGACCCTCCCGCACGGGCCGGCGCTGGCGGAGACGACGCCCGGTGACGGATTCCTGCGCGTGCGACTCGAGCATCTGGACCTCCGGGACCTGAGTGCCGCGGTGAATCGACTGCGACGGCTGTTCGACCTCGACGCCGACATCGTGGCTGCAACCGATGCCCTGTCCACCGACCCGACCCTGGGCACGGTCGTCGCCGCAGCGCCGGGGGTTCGGGTACCCGGAAGCATCGACGGCGGCGAATCCCTCATCCGCACCATGATCGGCCAGCAGATCAGCGTCGCCGCCGCACGGCGGCACGTGACGCGGCTGGTCGACGCCCTCGGAGAGCCGACGGACTGGCCGGCGACGGCCGGCGATGACGGGGGCTACGACGGTGCGCGATCGTGGCGACAGTTCCCGACGGCCGCCGCCATCGCCGAACGCGGCAGCACGATCCTGACCGGGCCCGCCCGTCGGATCTCGGCGATCGTCGGAGCGGCACAGGCGATTGCCGAACATTCGGTGGAACCACACATGGGGGTCGATGCGTCCGATCTTCATGCACAATTGCTCGCCCTACCCGGAGTGGGGCCGTGGACCGCCGACTACGTCACGATGCAGGTGACCGGTGACCCCGACGTCCTCCTCCGGCACGACCTCGTTGTTCGCCACGCCGCCCGCGATCTCGCCATCGACCTCGACGACACCGCCCCGTGGGCACCGTGGCGGTCCTACGCCTCGATGCACCTGTGGCGCCATCGGCTCATCCCCTCAGACGCCGGTACCCCGCCCACCACTACCGCAGACACGACCACCCAAGGAGCAACCCCATGACCGACACCCTCGAAACACCCTCCACCCCAACCATTTCCACCCCCAAGGACGGCTCCGGCCTGTGGACGACGGTCTCGACGCCGGATGGCGCATTCACCGTCGTCGCCGACACCGACGGAGTCGTCCTGGCATCGGGATGGACCGACACCCCCGAGTATCTGGTCGCACTCGTGCACCGCGACCTGCGGCCACACGATCTGCGCGGTCCCGCAGAGCTCGGCCGCACACCGGAATTGACCACGATCACCGAGGCCGTCGAGGCCTACTACGCCGACGACTTCGGTCCGGCCGCGGCCCAACCGGTCGTTCAACGGTCGGGTCCGTTCATCGAAAAGGCTTGGGCCGCTCTGCGTGGGGTCACCGCGGGCACCGCGGTGACCTACACCGAATTGGCCGAGCGTGCCGGCGAACCGGCCGCCATCCGGGCCGCAGCCTCGGCCTGCGCGCGCAATGCCGCGGCGCTGTTCGTGCCGTGCCACCGTGTGCTGCGACGCGACGGCAGCCTTGGCGGATTCCGTTACGGACTGGACATCAAGCGATCGCTGCTCCATCGGGAGACGCCCGACCAGGAAGCGCCGCTCCCCGACGCCGGCTGAACCGCGGTATCGCGGGGGGCGAACCGATTCTGTCGGTGGTCACGGGCAAGATCACCGACATGATCGGCATCGTGCTCGCATTCACCGTCGGCATCGTGCTCGGCGTCGCAATCGGTTGGCTCGCGTGCACGAGCCGATCGGCCGGCGCCGTCGCTGCCGCACGCGCCGAGACCGCGGCGCTGCGGTCCTCCCAGGACCTGGTCGGACGGTCGCTCGCCGCGGCCTCCGAGGATGCGGCCCGACGGCAGTCGAACGCGATCGGCGCCGAGCTCAGTCACATCGTCGATCCACTGCACACGCTGGTCGGACAGATGGCCGACGAACTACGGCGTGTGGAACGCGACCGCACGAGCGCGTACGCCGGCCTGTCCGAGCAGGTGCGGGGCATGCAGATGATGTCGACGCGGCTCTCCGATCAGACCCGGGCGCTGACCAACGCACTACACACCCCGCACCTGCGGGGCCGGTGGGGTGAGGTCCAACTCGAGCGGGTCGTCGAACTCGCCGGGATGACGCGCCACTGCGACTTCAGCACCCAGGTGTCGGCGAGTTCGGAGGCCGGGTCGGTCCGCCCCGACATGGTGGTGCACCTGGCCGGTGGCCGCGACATCGTCGTCGATGCCAAGGTGCCCCTGCAAGCGTATCTGCAGGCCGCGGACTGCGAGGACCCGCAGATGCGGCGCGACCTGCTCTCCGACCATGCCCGGGCGGTGCGCGCGCACATCACCGCGCTCTCGGCGAAGTCGTATTGGTCGGCCTTCGACGACACCCCCGAGATGGTCGTGCTGTTCTTGCCCGCCGACGCGGTGCTCGAGTGGGCGGTGCGCGCCGACCCCACCCTCATCGAGTTCGGCATCACCAAGAATGTGGTGCTCACCACGCCGTCGAGTCTGGTGTCGTTGTTGCGCACCATCGCACTCGGTTGGCGCCACGACGCGATGGCACGTGACGCGGCGGTGATCCACGAGCTCGGCGTCGAGCTGCATCATCGGCTCGACTCGGTACTCGGCCATCTCGATCGGGTCGGAACGTCGCTGCGCAGGGCGGTCGATGCCTACAACTCCACTGTGGGAGCACTGGATTCCCGGGTCGGTGTGACCGCCCGCCGGCTGGCATCGCTGGAGGCGCTCGGCGATCTCGACGAGCCCACCACGGTCCGCACGATTCACGACACCGTCCGCGAGACCCGCACGGCTGGTCACGGGTACGGGCCGAGCCCGATCACGCAGTTCGACGCACACATCACACAGAACGGACATGACGCCCCGATCCGGTCGCCGGATCGGCCAACATGACCCGGCGGTTGGCGGGAAATCACGCTTCACCCGGTACCGTCTACATGTGCCCTTTCCGCAACGAAGCTCTTCCGCGGTGCCACTGGACCAGCAGTCGGTGCTGCCGACCGTCCGTGGGGTGCCCTGGTGGGGTGCCGTCCTCATCGCGACAGCGCTGACCGCGGTCGGCGCGATCATGGACGCCAAGAATCACGGCAACCTCGGCGCGGTGTTCAATTTCTGCCTGCTGGTCGGGTGCTGCCTGGCCGCGCTCGCCGTTCGTCGTCGGGCGTTGTTCACCGCGGCCGCGCAGCCGCCGCTGATCGCATTCTGCGTCGGCGTGCTGGCGCTCTACAGCCTCAATGCCGGCAACGCATCCGGTCTCAAGTCCTTGGTGCTCAAGGTGCTGTTGCCGATCGCCGCCAACTTCCCGTGGATGGCTGTCACGTTCGTGGTGACGCTCGTGCTGGTTCTGCTCCGTTGGGTGCTGACCCGGCCCGAAGGCTGGAACGCGAAACTCCGGGGCGGCAAGAACAACAAGCCGCCGGCCAAACGACGCGCATCCACGAGCACTCGTGAGAAGGGCGCCCGCACCTCCGGCGCACGCGGTGACGGCGACAAGGCAGCGCGTACTCGTCGAACAGAGACCGCCACTTCGTCGAGCAGCCGCGCGGCGACCACTCGAACGAGTTCGTCGCGCGGTGCCAGTGGTGCCACGAGCACCTCGTCGAGCACCCGCACGGCCCGAAAGAAAGACGCCGAGGCCCGCAGCACCGCGTCGAAGTCCCGCGCAAGCGCATCGGTGGTCGGCGCCGCAGCCACCGCCGCCGACGATCCGGGTCGGGCGCGTCCCCGGCGAGCACGTGCGGGCGACGCAGCCCGCAAGGCCACGGAGTCACCGGAGGCACCGCGTCGTCGTGCCGGCGATGCCGGCCGAACCACCGCACGACCGGTCCCCGTCGCCTCCGAGGAGACCACACGCATTCCCACGGATCAGACCGACCGACCGCGCCCGCGCGCCCGCTCGGCGGCCGCGGACCTCGACCGCTACGAGTCCGGCGCTGCCGCGGCCTACCAGTCGACGCGCTCACGCAACCGCTCCTGACCGCCGCCTCGGCGCGTTTCGCCGACGGCGCACCTCCTACACGGTGAGGTGCTCGGACACCCACCGCCCGAGCGTGCGGGCCGCCTCGTCGACGAGTGACGGCCAGTCCATCGCCCCTTCGTCGGCGCCGTCGGTAACCACCTTCACCAGCCGGCAGGGCACCCCGAACGCAGCCGCCACATGGGCAATCGCCGCACCCTCCATGTCGACGAGATCGGCGCCGGCGGCCAGTTCGGCGCGTCGGACCGGGTCGGCGACGAAGGTGTCGCCGGTGGCAAGCACGGTGCCGTCGCCGTCCGGCAACTCCCATCGGTCGACGACCGGGTAACCCATCGCCCGCAATTCGGTGCTGCTGATGTCGTGTTCGACGACGGCCGACGGTACGAACAGCCCCTCGTGACCGACCGGCAGATGGTGGTCGTGCAGCGCGCCGGCGGTCCCGATGTTGACGATGCGTGTCACCGCGGGGCCGGTGCTCAGTTCCCGGGTCAGCGCGACCGACGCGGCGACTTTTCCGATGCCGGTGACCAGGAGCCGGGTGCCGTCGGGGATGTGGCGTGCCTCCGACCGGGTCGCGGAGACGACCAGTATCCCGGGATCGGACGACGAGGAATCTGCGTGCATCCGATGATTGTCCGTCAGCGCCTCTCAGCGGGTGAGCGCGAGGGTTGCCTGTGCCGCCCGCCCCAGCGCCGAACCGTAGGAGGGTCCGTGGCCCGCGGCGTGCACGGCCAGCGGATGCAGTTGGTGCAGCGGGATTCGGTCGCGCCACCCGGCTGCCAATGGGTGGATCTGGTCGTAGGCGGAGACGATGGCGTCGAGGTGCGGACAGCCGAACAGCGCGAGCATCGCCAGGTCGGCCTCGCGGTGGCCGCCGTGGGCGGCCGGATCGATCATCACCACACCGTCGGGTGTCCACATCACGTTGCCGCTCCACAGGTCCCCGTGCAGCCGGCTCGGTGGCTCGTCGTCGTCGAAGACGCCGTCGGCGATGGCCGCACAGGCCGAGCGGGTCAGTGCCTCGTCGTCGGCGGTGAGATATCCGGCGCGGCGCGCGGGTTCGAGGTAGGGCTCGACGCGTTCGGCGGCGTAGAAGGCGCCCCAACTCGCGTGGGTGCGTGAACTCAGTGGCCGTTCGCCGATGAACTGTCGTCCGTGGTATCCCGCGGGCGGCGCCCCGAACGAGTCGGCGCCCGCGTCATGCATGCGCGCCAGAGCGGCGCCGTATTCACGTGCGGCGTCGGCGTCGGGGACCGCGGAGTCCAAACGCTGCAGCTCGATTCCGCTGTCCCACACCGCGATGACCTCGACGACGGGTGCTCCGGCCTCGGCCAGCCACCGCAGACCGGCGGCCTCGGCCGCGAAGAAATCCGGATCGGCGCCACGGCGGGTCTTGCGGAAGACGTTCTCGCCCAAGGAGTTACCGCTCTCGCGCGGCATCGGGGTCGGCCGGCACGGGGTCCACCTGCGACACCGCACTGATCCGGGCGAGGTGCGCAAATCGATCGTTGGCGATCCGCATGACGATCTCGTAGGGCAACGCGAACTTGCGTGCCCACCAATACCCGAACCGGATGTCGAAGGAGGTGTAGACCATGAACCGATTCTTCTTGACCCCCTTGATGATCGCGGCGGCAGCGGTGTCGGGGGTGACCGAGACGCGATGGAATGCATCGATCTGCCTGGCCACCCGCGGGTCGCTGCGATCGATGCCGACGATCTCCACGCTGTTGACCAAGGGGGTGGCGACCGCACCCGGGCAAACCAGTGACACCCCGATGTGATGACGACGCAGGTCGAATCGCAGTACTTCCGAGACCCCGCGGATGCCGAACTTCGATGCGCTGTAGGCGGCATGCCAGGGAAAGGCCAACAGTCCCGCGGCCGACGACACATTCACCAGGTGTCCGCCGTGTCCTCGCCGAACCATCTGCGGGACAAAGCATTCGATGATGTGAATCGGACCCATCAGGTTGACGTCGACAGCCGATCGCCAATGCCGGTGCTCGAGGTTCTCCACGGTGCCCCAGACCGAGATACCGGCGATGTTCATCACCACGTCCATCACGCCGACCTCGGAGTCGACCTCATGGGCAAAGCTGCGGACCCACTTGTAGTCGGAGACGTCGCCCGCAGAATGGAAGGCGACGTGCCCGCCGGCCTCGGTGACGGTGGTCACCGCCTCGTCGAGCTTGTCGGCGTGCAGGTCGGTGAGCACGAGTTCGGCGCCATCACGTGCCGCGGCGAGCGCCGTGGCCAAGCCGATTCCGCTGGCCGCCCCGGTGATCAACACCCGGCGTCCGCGCAGGGTGGGAACCGGCGGGTCCATTCTGATCAGATCGCGTAATGACATGACCTCGACCCTAATCCGACTGTCGAGGACACTCAGCCGATCGGTAGCTTTCCGTCGAACAGGCCGTAGACGATCTCGAGCATGGCATTGAGCACCTGCGCCGACGCGTCCTGACCCTCGGTGAGCATCAACCGCATGATCTCCGCGGGATCCTTGGTGCCGAGCAGTTGCTGGATGAACGGCAGGACCGCCGACAGTTCGTCGTCGTCACCGGACTGCGGGGTCGTCGTTCCCGGCGTCGTCGTTCCCGGGGTCGTGGAACCCGGGGTCGTCGTACCGGGCGTGGTGGCACCGGGGTTGCTGACGCCGGGGATCGTGGCGGCCGCAGAGCCCTTGACGTAGTTGATGATCCCGTCGGTGATGGCCATCGAGTACTTGACCTGACCGTCACGGGCGGCCAGCGCGGCGGCCTCCTGCGGGTTGGAAAGGTTGCCCATTTCGATGAAGACTGCCGGAACCTTGGTGAGGTTCACCGCGGCGATATCCGAGCGGGTCTGGATTCCGTCGTTCACCCCGGCGTAATTGGCGGCCGGGAAGCCCGCCTTGAGGAAGGCGTCACGCATGATCGTCGACGCCTTGAGGCCTTCGCCGCCCTGTACCTGATTGACCGTCGCATCCGGGATCGGCAGCGTCGGCACGATCATGTGGAAGCCCTTTTTGGTCGTATCCGTACCGGTGGTGGTCGAATCCGCGTGCAGGCTGACCGCGATGGCCGCTCCCGACCGGCTCGCCGCGGCGGCGCGCTCGTCGACGCAACCGCCCCAGCCGGTGTCGTCGGGTCGGCTCAGCACCACCCGCGCGCCCTGACTCTCGAGTCCGGCCTTCACCAGCTGCGCGACGTCCCAGTTGACGGTGTGCTCGGCCACGCCGTTCACCCCGGTCGCGCCGGTCGTCTGGCAGTCCTTGGTGCCGCCGCGTCCGTCGGGAACCTGCTTGGCCAGGTCGTGGCCGGCCGCGCCGCCCTGATGACCGGGGTCGAGGAAGACCGTCTTGCCCGCAAGGCTGGTGCCCGTGGCCGGTGCGGCCGATGCGGGTGCACTTCCGGTGGTGGCGGTGAGCACCGCCGACCCCGTCAGCAGGGCGACGGCCGTAGCCGTGATCGCGAGTCGCGCTCGCGAGCCTCGTCTCCGGGCGATCGACATGTTCGCACATCCTCAGCGTCGTCGTTTCGGTCGTCGCCACCCCAAGTCAAAGCAGCAACACTGGCCACAATAGCCACAGCTTTCACACAGTCAAACAGTCGCGGGTGCGATGCGGAAATCGGTGACCTGGGCAGATCGGATTCGTTAGCCAGCTGTGACGTGACGGGCACGGGATCGAGACACGGAAGTCAGCCCAGCCTGGGCGACCCGGGGTCGGCGCAGGTCAGCGCGCGGGCAAGTGTCGGGTGATGTGCAGGATGCCGTGTTCGTCGTCGGCGGTGGCGTCGTCGGCGACGGCCGCGGTCAAGACGCTGAGGACCTCGTCACGGTCGATCCCCGTTCCGATCGCGACGATGCTGGTCTGCCTGGCCTGGCCGGCCCACGAGTCGCGACGCACCTCGACGAAGCCGCCGACCCCGTGCACGATGTGGCGCTGCCGATGCCCCGGCAGGTCGAAGTGCGCGACCCCTTTGATCCGATAGCAACCGACCGGCGGCCGCTCGAGGAATCGCGCGAGCCGGCGCGGGTCCATCGGCGCGGTCGAGGTGAACTCGACCGAGGTGAACTCGTCATGCAGGTGTCGGTGACAGTGTGCCCCCGGCCCGTGATGGTGTCCGTGGTCATGGTCGTGCTCATCAGCGGTGCCGCAATCCAGGGGTTCGGAGTCACGGCGTCCGGGATCATGAAACAGCGCATCGAGGGTGAGCTGCACCGGTCCTGCGTCGTCGCCGGCACTATCCGGTGCGTCGGCATCCGGCGCGACGACCGGATCGAACAGCATCGCCGGGTCGACCCGGGCGTCGATCACCGAGATCTGTGCCGCGGTCGGGTTGAGCTCACGCAGGACGATTCTGATGTTGTCGAGTGCCTCGGGCTCGACGAGGTCGATCTTGTTGAGCACCACCAGATCGGCGACGGCGATGTGCAGGTCGATCTCCGGGTGCTCGTGTCGGGTGCGGGCGAACATCGCCGCATCGACGACGTAGACCAGTCCCCCGTACCGCATCCGGGGATCGTCGGAGCCGGTGACCATGCGGATCAGTGCTCGTGGTTCGGCGATGCCGCTGGCCTCGATGACGATGGCGTCGATACGGGCCGACGGCCGCAGGAGAGTCGACAGCGCGGCGTCGAGTCCGTCTCGGTCGACCGAGCAGCACATGCACCCGTTGGCGAGGCTCACCGCACCGTCGGCCTGCCCGGCGACCAACATGGCATCGATGTTCACCGCTCCGAAGTCGTTGACCAACACCCCGATTCGCGCGCCGACGGAACCATCGCGACCGCCCTCCCGCAGCAGGTGATTGAGCAGCGTTGTCTTGCCCGACCCGAGGAATCCGGCGACCACGACGACGGGAACGCCTACCCGGCTCATCGCGGCGTCACCGACGGTGAGGGATCACCCGACCCGGTGACACCCGCGGCGGCGAGACAGTCGGCGCAGATGACCGCGAGGTCGCGGCCGAGCCGATCGGGATGGTTGGCCACATTGCTTGTCGCCGATCCGCATTCGACGCACGCCGCGATCACGTCGGCATGGTCGGAGAATGCGACGTTCATCCGGTTGTCGAACACGTAGAGCGAGCCCTGCCAGAGTCCGTCGTCACCGAACTCCTCGCCGTAGCGGACGATCCCGCCATCGAGCTGATAGACCTCCTCGAATCCGCGGTTGCGCATGAGCGCGGTGAGCACCTCGCACCGCACCCCGCCGGTGCAGTAGGTGACCACCGGACGGTTCTTGAGGTGGTCGTAGGCGCCGCTGTCGAGCAGCGGCACGAAGTCGCGGGTGGTCTCCACCGGCGGGGTGAGCGCGCCGGCGAATCTGCCGATTTCCGATTCGATGCGGTTGCGGCCGTCGAGGAAGACGACGTCGTCGCCGCGCTGCTCGACGAGTTGGTGCAGATCGCGGGGGGTCAGCCGGTCACCGCCACCGATCACGCCGGACTCATCGACCTTCAGTTCCTCAGGCGCGCCGAAGGTGACGATCTCCGGTCGCACGCGCACCGACAACCGCGGGAAGTCGTCGCCGGCGCCCTCCGACCACTTGATGTCGGCTTGGGCGAACGGGGGGTATTCGCGGGTGGCCCTGACGTACCGTTTCACTGCGGCGAGGTCTCCGCCGACGGTGCTGTTGATGCCGTGCCGTGACAGGATGATCCTGCCGCGCAACCCGAGAGAGGAACACACGGCCTGCTGCCACAGCCGGATCGCCTCAGGGTCGGGCAACGGGGTGAACACGTAGAACAGGACGATCTTGGGGGTCGACACAGTGCAAGGGTACGGATCGCGATGGTCGCGCCGCGTGTCGATATCACTGGCCGCGATCGGGATCGTCCTCCTCGGCGCCGGAGTGACAGCATGCTCGCTGTCGGGCGGCAACGGTCCGTCCCAGATCGTGCTGCCGCCGACCGATCAGCTGACCACCGAGTCCGATGTTCCGAGCACGTCGACGACGACCGCCTCGATCACCAACACCGCCACGGAATTACCGGATTGGAGTATCGGCCGAGTGGTCTCGCTCGCACCACGCGCCGATAATTCCAATTATCACGACGGCGCCACCGGCTCGACGGATCCGCTGCAAGAAACGTCGGGATTTCACTTCTCCACCCCCGACCGCAACCTCAGTTGTTCCACCGGCACCAATGGGCGGGCCACCTTGGCATGCCGCATCAACAACGCCACTGCGAACGGCACTCCCCCGGCATCGGAGCCATCGACCTGTCAATGGGCAGCAAACCTGATCACCCTGAGCGCCGACGGCCCCACTCACGGCGCCTGCTCCAACGAGTATCCGGTGCTCTATCGCAGTTCGATTGTCGACTTCGGGACGACGATCGCCGTCGGTCGATTCCAGTGTCTGGTCTCCCCGTCGGGTACGTATTGCCTCGAGTCGACCTCCGATACCGGATTCGCGGTCACCTCAACGGGTTATCGCAAGATCTACGCGAACGAGCGCGCACCGCAGTCGCTGCTCGGGCTTGACGACACTGACTCCACCGACGCCGGCGGCAGTCCGTCCGACACCGATGAACCGTCGAATCCCGCACCACCAAGCTGAGGATTCCTTCACGTTTTTCGCCGATTTTCGGCGTCTGTAGAGTGAGTGATTCTTTCAGGTTTCTCTTATTCGATTCCGGCTACCATACGGCTACGCCCCCCACATTCTGGGCAGTGCCGACATTTCGGTGACGCCCGGCAGCCGTCATTCAGGGCGGGCAGAAGTGAAGGCTCTGGAGGTCCACATGGCAAAGGTTCAATCGGTCGAGATCGTCGACGACATCGACGGCAAGATTCTCGACGAATACGAGACCGTTCGTTGGTCGATCGACGGCAAGGATTACGAGTTCGACACCTCGGCTCGCCACGCTCAGCAATTCCGCGACGCGGTAGCCCGATACATCGAGGTGTCGCGCACCGCTGGTTCGGCCCGCAATCCGGCCGCCAAGCGCGCCACGAGCGGCGCGGGCACCCGCAGCAAAGAGCAGACGCAGGCCATCCGCAAGTGGGCAACCAAGAACGGGTTCGAGGTCAGCGACCGGGGCCGTATTCCGGCCAACGTGCTCGAGGCCTTCGAAGCGGCTCACTGACCCAACCCTATACCGCCGTGCAGCGACGCCTGCCGACGCTCGACGCGGCCCTGTCCGAACGCTCGGCTCGCTCGTTGGTGACCACCCGTTACAGTCGAGTGCGTGACTGAGCGGCGCAAGACCTCGAACGCCTCGCGCGCGAAGCCCTCGGCCGCGTCGTCGCGGAAATCCGCCACGTCGACGCCATCCGGCCATCAGCCCCGGTCGACCTCCAGCAAGGCGACCTATGTACTTGTCGGCGTCGCTGTGGTGGCAGTGGCGGCGCTGGTCATCCTCGGCTTCGTCTGGAACGCGAACAAGAAGGACCTGGGGCCGGTCAGCGACACCGTGCTCAACGAGAACGCCGCGCTGATCGTGGGTGAACCCGCCGCGCCGACCACCATCGATGTTTTCGAGGACTTCCTCTGCCCGGTGTGCCAGCAGTTCGAGAAGCAGTCCGGCCAGCCGATCATCGATGCCGTCAATTCCGGCAAACTCCGGGTGCGCTATCACATGCTGACGTTCCTCAACTCGAGGTCGGCGTCGGGTGACTACTCCGAACGCGCCGCGGGAGCCCTGCAATGTGTCGGTGACGCCAAGGACCCGGCGCTGTTCTTCCGATTCCACACCGCGCTGTTCGTCGATCAGCCCAAGGAGAACGGCGACTCCGACCACTCCAACGCCCAGCTGGCGCAAATCGCCGCCGCGCAGGGAGCCGCTCCCCCGACGCAGCAGTGCATCGCCACCGGCGCCAAGCTCGCCGAGGCAAAGCAGGCTGCGGCACAGTCGCGCACTCAACTCGAGAAGGCCATGGAAACCACGGCAGTGGGCACCCCGACGGTGTTGCTGAACGGAGAGCCGGTCAACGGGATCACCGACGGACCAGGGTGGCTGACGGCCATTCTCACCAAGGAGACCGAGTGAACCACTGCCCTCCGAGACCGCGACGCTGACAAGGCGATTTGTTTACCGTTCACGCGATGGTGTAACTTCGCCAGTGCCCATTTCGAGGGGCGAGAGAACAGAATACGGGGCTATGGCGCAGCTGGTAGCGCACCACACTGGCAGTGTGGGGGTCAGGGGTTCGAGTCCCCTTAGCTCCACTCGAGAGGAACCTCTCCGACTTCGGTCGGAGAGGTTTCTTCGTTGCAGGGGTGAGCTTGGGCGCGATCAAATGTGACCCCCGTAGGTTCGCCTGAAGAGGGTTGCGCCCTTCTCGATGACGTCGGGGTTCGAGCGGGCTTCGGTGGGTGATTCTGCGGCTTGTATCTGGGCCGACTGGCGGGATCGACCTCGTCGATGTCGAGCGGAGTGCCGTTGAGGTCGCCGGCGAGGATGCTGGGTCGACGTGTTCCGCGATGCGGGCTGTCTACTCCGCACGGCTCGTGGCGGGCCGATCGTAGGCGGGCTCCCAGGTGATCGGCGGCCAGCGGGCTGTCCGTGGCTCCTGCCACCCTTGCCTGACCGATTCCGGTGTCCCCATTCTTGGGGATTGTTTCCGGTCCGGAACTCTCGCGTGTCGCTGCGACCAGCACACTTGCAGGATCAAAGAAGTCGATGGCGATCTTTAGATTGCCGAATTCTGTGAGTCGTGTTTGGGTATTCGAGAACAGTTCATAATCTGGCATCGCAGTTTTGTTGTGATGCACTAGTGTGGTGGGGGTGGTGTCACGGTGAGCGATGAAGTGCGGAGACGATCAGGGCTGACAGGCGTGTGTGCGGCGCTGGCGGTGGCTGCGTCGGTGATCGGGGCGGGTACCTCTGGTGCTGCACCGAGTTCGTTTGCTGATCAGCAGACGACCAAACGCACGGATGACGGGTGGGTCGTCTCGGCGATCAAGTCGCACGAGCAGGTGCGGTCGGTACCGCCCCTAAACCAATCACCGTGGACGAGAGAGGGTTTCCTGAGTCTCAAAGGTGAGGGTGTCATCGCCGGGTCGGGTTCGGTGCCGATGCAGGCGGGCACTGTCGCAGCCGGATTCCAGATCGGCTGCAACACTGATGTGACGTCGGGTGCCACGGTGGGGATCTCGGGTGGTCCGTCGGCGCAGATGAACATTTCCTATCCGCCGGCGGTGGTGATCGGTGCGACGGTCACCCCGAACATCTCCACGACGTTGCGGCCGGGCACGATCGCCGATATCCCGTTCGGGTCGAAGAAGATGCAGACCGGGAAAGCCGGCATCACCGTCGACGGCGTGCATGTGAAGGTCGACGGCTGTCTTGGGCCGGTCGCCCTGCGCGCGTACGTGACCGTGAGCGTGTCAACAGCGTTGAACGACAACACGATCAACGTGTACGGCAAACCCCACTACCTGTGACCCGACGGCACTGACCTCCGCCCCGGTATGCGGTGCGTGAGGCACGACGTTCTCTCACTCTCTCCTTGTACTTTGAATCTTTTCACTGAAGGGCTGTGATCCCGTATGACTGCTCCTACCTTTTCGTCGTCGGTGTCGGGTGGCACACATCGCATCGATGCCGACGCCGTAACCACCGAACTCCCCGCGGCATCCGATGATGCGGGGCGCTCGTCCGCTGGAATCGACGCCGAAAGCGAACCTGATAACGCGGCTGGTGGCGGCGGTGTGCCGGTGCTCAAGGTGGTGTTGTTCCTCGCCGGCTGCGTGCTCTTGGTGTTGGCTGCGGCGAACCTGTCGAATCTTGGTGAATGGTCGGACCGGTGGGGTGTGATCCCGGTGTTCCTGGTGTTCTTTCTCGTGATGTCGATTGCCGGACGCTGGTTCTGGGCCGGTGCGGACGCGATCCTCGGAGCCCTGATGTGGGGCAACAAGAAATGACTCCCAGTAGCCAGCAACACGCAGATCACCCACAACGGCCGGTGACGGTGAAGCCTCGTCGGGGGTGTCACCGACTCCCGCGCCGCCGTCTCGGCGCCGGCCTGCTGGCCGCGGCTGTCCTCGCGATCGGTGGCGGGGTCACGGTCGCTGCGCTCGGCAGTGAACCAGCTCCGGCACACGCGGACGCATTGTGTGATCAGATGCGCGCCCAGTACGGCTCGAACTGGCCGTGTATCTCGGTGCCCACCAACACCTTCCAACCGACCACGAACACCCCGGCACCCACGACCGGGGGCGATGGTGCGGGATCGGGTGGCCCGCAGGTCGGTTCCAACATCGGGCCCGGACCGGGCGAAGGCAACGGCACACCCATCGTCACCGTCCCCGGACAAGCTGCCCCGCAACCACCTGCACGCGCGGGAAACGGCGGCTCCGGGCCGACCAACCCGAACACTGGCGGCGTCCGACCCACAGCACCGCAACCGGTACCACCAGGCGACAGCACCGGGCAGATACCGGTGGTGCCCTCGACCGCTGCTCCTGCGGTGACGACGGTACCGGGCGCGGTCACTGCGAACCCTGAACCAGATACCCCGCCCCATGCTCTGGATTCCGGCTCGAAGCAGCCCGACATCCCGCTCGCGGCGTGGGTCGTGGCGGGTGCAGCGGCATTCGCCGCGGCGAATCCGCGGGTGCGGCGCGCGGCGTTGGGTGGTCGATCCACGGGGCCGCGGAGTTGGTCGTTGCTGGAGCGGGGTGGGTCGACGCGTGGGCAGGTCGGGTCGTCGCGGCTGGTGTTGATTCATGATCAGACGAGTCCGCGGACATATCACTTCCGGATGAATGTGCCGCCGGGTGGGCATACCGAGATCAATCCGGACGGGTCGGCCACGGTGTATGACGCTGCGGGGAATCCGGTGTCGTACGTGAAGAAGCCGTGGGCGTACGACAGTCTCGGCCGGCCACAGAAGACGTGGTACACCGTCGACGAGAACGGTGACCTGGTCCAGCACGTTGAACCAGCACCGAACGCGTTGTATCCGATTCTGGCTGATCCGGACGAGAGCGATCCTGGGTCGATCGGTTTGGCTGATGCCCAGGGTCGTCCGGAGGGGTCGACGTGGCAGACCCCGATCATCGATCCCACAACCGGGCAGCAGACGGGCACGATCACCAACACCATTCCGCAAGGTAATGGCGATCAGAGCGTTCAGCAGACCTTTACCGATACCCAGGGGAACGTCACCTCGAATCAGTTAGTCGTGTCGAACGGTCAGGGCGGCTACCAGCGGTGGGCAAACAACTCCGACGGCAGTTCGGCCTACCGGGCGCAGGACGCGCCAGGCCAGAATCCGTACGGTGCGTCGTGGGATGCCGGCGCGAACCCGGGTACTGATACGCCGCGCTCCACCTACGGCCAGACTGCCGATATGACCCAGTCGTCGACCACCGTGAACAACGACGACGGATCGCAAACCCAGGTCAACAGTGTCGAGCAATCCAACGGAACCTGGCAGCACACCACCACCTCCGGGGACGGATCGACCACGTTGACCCAGTCTGGGCCAGGCGGGCAAAACACCACGGTGACCGGACAACTCGACCACAACGGTGATGGCTGGTTCACCAACTCCCAGGGCCAGAAAGTCGAGACATTCACCGACGGCAACGGCAACCGCGCCTCGATCACCACTGACCCGACAACCGGGCAGAAGACGTATGTGTTCACCGAACCGGATTATGGTGGCACCTACGCCAACGTCTACGACGCCGACGGCAAACAGATCGGTCGTATCCAGATCGACCGTGACACCGGGAAACCGATCAGTGGATGGCTCAACGACGGCACCACCTCGACACGCTGGAACAGTGACGGTACCAAAACAGTCACCAACCTCGATAACAACGGTGACTGGGCCACACAACTGATCAACGATGACGGCTCAGGTACGATCTTCTACACCAACGGCAGCTACGCCACCTTTGACCCGCAGGGCCATCAAACCTCGTTCGAGGAAGCACCCGATACCCGCAACTGGGCGCAAAAGTTTGTTGGTGGTGCCAGCAATATGGCCAAGGGCACCTGGGACGGGGCGACGTCGTTGGTCGGGCTCGGACCGTACGGTACTGCCGACGCGTGGAAAGGGTTGGGTGGCAGCGCGAAAACGGTGATCATGTACCTGCCCAACAAGATGGGTGACGCCATGGCGGGGGCGGCAACAATGGGCACCAACAGCTACAGTCCGCCCGACCGTGAGGGCCCGCTGCTGCAAGCGATCACCGGAGTCGACTTCCACAAGTTCAGCACCGATCCCTGGGAAGCGGCCGGCGAACTCGGCATGGCCGGCCTACTCGCGGTCGCGCCTGCCAAAGGTCTCGGCGCAGTAGGTAAAGGCTTCGCTCGAGTGGCACCCGCAGTGCCGGACGCGGTCGCTCCGCTCGCTGAGGGCGCCGCCAACGCTGGTCGCAGATTCGGTGGAGTCTCACCCGACGATCTACCAAGTTCGGGACCGCGGGGCGTGATGCCGGACATCCCCGACAATGCACCGCAGGTCGTGCGCGACAACGCTGTCCGCACCACCTTCACCACAGCCGACATCGACGCCGTCGCGCAGCACCTGTCGCGACCCGAGCTTGGCATGGGCCCGTCAATGGGAGGCAAAGTTGCAGGTGAAATGTACCCGACTGCCCCCTACAACCCGGCGACAGTAGAATCCATCCGCAACACCCTCAACAATGGGGGAACGCTCTCGGAGGGCCAGCAGAATTTCCTTCGCCATGAACTCACCGAGAAAGAACTAATGGACGGCGGGATGTCTTACGACGATGCTCACGAACTTGCGAACATGACACACCCCCCGTACATGAATTATCCAAGAGAAGTGTTGGAACAATTCTCGAACTATTTCAGAAAGCACTGGCTAGACGCATGGGAGAATCACGGATGATTATCACCAGAGGCGGGATGAAGGTAGAGGCTCGCTGGGAGGGCAAAGGGGATAGTCCAACCTTGCCGGGAAAGCTAGTACGTGAACATCGCAACATTTCCTCCAGATTCCACTCGAAGAGTTTCCTTCCGTTTGACGCGCGCTCCGTTCGTGTGGAGACATACGTACCACTCGGCGGGATTCTGGAACGCGCGATGATCGGAATCGAGCTGGTAAACGACCAATCAGCACTGACAGAGTTCCGAGTCGTACCAGAAGACTCTCGTGATGGCGAGGAGATATCGAGCCCTTTCAGCAAGAATCCGCTACATCTGGGGCTGCCAGCGAGAAGTGAAGATTGTCTGCGTGACCTCTTTGCGGAGCAGCAAGACATGGTCGGTTCAGCACGTATCACCGTCTGGGGGGCTGCGTACACTGACGAGACATCTCCAATGGCGTTCAAGCACGCAGGATGGTTTGCTCTATGCGCTCTCGCAGTCGATCCATCGTCACCAGAGGATGAGAAGCGCAGAATGATCCAGAAGCTGTGGGGTTAGCCTCGGGCTTTCATGCTGATTTCGTGTCATAAAAGGAGAATGGTGCCCTGACCTGGGATGATTGAACTTGCGATGGTATCAATCGGACCAGGTCGAGGAGCACCATTCAGGTGAGTATGAACATCCCCGGGTTTGGTGCGCACCTCTTTGTGAGGGAAGGTTGGCATCATGCCGAAGAAGTACGACGAGGCGACGCGGGCCAAGGCTGTGCGGTTGGTCGTTGAGCATCGCGGGGAGTATCCGAGTGAGTGGGCGGCGATCACCGCGACCGCGAAGCGGTTGCAGATCACCTCGGAGACGTTGCGGAAGTGGGTCCGTCAACACGAGATCGATTCCGGGGACAAGCCGGGGGTGACTCGGGAAGAGGCTGCGGAGGTGCGGGCGCTCAAACGCAAGGTGTCCGAGCTGGAGGAGACAGTCGAAATCCTCAAAGCGGCAACGTCTTTCTTCGCGCGGGAGAGCGACCCGCGACATCGGTAGTGTGCGCGTTCATCGCCGAGCATTGTGCTCGGTTCGGGGTCGCTCAGATCTGTCGTGTGCTCACCGAGCACGGTGCACCGATCTCCCCGAGAACCTACTATGCGTGGCGCTCACGGCCGCTGTCGAAGCGGGCGTTATCCCGGCATCCGAGTGATGAATCGGCTACCGTTGCTACGAGGATATGAGGCTCTTCCTGATTGAGAGTGCCCGAATGGGTGTGCGAGTCCACTAGGTGTAGGTCCGATTCGGTGGTGAGCCGCTGCGCTCGTGGCGGGTCCTGTGGTGTGAAGATGAAAGCTCTCACACACCCATCCGAACACCAACAGGACCCATGACGCAGCGTAGCGCTATTGCCGACACGATTTGCCGCACGATCGAACTCGGCGTCACCATCACCGACGCCGCCATCGACGGCGAAGACCGCACCCACCTGTTTTGCCAGCTCCTGGACCCGAAGGACCGCTGCCCGGCGTGTGAGCGGCCGGGCCGGTTGCGTGATCATGTCGATCTGGAGCTGGCCGATCTGCCGATCGTGGGTCACCCCACGCGGCTGCATGTGCAGGTTCCGCGCCACACATGTGTGAACGCAGCCTGCGCGACATCGGTGTTCCGGGCTGATCTCACGTCGATCGCCGCGCCACGAGCGCAGGTCACCCGCCGCACCACCACCTGGATCATGCGAGCGATGATCAGCGGCAAGATGAGTGTGAAGGCCGTCGCAGCTGCGGTCGGGTTGAGCTGGAACACCGTCAACACCCTCGCCCTGGCCGCGGTCAAGAGGCTGGCTGCTGCACCGGCCCGGTTGGCCGGTGTGCGGGTCCTCGGGGTCGATGAGCACAAGTGGAAACACGTTCGCGGCAAGGGGGATTCGAGTTTCGTGACCGTCCTGGTCGATCTCACCCCGATCGTGGATGGAACCGGCCCGGCCCGGTTGCTGGATATGGTCGCCGGTCGCTCCAAAGCCGCGCTCAAAGACTGGCTCGGCGCGCGGGATCAGGGGTTCCGCGACCGGATTCGGGTGGTCACGATGGACGGGTTCACCGGGTATCGCACCGCCACTGCCGAAGCCCTCGACAAGGCGCGTGCGGTGATGGACCCCTTCCACGTCGTGCATCTGGCAGCGGAGAAATTGACCTTGTGTCGTCAACGCGTGCAACAAGATACGTGTGGGCATCGCGGTCGATCTGGGGATCCGCTCTACGGCATCCGTCGCACCTTGTTGACCCGGATCGGGTTGCTCACCGACAAGCAGAAGACCCGGCTGCGCGGTGGCCTCGATGCCCGCGAGGAACACGTGGCCGTTGCGGTAACCTACGCGATCTACCAGGAGCTGATCGATGCCTACGACCAACCCACCAAGCGGGACAGCAAGATCGCAATGTACAAGCTGCTCAAGAAGATCAAGACCGGCGTGCCCGCCGGACTATCAGAGCTGGCCCAACTCGGGCGTTCGTTGTGGTCACGACGGGCCGAGATCTTGGCCTACTTCGACACCGGCGCCTCCAACGGCCCAGTCGAAGCCATCAACGGGCGCCTCGAACACCTTCGCGGCATCGCCCTCGGATTCCGCAACCTCACCCACTACATCTTGCGGTCACTCATCCACTCCGGCCAACTGGCAGAACAACTGGACGCACTCTGAATTCGGAAGAGCCGGATATGACACCGCCCTGCCCTTTGAGGATGTGGCTGCGTACCAGAAGCGCCGGGTAAAGGATCGTTTCACTGAGGAAATGCTCGTGGATTATGCTGCGAGGCTCGGACTATATCCCATGGACGAACAGTTCTACAGCCAACAGGGCGTATTGTATTGTTAAGAACCCGATTAGAAGCGAAAGCCAGTGCATACTCCATGACTTTGGCGGAAGTCCGCGCCCATTTCGACCTGGAATAGAACTTGGTTAGGAATACTCGAATTTTGCGTTTGCAGAATCATCTACTCCGCGAACTCATGGCGGACGATGTGATACCCCGATATATCAGATAAATCCAACTGCACAATTACAATAGGTGAAACGAACTGCCGGTCGCCGTCGACAGTCAACGGAAGCGATGGGACACTCCATGACAGTGCGCTACCCAGAAATGCGGGGCCGCGTGCGAGATGCGGTGGAGATGATTGCGCACGCCTGCGATACTGACTACTGGCTCCACGAGAAGCACTACACGTCGTATCCTCCTTCGTTGTGTATTGAAATACTCTACGATGTAGACGTAGTATTTCCAGACCCGGAATACTTGGTTGGCGCTGCCATTTACGGCGACGAAGTGACAGCCTTTAAACGGCTCTTCAGGATTGACGGTGCGTGAAACAGGTTCTATCGACCACAAGATGTAGGTCGGATTTGCGGGTGTGAGCCGCGTGATGTGGGCGGGTCCTGTGGTGTGAAGATGAAAGCTCCTACACACTCATCCGAACACTCACAGGACCCATGACGCAGCGTAGCGCTATTGCCGACACGATTTGCCGCACCATCGAGTTGGGGGTGACGATCACCGATGCCGCCGTCGACGGCCAGGACCGTACCCACCTGTTCTGCCAGCTCCTGGACCCGAAGAACATGTGCCCGTCCTGCGGGCAGGCCGGGCAGTTGCGTGATCATGTCGACCGTGAGGTCGCCGATCTGCCGATCGTCGGGCATCCGACCCGGCTGCACCTGACGGTGCCCCGCTACACGTGCGGCAACGACGCCTGCGCGACGTCGGTGTTCCGGGCCGACGTGGGCGCGATCGTGGCCCCGCGTGCGCAGGTCACCCGCCGTACCACCACCTGGATCATGCGGTCGATGATCTGCGACAAGATGTCGGTCACCGCGGCGGCGGCCGCGGTGGGGTTGAGCTGGAACACCGTCAACACCCTGGCGTGTGAGGCGGCGAAGACGCTGGCCGCCGCACCCGCACGCCTGGCCGGCGTCCGCGTATTAGGCGTGGATGAACACAAGTGGAAACATGTTCGCGGCCAGGGTGATCCGAGTTTCGTGACGGTACTGGTCGACCTGACCCCAATCGTGGACGGTACCGGTCCGGCCCGGTTGTTGGATATGGTCGCCGGGTGCTCCAAAGCCGCGTTGAAGGACTGGCTCGACGCGCGTGATCCGGCGTTCCGCGACCGTATCCGGGTGGTCACGATGGACGGGTTCACCGGCTACCGCACCGCCACCGCCGAATCCCTCGACAAGGCACGGGCAGTGATGGACCCCTTCCACGTCGTACACCTCGCCGCAGAGAAACTCACCCTGTGTCGTCAACGCGTGCAACAGGATACGTGCGGACATCGAGGCCGCAGCGGGGATCCGCTCTACGGCATCCGCCGCACCCTGCTGACCCGGATCGGGCTGCTCACCGATAACCAGAAAACCCGCCTACGCACGGGCCTGGACGCCCGGGAGGAGCACGTGGCGGTGGCCATCACCTACGCGATCTATCAGGATCTGATCGACGCTTACGACCAGTCCAACAAGCGGGACGGGAAGATCGCGATGTACAAGCTGCTCAAACGTATCCATACCGGCCTACCCGCCGGCCTCGCCGAGGTAGCGCAACTCGGACGGTCGTTGTGGGCCCGACGTGCCGAGATCCTCGCCTACTTCGACACCGGCGCCTCCAACGGCCCCGTCGAAGCCATCAACGGGCGCCTCGAGCACCTCCGGGGTATCGCACTCGGGTTCCGCAACCTCAAGCACTACATCTTGCGGTCACTCATCCACTCCGGCCAACTCGCAGAAAGCCTGAATGCACTCTGAATTAGGAAGAGCCCTTTAAACGTCTACTCGTAGAATACGATCCGGTGGTGGAGGCCTACGATGCAAACGACGGCGCTGGACACGTTCGCGACCCGCGGTGGCCGGCAGTCGAGGTAGCGGCCCGGGACGTACTTCGACAAATGTCAATGAACGACAGAAAGCGAACGCCATGAATACAATTCTCGACAGGGACAAGGCACGATCACAACACCACCGTCCGGTCGACAATTCCTCGCTCTACCGAGCCGGCAACTGGTAATCAAGCAAACTGATCAGGAGCTCCTCGATGACGGACAATCCCGACCACGCCGAGCAGCTAGACTTTATTGAACAAATGGCTCGCCGGTTCAGACCGATTCATGACGCATTTCTCAATCGAAAGGAAGAGTTCGAAGAAGATGGTCTCGACGTACCGGTTTACATGATCCTTGCAGACACTGCATCCTGATCGATAGGAACGTGGAGACTGATCCGGCAGGTGTATCCGAAGTGCTCTCTGCTTTCGACTCCGCGTACTCAGAAAACAACCTCACGATCCGCGCTCTGATCGGCATGGGTTTAGTTGAGAGCCTTCCGAGAGCATCAAACGAACGAGGCCGGAAAGTACGGGAACTCGCCGGATGCAACATCAGGAGACTCATGGACGTGTGTTCCAGGAGCGGAGCTGTATTCGAGAAGGACTTGCACTAGTCGATGAATTATCCAGATGATCTAGAAGTTCCGGAGAAACAGTTCGCCTCAGTATCAACGGAGGATGACGGTTGAAGGCAGAAATAAAGAGTTGGTATAGCACGAATGTCGACGTCACTACTTATCAGTCGCAAGACCCCGATAGTGATGCCGTTTGGGTGCGGATTCTGTGCGGCCCTCCTGGGGAGCCCGGCGAGGAGTCTTTCGACATCCTCGTGTGCACACCCGACTCACTGAAGCCGGAGCTTGAGACCGGCGGCCCACTGATTGGCCGACATATCCTGCTGCAGAGTCGGCTCGACCTCGCTGCCGCGTACAAGTTCGTCGATGAGTACGTTTGTGGCGTCGAGGGGGAAGACTGGACTGAAGTGGCCGAGAAGATTGCCCGCGTAGGCAAGTGGGAGTTCGAAGACTACCGCACATAGGCAATCCGGGAGCTTCAGCAGGCAGCCGGCTATCTGGCGCTCGTCGTTGATCACCTCAGTCCATATGCTCAATCACTCCGTGTGGCACGAACCGCCGACAGACAAGTACCGCGAATCCGGGGACGCGGTTGTTGACAAGTTTCAATCGCTAGACGAAGCACTGGTCTTTCCGCCAGGTCAAGCGGAGTTGTATCGAGTCCGTACGATCCCCGATGTTGCTGGCCGCATCTGGGAGAAGATCCGTCAGAGTTGTTAGAGGCGTACCGTCATTCACTTGGTCAGTAGAACGGCTGGGAGCGTCAATTCCGAAGGGAATGAACGAAAATGAATATCAAGGATGACTTATGCCGGGTATAGGAGCAAGAGGCTGGCGCGAACTCGCCGTCGGCGCTGCTGAGATTCTGGGTGAGGAGTGGGTGCTCGCGGGCAAAGGCGCCTCGACGCGGTTGGTTCGGGCGCCCGTCGGTTGGTGGCTGCAGTTTGTCGGCTACGAAGACACCCGCCTGGGCAGGCTCATCGCTTACAACACGTTCCTGGGCCGGCCACCTCACGCTTCGCAATCGGGTGACGGGCCGCCAACGATTAGCGATCATTTCATCATGCCGAACGACAGTTACCCGCGACCGTTTGAAGAGATGCAGACTCCTCAGATGGTTGCCGAATGGATCACGGCTGTGACGCATGAGTGTTTCTCGCGGCGCACTAGTGACCTGCCGGTGCAAATGAACGAGCTGGAGGATGTCCGAGTCTCTTGGGAATCTTCCGACATCGACCCATTTGAAGGTGCGGCACTGCAATGGTTGGTGTCGATGCGAGTGGTGTGCGGGTCGCGTTCGCGTGACGAATTGCTCGACGATATCGATGCGGTATTAGCTGATCGTTTCCTCGAGGCGAATATGCCGTATGCGTCGACGCGGAAGAATCCGCGTACCTATCAGGAGTACTTCACCGCGTTGCGGGCTGCGGTGGCCAGTGGTGATCGAGGTGCGGTCGAGACAGTGATCCGGGAGGCCCGCACCGATAGCTTGCGGTTGCTGGGAGTTCCGGATGAAGCGATCGGTGATGTGGTGTTCCCGGAACCGCAGGTGTCGCTATGAGTCCTACGGCACCGTCGTCATCGCCGATGTCCCGGATGAGGATGCGGCGCAGCGGTTATCCGATCAGTTCCGCGAGGTGTTGGGCCGTACGTTCACTCGGCGTACTCATCTGCCGTTCCCGATGCGAAACCCGCTCGATGACACCGAAATCGAGATCGATGCCGGCGACTCGTCGGTTCGGGTGACGCTGCTGGTCAACGGGGCGGTCGCGGCAGGCACTGCCGCGGAGGTGTTCACGGGTATGGGCGCTGGACGAGCGGTGATGTGCGAAGACGGCGACGAATGGGGGGTGACGGTATCGGGCTCGCGACTGACCGACGGCGATGCCGAGTGCGTCTACCGCGCCTACCTGCCGGCCGACGACGGTGCCATCGACGACCAGGCGGCCGGCCGCGTCGTAACGGGCCCAACGGCCGCTACCAAACTGGCTGAGCTGTTCGGCACGGACCCCGACCCGGTCCGAGCACTCGATGCCGACCCCACTCCGATCACAGACGGCATCGGCTACATCGCCGACCCGTTCCTGCCGTGGCTACACAACCTCGATCTCGACTGGCCGGAATTCTGACCCTCATCACGATATTTCAGCTTCTTCGTATTCAGGCAAGCTCGGGTGCGATCGGACCAATCGGCCCCTGCGTCAACGTTGCGCATTCACGATCTCGGCGAACTTGGGCAGCAGCGTCCGGTTCCAAGACCGTTCGATTCCGTTGCGCGCAAACCTCTGATAGCGGTCCTCGGTATCGAAACCGCTCATCTGCCAGAACAATCGAGCGCCGCGGCCATGGGGCATCAGTCGGTAATCCATCATCCATCGCAGCGGCGGCTTTCCTCGGAGGTCGGTCCAGCTGTACGCAAGGTGGTGGGGTTCGTCAGCCACGACGACCTGGCAAGCCATCTCGGCATCCGGTTTGTCCGGAACCGCCACTTGAACAATGAAGGTCGTCCCCACCACAGGCTCAAAGCCGGTTGTGGGCGCCAGCCACTCGGCGATGAGATCCGGCCGTGTCAGGACGCGCCAGGCAACCTCGGGAGAACGCTCGACGAACACGGCGAGGTCGATCATCGATGGGTCCGGCTCCGAAACATCGAACACGACACAACCGTAGGTGCCTCGGCCCGGTCGGCGCCAGGTCCCCGAATCAGCGAGTAATGCGCGCCTGGTTCAGTGGTGCATCGGGTTGCGGACCCGAACCAGCCGGCGCTCGTAGCCGTCAGCCGACCAACACTCTCTCCTCCCCCCGGATGTCGGCCGGGAGATCCTCGTGGGCGTCGCCGAGCCCGAGATGCTCACGCAGGGTCGCTCCCTCGTATTCGCGTCGGAACAGTCCGCGGCGCTGCAATTCGGGCACCACGTAGTCGACGAAGTCGTTGAACGTTCCCGGTGTCTGAGCACTGGACACGATGAACCCGTCGGCCTCTCCCCCGGTGAAGGACGCCTCGATCTGGTCGGCCACGTCGGTGGCGGTACCCACGAACTGCGGCAGCAGCACGCCCTGGGCGTAGAGCTTGCCGATGTCGCGCAGCGTCAGGCTGTCGCGGTGGCTGAGCCTGCGTGCAACCTCGAACAGTCCCTGCGTACCGCTCACCCTCACGTCCTCGACGGGTGCGTCGAGGTCGTACTGCGAGAAGTCGTGGTCGGTGTGCACCGACAGCGTGATCAGACCGGAGATCGGGTCGGCGAGCTCATTGTGGAATGCCTGCTTCTCGCGGGCGATCGACTCGGTCTCGCCGATGAACGGAATGAACGACGGGAACACCTTCACATGGTCGGGATTGCGACCAAAGTTCACGACGCGCGATTTCACGTCGTCGTAGTAGGCGCGCCGGCCCTCCGGGGTCGGATCGATCTCGAAGATCGCCTCGGCCCACCGGGCAGCGAAGTTCTTACCCGTCTCCGACGATCCCGCCTGGATCAAGACCGGTCGATGTTGCGGCGAGCGCGGCTGATTGAGCGGCCCGCGGGTGCGGTAATGCTCGCCGATGTGGTCGACGGGATGGATCTTGGTCGGGTCCGCCCACACGCCGGTCACCTTGTCGGCGGTCACCGCGTCGGCGTCCCAGCTCGACCACAGTTTGATGGCCGTCGAGACGAATTCCTCGGCTCGTGCGTAGCGCTCCTCATGGTCGACGTGCGCGTCATGACCGAAGTTGCGGGCCTCTGCCTGCGTCAACGATGTGACGATGTTCCACGCGATCCGGCCCCGCGTCAGATGATCGAGCGAGCCGAAGACGCGTGCCAGCTCATACGGGTGAAAGTACGTGGCGGACTTGGTAACCGCGATGCCGAGTCGGCTGGTGACCGCGGCCAGCGACGCAGCGACAAGACTGGGGTCGATCGTCGCAGCAGCCTGCGTACCGCGACGGAACGGTTCGGACTGATCACCGCCGAAGCGATCCGGCGCGGCCAGGAGATCGGCGAAAAACGCGAAATCGAACTTGCCGCGCTCCAGGATGCGCCCCACCCGATGGTAGTGCTCAGGTCCGAAATAGTCGGTCTCCGAACCGGGATGACGCCACGCCGCATGCGAATGGGTGACGGGTGAGGCGATCAGGAAGCCGCCGAGATGCAGCTGTCGGGTCATGGGGAGTCCTTGTGCGTCGAAAGCGATTACGCGCCCCAGTCAATCGATCAGCCCCGCCTGCGCCCAGGTTTGTGATCTAAGTGATCGCATCGACCAACCTGGCTGCACCTGTGGGTCGTACCTGCGAGACGACAAGATGGAAGCTCGCCGCCGAGGAGTCATCGACGGCGGCGGCGCCTGTCCAACGCCGCAACGCGCATACCAACGAAGCCCGGGTCAACGCCTGCCGACCGAGTCCCATAGCGAAACCCACTGCGCGACATCGAGGTCCCGCGGCAAAGCGTTCGGGGGGATCAACGCTGCGCGCAGCTCGCCGGCAACCTCACGACCACCGCCGCGGCGGCGCAGAATGGCCGCAAGGCCACGACCCCGGCCGGTGAAGACGTCACCAACGAACCGTTCGTAACGACGTCGGTCGTGGGGATCGATCAGCGGCCGACGGCGGCGTGTGATGGTGAGGATTCCGCCGTCGACGGTGGGTGCCGGACGAAAAGCGCGGGCCGGAACACGGCCTTGCAGCGCGAAGTCGAACCACGGCGCCGCTTGCGCCGTCATCATGGTGGCACCCCCGATGCCCGCGCGGCGTCGTGCCACCTCCCACTGCACCAACAGAACGGCGTCCGTCCAGGTGTTGTTGCCGAGAAGTCTGCGCAGGATGGCGGTGGTCAGATGGAACGGAATGTTGCCCACGACCACCGGCACGTCGATGACGTGGCTGAGCACATCGGCATGCTGCGCGCGGATGTGCGGAAACCGTTGCTGCAGAGACTGTATGAGGTGGGCGTCGATGTCGATGGCAGTCAGCGGCCGGTCGAGGGCGGCCAGATGAGCGGTGAGCGCGCCACCGCCTGAGCCGATTTCGAGGATGGGCCCGTGGGTGATGTCGACGAGACCGACGATGCGTTGGATGGTTGGCTGGTGGACGAGGAAGTTCTGTCCGAGCTCATGGCGTCCGCCATGAGATGAGGAGATGGGCACGGTGCGCTCCAGCGTGGATCGTGACGTGAAGCACCCCGGCAGCGGCGGATGAACCGCACACGGCGATGATCTCGCGGCCGAGGTGGATGGACATCTCGGTCGACGGCGCGAGAAAAAGATGATGAGTCGTCGCGCCGTCAGGCGAGACGCAGCCGACCCATGTTCGTGTTGAGCGCCGACGACGGCGCGCTGTTCAGCGTTCCCATGGCGGCGACTGTAGTCGCCCACGGGCACCACCCGCGACAGCTTTTCCGCCGCGGCATGGGCCGGATGTACCGGCAGGCCAGTGCCCGCCACCCCTACCATGTGACCATGGGCGAAACCGATAAAGACGACATCTTGGTGGGCCATCCCGAGCGAGAGCGGGCGATCGGCCTCCTCAACGACGCCTTCTCGTCGGGGTATCTCGACGTCGCAGCATTCGAGGAACGCTCGGGCGCGGTGTATTCGGCACGCAACCGCGGCGAGCTCCGTGCGACCGTCGACGGGCTGCCCACTGCGGCGGTGCTGTTCCCCGACGAGCAGACGACCGCCTCGGAGTCATTCGCGATGACTGCTCCGATGCAGCTCGACGCGAACTGGGAGACCGTGCGCCGCAAGGGCGTGTGGGAGGTACCGCCACGCATCCTCGTCACCGGGTCGATGGGTACGGCCGATCTCGATTTCACCAGCGCCGTCTTCCTTGGGCCGGCCCTCGACCTGGAGGTGCAGGTGTCGGCCACGAGCGTGAAGCTCAAGCTGGGGCGCAATCAAGAGATCCGCTATCCGGACCTATCGAGGTCAGGATGGTCGTCGATCAAGGACAAGGCCGGATCACCGTCGCAGCTTGGCGGACCGATCATCACCGTGTCCGGATCGATCTCGGGGATGTCCGGCCTCTACGTCAAGCGTTCGTGAATTCGCGCGGCCGGGCTGCGAAAAGAGGCGTCGGAGTCCCACTCAGGCGCCGAGAAACCCGGCGACGGCCATCCGCGCGCGTGGCGAACTCATCACGGTGACGTGGCCGCGGCGCGGGACCATCAGCAACGTGCTGTGCGGAATGAGTCGCTCTGTCTCGGAGAACAATTCGGCGTCGTAGAAGCGGTCTCGACGGCCGCCAACGATGAGAGTGCGGGCCTTGATCGTCGGCGCCTTCGCGAGGTCGAAGCCGTCCTCGGCGCGAATCGTGGTCACGAGATCCGCAGCCGCCGCGTCGTCCATCATGCGGTGCGCCCCCAGCCATCCCGCGCCATAGGCCAGCGTCCGCGTGCCTCGCGGCACCAGATCGGCGACCGTCATCGCCATGGCCCGCCGATTCTCGCCACGTTCGACGAGGTCGCCGACAGCTGCCTGGAACTCTCGCGTCGATGCGCTGAGCCGGCAGCCGGTGCTGACGAGGATCAGCCGGTCAACGAGATCGGGGTGGTCGGCGGCGAGTTGCTGCGCGATGCTGCCGCCGGTCGACTCCCCCAGGACCTCCGCCGGCCCATCGAGGTGATCGCGTAGCGACTCGGCGAGGTCGTCGGCCATCTCACTCATCGTCATTGGCGACCGGAGGCCGGGACGACGGTTGATGACGATCAACTGTCGACCGGTGACCTCGCGTAGCGGCGCACACGAGCCCCGGACAAAGCCATCGCCGGTGATCCCCGTGGACGGGGTCAGTCCGGTGAGTACCACCAGCGGTGGGCCCGAGCCGATGACGGCGGCGGGATACCGGCCGATGAGTTCTCTGGTGAAGGAGGCCATGACAATTGACGATAGGCTTCGAAGTTTCGCATCTGCTGTGAGTTTGCTCCGAGCCCGGGCCGCAGTGCTCGCCCGCGGTCATGTGCCACTGGTGTGTCTGCCACACAGACGACATGTGGTCCGGAATGTGGGATCATTGTCGGCAACTCCGCAGCTCAACGCCCTAAAGCATCTGGAGTGCCCATGGATGCCGGCCACTTGTCCGCCACGATAGAACGGATCTATGCCGCCGGCACGGCCGCCGAGAGTTGGCACGATGCGCTCTCGGCCGTCTACGCCCTCGTCGGAGCGACCGGCGGCGGGATCATCCGTACGGATGCGGCCGGTTCTCGCGCGATCATGGCGTCGATGCTCGAACCCGGCGCGGTGACGGAGTACATGGACCATTACGCACCGCTCGACCATGTCGTCGCCGAGGTCGAGGCCGGCCCCATCGGGGTTCCCCTCTCGGGTGCCGACCTCATCTGGCCGCACACCGATACCGAGTTCTACGCCGATTGGGTGCGACGCAACGGCATGGGCGACGGGATAATCGTCCGCGTCGACCGATCCACCACATTCGTATGCGCCCACGAACGTCGGGACGATCCCTTCGCCACCCGCGAGCGGATCGCCGCAGTGGCGCTCCTCTCCCCTCACCTGCGACGGGCCATTGCGATCGGGGCACGAACCGTCGGACTGGGCGAGCTCGACCCGAGCCTGCCGTCGGCCCTCGACGCCGTCGACCGAGCGGTGCTGGTGCTGCGCGCCGACGCCGAGGTCGAGTTCGCGAACCCGGCCGCACACACGCTCGTCGGCAAGGCCGACGGGTTGCGCGTCGATCCGTCAGGCCGACTCGTCGCCGCCCCGCGCGCCTACGGCGAGTTCCGCACCGCCCTCGACCAGGCCACCACCACGCACGGCATCCGACGCGGCTCGGGTGTGGTGATCCCGAGGCCGTCCGGTCGCCGACCGCTCGTGGCCGCCGTTTCACCGCTGGCCGGACAGGGCTCGGTGCTCCGAGCGCTCGTCGTCGTGATCGACGCCGAGCTCGACAACACGTCGTATGCACCCGAGCCGCTGCGACAGTGCTTCGGTCTCACCGACACCGAGGCTCGGGTGGCGGCGCTGCTTGCCGCCGGCCTCGACCTCACCGAGATCGCCGACCGCTTGCACGTGGCCCGCTCCACGATCCGAACCCACCTGCAGCATGTGTTCGACAAGACCAACACCTCGCGGCAGGCCGAACTCGCGGTGCTCGCCGCCCGCCTTGCGTACACGCCATCAGGAGCGAACACCTCATCTAAATGACGGAGGCGCCGGACATCGGACCAATGGTGCGATTGTCCGACAACCCTTGCTGCTCACCGTCACCCCCGGAGGCACCATCATGGCCCAACCTTCTTCGGCCCCAACACAATCGACAGGCGCGTCTCGTGAACACCCGCATGTCCGGCGCCGCCACGACACCGATCCGAGCGGGTTACCACCACCGCCGCGCTGTCGACTCTCGGGAATGCGACGTATCAAGGAATTGCGCGCTCTGCACAACGGCCAGGAGGTCTTGCGTGACGCCGGCGGCGACGTGACGAACGTCGGCGTCGGCCCGGCCTGGCTGGCCGCGCCGATGGTCTTGGTGACCTCGCCGGCGAGAACCTCTTCGACATGACGCAGGACCGCTGGCTGCCTGGGAGAACCCGCTGACCTTCGATCCGGACCGGTTCGTCTCCGCGCGCGCCAAACAGCTCGACCGCTGGCAGTATCTGCCGTTCGGTGCGGGTCCGCGCTCGTGCATCGGCGATCATTTCGCCATGCTCGAGGCGACGTTGGCACTCGCCACCATCATCGGACAGGTGGAGATCGTGTCCACCCGAGAGGACTTCCCCCTCACCGTCCCATTCACGATGGTGGCCGCCGAGCCGGTACCGGCCCGCATCGTCCGACGTCGGGCTGCCGCGACAATGCTGTGGTGAGACGCGCGGCGAACTCCCGCGGGGCATCGGCACTGACATGAATATGCTTCGGGGCCAGCGGCATCGGGCTGCCGTCGAGGATGACGCCGGCATTCTCGACGAGGTCGACGCGAAGTACTGCCGGCCCGGAAGCGATCGTGGCCGTTCGGCCGTCATCGCTTGTCCGCCAGCGAGAATGGCCGAACTCCGAGCGCTCGCCGAGTACGACCGAGTCGACATCGGCGACTGGGAAGGACACGTGTGTCCCGGACGCGTTGCGCAGATGCACGATCGGGCCGTCGACCGTGTGCGGGCGGGTCATCATCCCGGCCAGCAGTCCGAACAACCAGTACACGCCATAGATGTGCAGCCCCAACACGATCCACACCCATGGCGGATGTCCGAAGATCAGCACCAGGATCAGATGGGTGAGAGCGCCTTCCACCACGGTCAGTATCCCGGCGGTCCACAGGATGAGGTGAAGGTCGCGGTGGTAGCCGAAGGCGTCACCCGTTGGTCTCGCACGCCGGACCCATGCGGTCAGGGCCGCGACTCGACGCGTTTCCGCGCGTATCGGCCGCACGATCAGCTTTTTCGCGGCCGTCATGACCACGCCTGCCGGCCCAATGCCACCATTCGCTGCACGCATCGGCGTTGCGCGTCCGACAGTTCGTCTGCGCCGGTGAGTGCGTCGAGCAGATCGTCGGTTCCGAACCGGCCCCCGAAGTCGATTCTCTCGAGTTCGCCACGCGCCACCTCGCCGAGTTCCCTGCTGCAGGCGACGATGTCGCGGGCCAGGCATTCCACTTCGTCGTCTCCCGGGTCGGCCGTCGCCAGAGCCTCGAAGCACGTTGCGAGCTCGGCACCACGCGCTGCCATGTTCTCGTCGGCGAGGGCGGAACGATACAGCGAGGTGACCTGCGGATCGAGCTCGGTGAAGACCTCCAACAGCGAATGCTCGATTTCCACTGTTGTCTCCGCGCCGGAGTAGATCTCGGCCAGTCGGTCCGCGATGTCGGCGACCTCATCCCGTGGCACGCCGGCCGACAACGTGCCGCGTAGATCGGCGATCCGCTGCCGCTGCCGTTGGATCGCCTCGGCTCGACGGGCGAGGTCCGCGTCGAGCTCGGTCAAAACGTCGTCGAGGTCGGCCGCCCCGTCCTCGGCAAGGACGTCCCGGACCTCATCGAGCGCCAATCCCAGTGCGGTGAGCCGACGAATCCTCAGGAGAGCCACCACGTCGTCGAGTGCGTAGCTTCGGTATCCGTTGGAATCCCGTGCCGGCTCGGGAAGCAACCCGAGCCGGTGGTAGTACCTGATGGTGCGCGTGCTGACGCCCGCCAGCCGTGCCACCTGCCCGATCCGCATCGGCACCCCTTTCTCGCCTGTGGTGATCGCAGTACACACGTTGACGCCGCGTCAAGGTCAAGCCGCGTGTCGCCCGATGCGCAGCGACGCACACCACCAGTCGGTCATCCCAACAAATGGGAAAGTGGTTTCATCATTTGGATACCGCGCGCTACCGTCTGGTCAGGCATCGAACCCCGGATGCCGATCCGGTGACCACCCGCATCACTTTCCCCACCAGCCCCTTCGGAAGTGATGCCCCATGTCTGCCTTGTCCATTCCCCCATCGCGCGCCCTCGAGTCGATCCGCGGGTCGGCCATCCGAGATCTCCTCGCGGTCACCGAACGGCCCGGTGTGCTCAGCCTCGCGGGCGGTTTGCCTGCCACCGACCTCATCCCCACCGCACGGATCGCGGTTGCGGCGCAGCGCGCGATCGCCGACGCTTCGGCGCTCCAATACACGGCGAGCACCGGCGTTACGCGGTGCCGCGAGGCCATCGCCCACCTGCAGGGCGCCGCTCCCGAGCAGATCCTCATCACCCATGGTTCACAGCAGGCACTCTCGCTGCTGGCACAGGCGCTCGTCGATCCCGGATCGACGGTCGTCGTCGACGACCCGGTGTATGTGGGTGCGCTGCAAAGCTTTCAAGCCGTGTGCGCTCGAATTGTCGCCCTACCCATCACCGGCGCCGGCACCGACGTCGCCGAGCTCGAGACACGGCTTCGGTCCGGGCTACGGCCCCGGATCGTGCACACGGTCAGCAACTTTCACAATCCGTCAGGCGTCACCGCGAGCGCGCATACCCGCATACGACTCGCTGAACTCGCCGATCAGTACGGTTTTCTCGTGATCGAGGACGACCCCTATGGTGCGTTGCGATTCACCGGCGACCCGATCGCCCCGATCCCCGGCGATCGGGTCATCCGACTCGGCAGCGCGTCGAAGATCCTCGCACCGGCGTTGCGGGTGGGCTGGATGCAGGCACCGCCGTCGATCGTCGGCATGGTCGAGCGCCTGCGTCAGAGTGCCGACCTCTGCGGCTCGGCGTTCAGTCAACTGATGACCGCCGACCTGCTCAGCGACACCGGGTGGCTCGCCGACCACGTGGATCGCCTGTGCGCGCAGTACCGGGTTCGGGCAACCGCGCTGACCGATGCACTCGACCGCCATCTCGGGAGCCGGATCGACTGGCGCCCACCGGAGGGCGGGATGTTCTGCTGGGCGCGCCTGCACGCCGTCGATACCTCCAACCTCCTGCCTGCCGCCGTCGACCAGGGTGTCGCCTTCGTGCCGGGACGTGCGTTCGCCGTCTCCGACGATCTCGGCGAGTACCTGCGACTGAGTTTCGCGACGCTGCCACCGGCGGAACTCGACGAGGGCGTCCGACGACTCGCGGCGGCGCTGGACCACCTCTGACCGTCTGCGGTCAGCTGTTCGACCGACACCGTTGCGTCCTGGCTATTACTCGTTTAGAGTAAAAGGCATGAACGAGTACGACCCCTTCGAGATCGTCCGGCTAATCGAGAACGCCCGCCGACCCGGCGACGTGTTCGCGGGAACACCGACCGATCCGTCCGCCCAGCGCGCGGCACGCCGCCGTCACCGCGCCCTACTCGCCGCGGTACACCCCGACCGCGCGACGATCCTCGGACTGTCGCCGGAGGTTGCCCGCGACGCCGCACTGACCCTCAACGCGCTGTATTGCGCCTGGTGCGAGACGGTGACGGCTGCGTCGGGCACCGGTGACACCACGGCATTCGTGACCGGGGCGACCACCCACGTTCTGCGCGAACGCCTCTGGGTCACCGACCAGATGAGCGCGTATCGCACCGACGACCCCGATATTCGTGTCGAGATCGGGCGCATCGCCGGCGTCGAGGGTGTGATTGCGCTGCCGACGGTCGCCGCCCATCTGGCCGGCCACGGTATGCGGGCTTTCGCGCCGAGCGTCATCGACACCGCCGTCACCGACGGCCATCCCTGGGTCGCCTACCGGGTACCCGCCGGAATGGTCTGCCTGGACGAGGTGCACGCGTCGTATCCCGCCGGACTCGACGGCCGCGACTGGGCGTGGATGGTGCGCCGCATCGTCATGACCCTCGCCGCTGCCGATCGGCCGCACGGCAACCTCGGCGTCCACTCCGTTCTGATCCATCCCGACGAACACGGTGTCGTGTTGACAGGGTGGACCGGCCCCGACACCACCGGGGACCGCAGCCCGCCGGCACGCGACGGGAACGCCGTGGCACGGTTGTTCGGCGTCATGCTGGGCGACCGCTGTCCTCGACAACGAGCATTCGCCTGTGCTGCCGAGACTCTCGACCCGGAAACCTGGCTACACGAATACGACCTGTTGTTGTCGGCGCTCTACGGTCCGCGCCGATTCCGGCCGTTCACGCTGCCGAGACCACAGCCGATGACGGCGTGACAGCCACCTCCACATCTTCACCACCAGATAGGAATCCATCATGGGACAGGGATATTGGGACACCAGCGCATTTCGCAGCGCCGCGGCCGCCCGCCGGGCAGCCGGCGCCGACGACTTCGGCTACTCGGCCCGGATGCGTGAGACGCCACGTCACCTGCGCGTCGCGGCGCCCTCGCTCAACGCCCACGGCGTCACCACACGCGAGTCACGTGACAGCATCGACCACCCCCGGTCGACCCCGATCGTCGTCCTCTTCGATGTCACGGGCTCGATGGGCCGCGTGCCGATCACCGTCCAGAAACGTCTCGGCGATCTGCTCGGTCTGTTGACCCGCGGCGGCTACGTCGACGATCCCCAGATCATGGTCGGAGCCATCGGCGACGACCAATTCGATGTCGTGCCACTACAGATCGGCCAATTCGAGTCCGACAACCGCATCGACGAACAGCTGCGCGACATCTACCTCGAGGGCGGCGGCGGAGGCGACAAGCGTGAGGGGTACGCACTGGCCGCGTACTTCCTGGCCACTCGGGTCGTCACCGATGCCTGGGACCGGCGCGGCCGCAAGGGCCACGTGTTCTTCATCGGCGACGAGATGAACAAGGATGTGCTCTACGCGGATTCCGTACGCCGGTTCATCGGCGACGACATCGGTGAGGATCGTGACGTCGCCGCCGTCTATCGAGAATTGGCTCAGCGCTTCCACATTCACTACATCCTGCCGAATCTGACCAGCTACTACGACGATCCGCAGATCGAGGACCACTGGCGGGCCATCGTCGGCGAGCGATTCCTCAAGCTCGACGATCCCGACGCGGTCGCCGATCTGATCGCGCTGACCATCGGGGTGATGGAGAATGCCATCACCGTCGATGAGGGCGTGGCCGATCTGCGTGATGCCGGTGCTGCCGCGGCATCCGCGGTCGGGAAGGCATTGGCGCAGGTGACTCCCCGTCCGATCACCGGGACCGGCACGTTGCCGGCGGACCTGTGAGAACCACGACGGCGTCGACCACGGCCGCGCCCGGTGCAGAGATCCTGCCCGGGCGCGCGCCCGGCGCTCCCGTCATCGTCGTCGGTCTCGGGTACGGCGATGAGGCCAAGGGAGCGACCGTGGACTTCTTGGCGTCGATGATCCCCGATACCACTGCGGTGGTGCGGTTTTCCGGTGGCGCACAGGCCGCCCACAACGTGTGCCACGGCAGCCGGCACCACACCTTCCGACAGTTCGGGTCGGCGAGTTTCCTCGACGTGCGTACCCTGCTCGCCGCCCCGATGATGGTCAATCCCCTGCGGTTGGCGCAAGAGGCGGCGGAACTGGCCGACGCCGGTATCCGCAACCCGTTCGGATTGCTCACCGCCGACGCCCGCTGCCAGGTCACCACACCGCTGCACATCGCCATGAATCGCGCCCGAGAAGCGCTGCGTGGCAACGCCCGTCATGGCTCCACCGGTGAGGGTATCGGCGAGACCACCGCCTATGCATTGGCAGTGGAGTCCGGTGCCCGGCGGGGGCAGCGGGTCGGCAACTTCGTGATGCATGCCGACGCTCCGGATGCAGCTGTGCCCACTCTCGGCCTGCTCCGTGATCGCCGAGCAACGATCCGTGCCCTCGACGCGCTGGCGGCCTACGCACGACCGCTGATGGCGGCCGCACCCGAAGCCGAGGCGCCCGTCGACTCGGTTACCGACATCGCCGACACGCTGTGTGAGATCGCCGATTCGATTCGCGTCGTCGACGACATGCCCGCCTACCTGAACGCGACGATCGATGCCGGTACCACCATTTTCGAGGGATCGCAGGGAGCGCTCCTCGACGAATGGCACGGCTTTCACCCGCACACCACGTGGTCCACGGTCGTGCCCGGGCCGCTCGTGCAGTGGCTGCGAAGCACCGGCCACCGTCCGTACGTTCTGGGTACGACGCGGTGTTACGCAACACGTCACGGGTACGGTCCGATGCCCACCGAGAGCGACGATGTCGTGTTACCCGACGTCCACAATCGTGAGGGACGCTACCAGGGTGCCTGGCGGACAGGACATCTCGACATTCCCGCGCTCCGCTATGCCGCGGCCGTGGCGGGTGTGCTCGACGGTGTTGCGGTCTCGCACCTCGATGTCCTCGGCACCGCAGGCCTTTGCGTCGCAGACACCTGGGACGGTGATCCGACTCCGCTGGCACCCACGCGCGGGGGCGACCTCACCGCACTCGCGCGGCTGACCGAGATCGCCGCGCACGCCACGCCGGATCTCCGACAGCTTCCGGCTGACGCCGATGGGGTGGCACAGTTGATCTCGCAGGCGACGGGGGCGCCCGTCGTGATCCGCGCGACCGGGCCTGCACGGACCGACAGGAGTATCACGTGGCCCAGCCCGAGCCCGGCATCCTGAGTGTCGTCAGCGTCGATGTGGTGGCGCTGACCTACGACGCCGAGGCGCGCGCGGTGCTCGTCGCCACCCATCGCCGTACGACCGAACCGCATCTCGGCGAGCGAGCCCTCCCCGGCGTCGTCGTGCGCAGCGGTGAGCGCCTCACCGATGCCGCCTCACGAGCCCTCACGAAACTCGGCATCGACGAGCCGCCGTCGGCGATCGGTCAACTACAGACCTTCGACGAGCCCAGTCGAGATCCACGCGGACCGTCACTGTCGGTGGCCATGTGGGCGACCTTCTGGGACTCGGCAGACATCCGGACGGAACAGGCCGTGTGGACACCGATCGACCGCGACCACCCACCCGCGTTCGATCACGCCGAGATCATCACCGCCACCCGGTCCATCCTTGCCGAGAAACTCTGGCGTGAACTCACTTTCACGCGCGGCCTCACCGGCCCTGAGTTCACCGCTACCGACGCCGTCACGATCACCCGCTCGCTCACCGGCGCAGAGGTGCACCGCGCCAACCTCAATCGCGACCTCGCCCGGATCACCACGCTCACCGAAGCAGGTGTCGCGCCCGCCGCCGGCGGTCGTCCACCCAAGATCTGGCGGTGGTCCCCGATCCCGACCGACTCCCCTTGATCGAGAATTCCTTCCCCCGATGGTCGAGCACTTCCATCATTCGACGCCCGCCCCTTCCCCGATGGTCGAGGTGCGAGCCGCGTGCGGCGAGCCTCGAGACCACCTGCGCCAGCGCTGGTTCCGGTTCGGCGAGTGACGCGGATACCTATCATCTCACCGGGTCTCGAGGCCTCGACCATCGGAGTAGAACGACGGAGCGTTTCCCCCGATGGTCGAGGTGTGAGCCGCGTGCGGCGAGCCTCGAGACCGCTTGCACCGGTGCTGGTTCCAGCTCAGCGGGTGATGCGAACAATGATCGGTGACAGGGGACGTTCCTATAACGTGTCAAGGGGTCTGGGAGACGTTTTTTGGGGTGTGGTCGAGGTCTTTGAGATCGGCTTTGAGGGCGTAGAACAGTTCGCGGGCGACGAGGCGTTTCATGGCGCGGATGATGTCTTTATCGGCCATTCCCTCGGCTCGTCGTTTTTCTCGGTAGGCGAGTGCTTTCTCGTGTTTACGTAACCGGCCGATGACCACGAGGTAGACCGCGGAGTTGGCGTGGCGGTCCCCACCGCGGTGCAGCCGCATCCGGCTGGTCTTCCCCGAGGACGCGGGGATCGGCGCGATCCCGGCCAGCCGCGCGAACTGCGCATCACTACCGATACGGTCCGGGCATTGCCCGACGGTCACCAACAACTGCGCGGCGATCATCGGACCGACCTGCGGGCGGGCCCGCAACCGCGGCGCGGCCCGGCGGGTCAGCGTGTTGAGTTGGGTGTCGTAGGCCTTGATCTCGGTATCGAGGTCACGAACCCGTCCGGCGATTCCCCGTAACGCGAGTTTCGCACCCTGTACCGGGTCACCCAACTCGCCACGATTGGGTCGCCACGACCAGATGACCGCCACCATTTTCCGGGTCGTCAACCCCGCCAGCTTCTCCCGTAACACCGGTGCGGTGATCACCAGATCCCGGATCTGATTCAACGCGACACTACGCGCTTTGACCGCCGAAGCCCTTGCCGTGGACAGCATTCGGATCGACTCAACGATCCCGGAATGATCCTTCGGAGTGATATCGGCACGCCCGGTCCGCGCCGCCTGCGCCGCGGTGTAGGCATCAACCGGATCGGACTTGCCGACCGTGGCCCGCACCGTCGGATCCGGGCGGTTGAGTTCTTTGACGGTGTAACCATGCTCACGCAGCACCGAGGTCAACCCCAACCCGTAACTACCGGTCTGTTCCACCGCGACCCGATGCACCCACCACTGGGCCAACCACTCCAACATCGCCTCGTTCCCGGCCCGATCAGTACCGAACTGCGCGTCACTGATCTGCCGGCCATCATCGTCAACGATCCCGGCGTGGTGGGTGTCTTTGTGGGTATCGACCCCGGCATACACCGGTTGCGTCGACACCCCCTCTACAGTCATGCTCGACATTGCGGTTCCTGTCTCCTTCACTTCGGTGGAGGATGACTACGCCGGGTGAGGCAGACAGGACGGTGAAGAGTCGGACCAACCGCAGCCGACAGGTTCCTATGAAGTCATAACCTCACCCGGCCCAGTCATCACGAATCCAGGTGTCAATTCCGGACTTCACCGAATGCCGACAGGTCCACTTGAAGACACCCAATTCGAGGTCAGTCTCGAGGTAAGTCAGAACACCCGGTCAAGCCCTACCCATATTCTCACCGTCTCGAGGCTCGGCGCTATCGCTCCTCGGCACCTCGACCATCGGATGGAAACGCCAGGAGTATCACTCGGTTGTTTTCGATCGATGGTCGAGGACTTCCGCCATCCGACACTCGCCCCTCCCCCCGATGGTCAGGCCCCGCCCGGGGATCCGACCGGACACGGCGGTCACTCCGTGCCACCCCCTGGGGCACTGACCTATGCACCCAGCGCCACACTGCGCGCTGAGGTGCTCGCCAACGACGCCTGGTGCCGATACCCCTACTGCGGGATGCCGTCGCACCTGTGCGACCTCGATCATTGGCGACCGTTCAACCACACCGACCCCGAGGCCGGAGGCTGGACAGTGCTCGGTGACCTGATCCCGCTATGTCGGGCCGATCACCAGCGGAAGCATCTCGCGGAGTGGGTACCGACGTTGTACACCGATCGGCGGGTGGAGTGGCGGAGCCGACGGGCGGGGCAGGTGATTGTCACCTATCCGCGGTGACGGGGTTTTGCTGTGGGGTGGAACCAGCTGTGGCTCAACGGGTCTCGAGGCTCCTCGCTGGCGCTCGTCGCACCTCGACCACCAGGAAAGAGCACCTCGACCACTGAGAAAAGGCGTCTCGAGCACGGAAAGGGCAGGGCTTCAGAACAACCGTCCGGCGTCCTCGGCGGACGGTTCCTCCAGACTCAGCAGGATGCGTTTGCGCTCGAGCCCACCACCGAATCCAGTAAGCGAACCGTCGGCGCCGATCACCCGATGGCACGGAATGATGATCGCGATCGGATTCCGGCCCACCGCTTGGCCTACCTGCTGCGCCAGTGATCGGTCGCCGAGCTGCGTCGCGATGGCACCGTAGCTCGTCGTCGTGCCGTACGGGATGTCGAGCAGGAGTCGCCATATCGATTCGGCCAGGGCTCCCCCTCGCGGCAGAAGCGGCAGATCGAAGTCCTGACGGAGTCCGGCGAAGTACTCGTCGAGCTGAGCGACCGCCGGGCTCAGTACTGGGTCGTCGTCACCGGCCACCGATCCCCATTCCGACTCAGGAACAAGGTGATTGGCGAAGTACAGTCCGATCAGCGACTCCCCTCTGCGAGCAGGAGAACATCGTCGACGGGCGTCGGTACCGACCGATACCGACGGAATGCACTACTGGTTCCGTGTGTCGCCTTCACGCCCGCTCCCTCTCGCGTGTACCACCGACGCTACCCCCGCAGGGTCCGCGGCACCCGGCGACCCCGATCGCTATCGTGGGTGCCGTGACGATGACGGAACCGTGGTGAAGCTGGGCCTGGCCGATCTGCGGCAACCGGTGTCGGCGGCGGATCTCGCCGACACCCGCGCGTTCTATGCCACCCGGGTCGGCGGTGTCGGACCGCGCTCGGCGACCGAGCTCGCCGCCGTCAGGGCCGCGCGAGCCGTCGACCCGCAGGCACCGACCCGAGCCCGCTCCGAGATCATCGAGGTCGACGGCCACCGAATCCCGATCCGCATTCTCCTGCCCGATTCCGGGCACCCCACGGGCATTCACCTCCACCTGCACGGTGGCGGGTTCTACATGGATTCCGCCGCCCGGCACGACGCGCAGAACGCACGCCGCGCCGACGCCCTCGACGCGGTGGTGATCGGCGTCGACTACCGCCTCGCCCCCGAGTCGCCGTGGCCGGCAGCCCCCGACGACTGTGCGGCGGTGGCATCGTGGCTGATCGCGACGGGCACCGAACGATTCGGCACCACCGCCCTGACCCTCGGTGGCATGTCGGCCGGCGCCACGTTGGCGATGACGACACTTCTCCGCCTGCGCGATGCCGGCGTGGTTTCCGAGGTCGACGGCGTGGTCCTCGAGGCCGGAAGCTACGACCTCAGTGCCCACACCCCCTCCGGTGCAACAATTGCCGACGAGTACTTCATCGAGGCGTACGTCGGTCATGTCACCGACCGCACCGTTGCCGACATCTCACCGATCTTCGGCGATCTACGGGGCCTGCCGCCGGTGCTCGTCGTCATCGGGGAGGACGATGTGGTGCTGGCCGACAATCTCGCCATGCTCGCCCGGCTCACCGCCGCGGGAAACGACGTCGATCTACGGCTGTATCCGGCTGCACCGCATGGTTTCACGATGCATGACACACCCATCGGCCGGCGGGCAGTCGATGATGTCGACACGTGGCTGCGCGCACGGCTCGCCCGCTGACGCACCCACGCTCACCGATGACCGGCCCACGCCAGCAACCGGTCCACCGGCCAGGTGGTGATGATGCGATCCGGGTCGATGCCGTGCTCGTGGGCGCGCTGCGCGCCGAGCACGGTGAACTCGAGCTGCCCCGGTGCGTGCGCATCGGAGTCGATCGCGAACAGGCAGCCCGCCTCGATCGCCATGGTGACGAGTTCGTCAGGCGGGTCGACACGTTCGGGGCGCGAATTGATCTCGACCGCGGTCTGATGGGTTGCGCACGCCTCGAACACTTCTCGGGCGTCGAAACTCGACGGTGGACGGTGTCCGCGGCCGGTGAGTACGCGCCGCCCGGTGCAATGTCCCAGCACGTCGACCCGCGGGTCGGTCGCGGCTGCCACCAATCGCCGCGTCATGGCGTCGTGCTCCATCCGCAGGGCCGAATGCACCGAGGCGGTGACGATGTCGAGCCGGTCGAGGAGCGCATCGGTCTGATCGAGTGCACCGTCGTCGAGGATGTCGACCTCGATTCCCGCCAGCAATCGAACCTGCGTGTCGGGCAGCCGCCTCCCGGTCATGTTCGCCCCGCGGTTGTAGGCCTCGATCTGCTCGATCTGATCGGCGAGCCGTTCTGCACTGAGACCGCGTGCCACGGTCAACCTCGGCGAGTGGTCGGTGACCGCGAGCCACTCGAGTCCGAATGCGGTCGCCGCCGCTGCCATCTCCGTCAGCGGGGCACCGCCATCGCTGGCGTCGGTATGGCTGTGGCAGTCCCCGCGCGCCGCGGCGACGAGGTCGGCGGCGGCGCCGGGCGGATACGGCGACTCCGTCGACTGCAGACGCGCCAGATACTCCGGCAGATCTCCGTCGAGGGCCTCGGCGATGACCGTGGCGGTGGTCTTGCCGATACCCGTGATCGACGTCAGACTGCCTTCCCGCGAACGACTCTCGAGATCACCTAGGTCGAGTCGGGCCGCGGCCCTGGCCGCCTTGCGGAACGCCTCCACCCGATAGGTGCTCTCCCGCTGGCGCTCGAGCAACCACGCGATCCGCTGCAACGCGACGATCGGCTCGACGGGTGCGCTCAACGGCTCCAACGTTCTCATCGGGGCACGCTCACGCCAGTGCCGCGTCGACCACCTCTTGTGCCTGCACCTGGACTTGGGCCAAATGCTCAGGCCCCTTGAAGGATTCGGCGTAGATCTTGTACACGTCCTCGGTGCCCGACGGCCGTGCTGCGAACCATGCGTTCTCGGTGGTGACCTTCACTCCGCCGATCGCCGCACCATTGCCGGGTGCCTCGGTCATGATCGCGGTGATCTTCTCCCCGGCCAGTTCGGTCGCAGAGATCTGGTCGGCCGACAACTTCGCCAGAACCGCCTTCTGCTCCCGCGACGCCGGCGCATCGATACGCGCGTAAGCGGATTCGCCGAAGGCGTCGGCGAGTTCACGGTAACGCTGCGAGGGCGTCTTGCCGGTCACCGCGAGGATCTCCGAGGCCAGCAGATCCAGGATGATCCCATCCTTGTCGGTGGTCCACGGCTTGCCGTCGAAGGTCAGGAACGACGCTCCCGCACTCTCTTCGCCGCCGAAGGCGATCGAGCCGTCGAGGAGTCCGTCGACGAACCACTTGAACCCGACCGGCACCTCGACGAGACGTCGCCCGATGGCACCGACCACCCGATCGATCAACGACGACGAGACCAGGGTCTTGCCGACCCCGGCCTGCTCCGACCATCCGGGCCGATGGGTGAACAGGTAGTCGATCACCACGGCCAGATAATGATTCGGGTTCATCAGGCCTGCATCCGGGGTCACGATCCCGTGCCGGTCGGCGTCGGCGTCGTTGCCGGTGGCGATGTCGTAGTGATCGCGTGCACCGATCAGTGAGGCCATGGCATTCGGTGAACTGCAGTCCATCCGGATCTTGCCGTCGGTGTCGAGGGTCATGAACGAGAACGTCGGATCGACGGTCGGATTGACCACGGTGAGCGTGTCGAGGTTGTAGCGGAATCCGATGGCCGCCCAGTATCCGACCGAGGCTCCGCCGAGCGGGTCGGCGCCGATGCGGAAGCCCGCGGAGCGGATCGCGGCCATGTCGACCACGTCGGCCAGCCCGTCGCAATACCGCATCATGAACGGATAGTCGGTGACGAACTCGCCGGTCCGGGCCTGCTCGAACGGAATCCGCTTGACGCCGACGAGCTTGGCACGCAGCAGTTCGTTGGCGCGCGCGGCCACCCAGGAGGTGATCGACGTGTCGGCCGGTCCACCCGACGGCGGGTTGTACTTGAACCCGCCGTCACGCGGCGGATTGTGCGACGGGGTGACGACGATGCCGTCGGACTCCACACCCGGATTCTCGGCATTGAACTGCAGGATCGCGCGACTCACCGCAGGCGTCGGGGTGAAGGAGTCCCCCTCGGCGGTGAGCGTGGTGACGCCGTTGGCGGCGAGGACCTCGAGTGCGGTACGCCATGCCGGGATCGACAGCGCATGCGTGTCGAATCCGATGAACAACGGCCCGCCGATCCCGGCGCCCGTCCGGTACTCGACAATCGCCTGGGTCGTCGCGAGGATGTGCGCCTCGTTGAACGAGGAGTCCAGACTCGATCCGCGGTGGCCGGACGTGCCGAACACGACCTGCTGCAACGGATCATCGGGGTCAGGAGTGCGTTCGTAGTAGGCCTTTTCCACTGCGGCCACGTCGATGAGGTCTTCGGGCAGTGCCGGGGTACCGGCTCGAGGGTGTGCCATGTGACGAATTCTGCCACCGATCGAGCGGTCCGCAGGGCGATGCGAACCGAACAGTTACTGTGAACCACCCGCACGTCCGCCAGCAAGGAGCACTCTCGATGCCCGTGCGCAGCGCCGATCCTCGGCTCGTCGTCCTCGTCTTGCCCGGTGGGACCGATTCGAGTTACCGTCCGTTCTCACCGTGGCAGGCCTCGGCGCTGCGCATGTATCCGTTCACCTGGTCGATCCGGGCGCGCTTCGGTCGGGCCGTCGACGTCCGCCAGGTGCGCTACCGCGTCTACGGCTGGAACGGCGAGCAGGCCTCGCCCATGCCGTACGCGCGGGCCGCGCTGGCGCGTGCGCGTCGTGCACATCCCGACACCCCGGTGGTGCTCATCGGGCACTCGATGGGTGGACGCATCGCGGCGCAACTGGCCGCCGACCCCACGGTCACCGGGGTGCTTGCGCTGGCCCCGTGGTGGCAGTTCGCCGACTGGCGGATGATCAACGACGACGCCCGGGTGGTCGCCGTCCACGGTGACGCCGACACCATCACCCTGGCCCGCAAGACCGCCAAGGGCATCGCCGAGATGCGCGACCGTGGCGTCGACGCCACCTATGTGTCGGTGCCCGGTGGGCACCATCCGATGCTCGACCATCTGGGCCTGTGGCAGGGATCCGCGCTCGCGTTCGTCCGCGAGGAATTGGCGCGCCGATCAGAACGCCTGCCCCAGAACTGAACCCGAGCGGGCCTGCCCTGTCCCAACGAGCCTGCTCAGTCGGCCCGCCCGGGGACGGGGAGGAATCCGTCGTCGAGTTCGGTGCCGTCGAGCGCGGCGTCGACCCGTGCCGCGATGTGGCCACCGGTCATCGGGCACTCGAGCGCGCGATCGGTCCGGCAGTCGAGCATGTGGGTCAGCACCACCTCCGCCCGTCGAAGTCCGTCGATGCGGTCGCGGATCTGCGCACGGGTGTCGGTGATGACCGCGCGCCGGTCGGCCAGGGTGTCGCTGCCGAGGACCGCGCGGGTCGCCTCGATCGACATCATCCCATCCTCACGCCACAGCTGTAGGTACGCGAGCCGGGCCAGTGCCGCGCGGTCGTAGTACCGCACGCGGCCACGACGCTCGGTGGCCTCGAGCAGCCCCACCTCCTCGTAGTAGCGCAATGCCGAGACCGCGACACCGAAGGCCGCGGCCACCTCACTGATCGAGTAGATCCCGCCGTCCGACACCGTCATCACCGACACCCCCACGAGGTTGCGCTCAAGTCCACTTGAGAGGACACGATGAGGCCATCCTAACCATCGAGCGGAAGTGGGTGCGTGATGACCGAACAGACGCGAACGACAGCGTCGATGACATCGCGGGCGGCGGGTCCGGCCGGTGCCGGGGTGGCACTGGTGATCGGCTTCGTGGCCGTCAGCCTCAACAGTCGGGTCGCGTTCGGCCAGATCGGGCCACTGGCCCCGGTGTCGTCGTTCGGCAGTTCGACGGTGACGGTACTCGGCGTGCTGCCGCCGGCGTTGATGGGCGTGTGCGCCCCTGCTACCCGCTGGGCGCGCCGACACCTGGGCGACGACCGCACCCTGGTTCTCGCGTCGGCGGTCCTGCTCGTCGGCTGCCTCGTCCGACCATTCGGCCTTGTCGGATTGCTGCTCGGCACGGCGATCGTCGCAGCGGCCACCGCTCTGATCAACGTCGTTATCCCTGTCGTGGTGCGCACACGCTTTCCCGCCTCGGCAACCGGGATCATGATGGGCGTCTACGCCGTGTGCATGGGTGTGGGTTCGGCGGTCGTCGCGGTGATGATGGTGCCGATCGCGCATGCGACCGGCAGTTGGCCACCGGCGATCGCCGTCGCCATCGTTCCCGCCGCGCTCGCGGCCGTCGCGATCGGCCCACAGTGGCGGTCGAGCCGGCCGGTCGTGGCCACGGCGCACGCCCGGACCGATCCCCCGTACCGCTCCGCGCTCGGGTGGAGTCTGTTGTGTTTCTTCGGGATTCAGACGCTGTTGTTCTACGCGGTCCTCGCCTGGCTCTCGACGATCCTGGTGGCGGGCGGCACAGCCGTCGGCACGGCCGGCGCGGCCCAGTCGTGTTTCATCGTCGGGGTTGGTATCGGCGGATTCGTCGCTCCGGCACTCGCCGGGCGTCGTGGCGAGCACCGGCCACACATTCTCGCCGTCATCGCGGTGTGCGCGCTCGGCCTTACCAGCGTGCTCCTCGCCCACGGCGCGGCCACGATCGTCGCAGCCACCGTTCTCGGCGCCGGTCTCGGTGGCGGACAATCACTTCCGGGGGTGTTGTACGCCCATCGCGGCAAGACCCCGGACCGGATCGCGGCGTTGTCCACCTTTGCCCAGACCGGCGGCTACCTCCTCGCCGCCACCGGCCCGGTGCTGCTCGCGTGCCTACATGCGTTGTCCGGTTCGTGGCGGGTGCCGGTGATCGTGCTGATGGGCTTGCTGGCGGCCAACGCGATCCTCGCGGTCCGCGCCGGTCACGACGGTCGAACAGCAGCGCGGGGTCCGGCGAGTGCGGTGACGAACCCGTCGTAGAACTCGACGTATTCGTCGCCGTCGAGGACGTACACGGGATCGTCGCCGGTGTCGCCGAACGACTCGGTACGCAACTGTGTCCGCATGTTCTTGAAGGTCGAGGTGTGCTCGAGATGGTCGGTAAGCCGGACGAACAGTGGCACCGCGTATCCGGGCAGTCCGGAGCGGACATGCTCGGCGAAGGCGACCGGGTCGAACGTGGCGCCGGACGTGAGGCTGATCGCGGCCATACCGGCCTTGCCGTCGACCCCGGGCACCTGCACCCCGAACACCACCGCCTCCTCGACGGCCGGGTGGGCATCGAGGACGGCCTCGACCTCGGTGGTCGCCACGTTCTCACCCTTCCACCGGAACGTGTCGCCGATCCGGTCGACGAATCCGATGTGCGAAAACCCTTGGTCGCGTACCACATCGCCACTGTTGAACCACCTGTCGCCGGCTGTGAACGCTCCGGTGACGACCTTCTTCTCCGATGCCGACGGATCGGTGTAGCCGTCGAACGGGACGCGCCGGTTGATCTCGGCCAGGAGTAGGCCGGTCCCATGCCGGGGTACCTTGACGACCTTGCCATCGGGTCCTCGCCGCGGTTGCCCGGTGTCCTCGTCGTACTCGACGATGGCATATTTCAGGGGCGACCAGCCGGCCGTCTTGGGGATGCCGAGGACGTTGATGAAGCCGATGTTGGCCTCACTCGCGGCATAGAGTTCGACGATGCGGTCGATGCCGAACCGTTCGGTGAACGCATCCCAGATGTCGGGGCGCAAGCCGTTGCCCACCGCCACCCGCAATCGGTGGGCGCGATCGGTGGGCCGCTCCGGTTGCGCGAGCAGGTACCGGCAGAGTTCACCGATATAGCAGAACGCCGTCGCGTCGTTCTCGATGATCTCGTCGATGAATCCCGACGCGGAGAACTGTCGGCCGATCGCCAGGCACGCACCCGAGGCGAGCACAGACGACACCGAGATCGTCAGTGCGTTGTTGTGGTAGAAGGGCAGCGCGGTGTACATGACGTCGTCGCGGCGCAACCGAATGCCGAGCCCGCCGATGCCCGACATCGCCGCGAGCCACCGATAGTGGCTCATCTTGCTGGCCTTGGGAAATCCCGTCGTTCCGGAGGTGAAGATGTATAACGCGTTGTCCGACATCGGGATCGAGTCGGTCACGGCGGGATTGCGCGGGGAACACCGCGCCGCGCCTCCGTGTAACTCGGCGAAGTCGAGGCGGACCTCGGGCAGCGCCGACTCCGGTACGGACTCGAGCACCTCGGCGAGATCGGGTTGGTAGATCAGGACCTTCGCGCCGATGAGCCCCAAGCTGTGTTCGAGGACCGACCCGCGCTGGTGAAAGTTGAGCATCCCCGCAATCGCCCCGAGTTTCACGATCGCCAGCATGGTGATCACCACGTCGGGATGGTTGCGCGATTCGATGGCCACGACGTCGCCGCGTGAGATCCCCTGCCGACTCAGGAAGTCCGCGATCCGGTTGGCGTGCGCGTTGGCGTCACGGTAGGTGATCGACCGCCCCTCGAAGCGCAGGAAATCGCGATCGGGATAGGCCTCGACGGACTGGACGAAACGCTTCCCGATGGACATCTGCCGACCGGGCGGGCGCGGGATCAGCGCCGGCAACGACCGCAGTACTCCCCCGAGGTCCGGGCGCAGAGACGCGAGCCCCGACAGGATGTCTCGCAGGGTGATGTCGGGGAGAAGTCCCGTATCTGCCGAATGCGGAGTTGTCATCACGTCCTTTCCCGGGGCATCCACCTCGGTGCCCGTCACTTGCCCGGCAGGGGCGAGATGCCGCCGCTGATGTCGGTGATCTGCCAGTTCTTGCCGTCCACCGTTATCGGGTATAGCGCAGTCGTCTTCACCCCGTCCGGTGATTGGACGTTACTGGTGGTCACGTCGAGGAAGACCTGAACGTGGTACGTGCCGTCGTTGTGGGTGGCGATGTCGCTGCCGACGAGCGTGCCGGTCGACACCCACTGCAGTTGCCCGAGAAGATCACGCAACGCGGGTTCGCTGGTCTGGAACTGCTGTGCCAGCGGCTGGTTGACGTGTGAACGCAACGCCGCGAACCACGGGTCGAAATTGCGGTAGTCGATCCGCGCGGCGGCCACCGCATAGTCGGAGGCGAGTTGTCGTGCGTGCGCCTCGTCGGCCGACTGTGCGCGCAACGCATCGAGCTCGTCGCCACGCTGGTGCGCTTGCCACCCGACGACGCCCGTCGCGACTGCCAACGCCAGGATCACCGCGACGATCATCGACACCACGAACGGCCGCGAACGCAGCCGGGCCGTCAGCGACGCGCGGCGTCCCGGAGGCTGGTCGGCTTCTACCACCTTCTCGTCTGATTCTGTTGCCCCGTACGGTGATTCGGTATCGGCGGGTGTTCTGTCGTCCGGTGCTGTGTTGGCCTGCTCCGTGTCAGCCTGCTCCTCGGCAGTGTCCGTATCGGCAACGTCGGTGTCACTCATGTCATCTCGGTTCGTGTCGGTGGGCGGTGGGGATTCTCGGGCTCGTGGCGGCCGATGCGGCTCGGTGGTGGCGCGGTCATGGCGGGTCCGCCACGGTCAGTCGCAGGACGCCGTTCTCGTCGACGATCCGCAATCCTTGCTCGACCAGGGTCGCCAGATTCACCCGACCGGCCGGTGCGACTGCGGTCAGGGCGGGCTGGAGCACCCGCATGATCGCGGCGACGTCGGGCATCGTCTTGTTGAGGTACTCGCCGATCTTCTGGGTAAACGGGATGATCACGTCGTACCAACCGGTGGCGCCCTCAGTAGCCTGCGCGAGTCCGGGCAGCAGGCTCCACAAGGTGGAGAACGGAATGTTCATGTGCGCCAACTTCGGTGCGGTGGCGCGCATCACGGCGCCGATCCGGGCACCGTCGAGGCGCGTCAACAGTTCCTGTGCGTGGTCGAACAGGCCGGAGAACTCGGATCGGTAGGTGCCGATCGTGCGGGCGGTCAGCGAGGAGAATCGGCCGATGGTCGCCAGATCGGCGTCGCGGCCCTGCCAGCCCTCGGAGATGGTCCGCGCGATCTCCTCGAGGGTGGCCGGATCGAATTGGCTGGTGAGTCCGTGCATGGAAGTCAGCATGTCGGCCACCGAGACGCCCGGGTCGATGCCGTTGCCGATCACGGCACCGTCGGTGAGGTACGGGCCCGATCCGGTGGTCGAGGTGAATTCGACGTACTGCTCGCCGACCATGGACAGATTCGCGATGCTCACCGTCGCGTCGGCCGGCACGTCCGCACCGGGCCTGATCCGGAGGGTGGCCCGCAGCCCGTCGGGTCCGGTCCGCAGATCGGTCACCGTGCCGACCTGGATGCCGTTATAGAGCACCGACGAATCATTCTGCAGGCCACCGGATTCGGTGAGTTCCAGCGATACGGTGTCGTATCGGGTGAACGGGTGCAGATGCAGGACGCCGACGACGAGGTAGGCGCTGAGCGAGATCGACACCACCACCAGCATCACCAGGCTCCCGATCGTGCGGCGTGCGGTCATCGCATGGCCCCGATCATCCGGAGAACCGCGGCGACGGTCCGGGTGTCGGTCGCCGACCCGCCGGTTCTGCGGCCATCGGGTTCGGTGACGTCGACGATGTCGATCGACGGGTTACCCGCCCAGGCGACGAGTCGGTCGCCGAGCAAGTCATCGAGACGGCGGATGTCGGCGGGTGCCTGTGTGTCGAGCCGTACGGCCGTGGCGACCAATGGGTCGACGACCCCGATGAGGCCCTGAAGAGTCGCATAGCGCGGGATGATCAGGTTGCCGATGGGGACGACTTTGGGCCCCAAGGCATTCAAGACGTTCGACAGTCCGAGGAATGCCGAGACCGCGCCGCTGACCCGTCGCGGCCCGAATTGGAAGGCGAACGCCAATCGGGACCGGTTGACGTCGAGGGTGTGCGAGATCGTCTCGATCGAATCGATCATCGACCGGATGTCGTCGCCCTGACCCGCGCTGCGCGCGATCAGCGCGCGCAGCACCTCGATGCCGACGTCACGTTCGGTGGTGTCGGACGGAAAAGCCTTGTTGGCGTTGGTGATGATGCGTTGCAGGGTGGCGATGGTGCCTCCGTTGGCGAGTGCGGCCACACCTCCGAGAAGATCTTCGACCTGTGGTGACACCGTGGTCCTCGACAGCGGGATCGTCTGGCCGGCGGCGATGGTCGCGGTGGTGGCGCCGGCCGGTGGTGACAGCGCGATGAAGAAGTCGCCGAGCAGGGTCGCCTGCACGAGTTCGGCGGTCGTGCCGGCGGGCAGCCGGACGTCGGCGGAGAGATCGACGGTCGCGACCGCCACCCGGCGACCGTCGTGTTCGGCCAGACCCACCCCGCGCAGTACCCCGATCCGTGAGCCGTTGTAGACCACCTTGCTGCGTGCGGGAAGGTTGAGTACCGAGGCGAATTCGATGTGTAGCGGGTAGCTGTCACCGTCGACGCGGGTAGCGGGCAACGGCAGATCGGTCGGCGCAACGCCGCACGCGGCCACGAGAACCGTGAGACTCGCCAGCACTGCCGCCCACGCTGCGCACCATCGGGATCGGATCATCACCGGCCCCTTGCGGACGCGAGTACGAGTTGGACCAGCGCGAGGTCGACGTGTCCGGTGGCTCCGGGCGACGGCCGGCAGGCCTGTGCCATGACCGCGTTGACCGCCGCGCAGACCGCCGAGCTCGACGACGCGGTGACCCGCACCGCCGGAGGAGCCGTCTCGATTCCACCGACTGCCGCGCCACGGGCGAGGATGCGTTGGACTCCTGTCGACACCAGGGGCAACCGCCGCAGCAAGGCGAGGATCTGATCCATCGGGATGCGATCGAGTAACGGCATGAGAGCGTCGAGGACGGCGAACACCGGCGGCGAGGAGGTACGGATGAGACGCAACAGCGACGGGGTCAGTTGGGTGGTCTGGACGACGGCCGGATTGAGCACCGAGAACCAGGCATCGAAGGTCTCGGCGAATTCACCGAGTTTGGTCAGTCCGAGTTGAAGATCCGGCCAGCGCTGAACGAAAAAATCGGTCAGCTCCCCCACGTTGGTCAACAGCGAACGCAATTGTTGATCCCGTAGCCCCGGGTCGCCCAGCGCCGCGGCGAGCCCGGCGATCGCCGCGTTGAAATCCGCGCCGGTGCCGCGCAAAGTCGCATCGACGCGATTCATGCTGTCGCGCACCAGTTCACGGCGCTCGCCGGACTCCGATGCGGCGGCGGTGACCTGGGAGGCGAGCTTGTCGAAGGCGGCGTAGGCGGCACTGACACTGGTCGGGGTGTGCGTGCGCGCCAACGGAATACATCGCCTCATGTCCCACGCGGCGCCGGCGGTCCGACCCGACGGGATCTCCAGGTGCCGGTCGGTGACGATCGAATCCGAGGTGGTCACCGCCGACACATCGGCCGGGAAGTCGACGGGCGTGTCGAGGGTGAACCGCACGACCACGTGCCCGGCCTGCGGGGACACGGCGGTGATGGAGCCGATCCTTACGCCGCGCATCGTGACGTCGTTTCCCGGGTAGAGGCCGACGGCGTCGGCCATGTCCGCGCACCCCGACACGTGGCCGGCTCGCCGTTCGACGATGACCAGCGTCGCAGCGACGATCACCGCGATCGTGAGCACCCCGACGATGATCCGGCGCCACCTCTTCGGTGACCGAGACATCTCAGCACCGCCGATCCGGGCTCGGGACGCACAGCCCACCGGCCGTCACCTGATCGGGGGTGATCTGCACCTGCGGTGCGTTGACGACCACCGACGACAGATCCACCCGACCCGAGGAGTTGGTGACGCCCATGGCATCTCCGATCTGATCGACGATCGCGGTCAGTGTGCCGAGGAGGTCGTCGATGCGGGCGGGCTGGGCGCGCAGGGTGTTGAGGACGTCGAGAACCTGCCGGAACGGTGGTTCGATGGTGCCGGTGAAGGCATCGACCGGCTTGGCGATGAAGGCGAACAGCGCGCCGATCGACCGCACGGTCTCCACCCCTTCGGCCTTGACCTGATAGGCCTTGGCCCCGACGTAGCCGATCAGGCGCAGCAGTTCGACCAGATCGGCGCGCCCGCTGTTGAGTCCGGAAATGTACTCGTCGCTCAGGGCGACCGCGGCGTCGAGGTCGTCGGATCGCGCCCCGACCGCGGTGGTCAGTTGTTCGGTGTCGGCGATGATCTGCCGGATCGCGTCGGGTTGTCCGGCCAGCGCGGCATCGACCTTGCGCAGCGTGTCGGCGATGGTCTGTCCGTTCACCTTCGACACGACGGCCCCGGAATCGGCGAGAACGTCACTGAGCGTGTATGGCACCGACGTACGTTGCATCGGGATGATGTTGTGGCCCAGCGCTGTCCGGCCGGCCGGCAACAACGCGACGTAGTGGCCCCCGATGGCGGTGGTCAACCGGACATCGGCCGACGTCAGATCGCCCAGTGCGACATCGGAATCCACGCGCATGGTGACCTCGACGCGATCGGGGTGCAGGGCGATCGCCGACACCTCACCAACCCGCACACCGGCGATGCGGACCTCATCGCCGGATCGCAGGCCGCCGCTGGTACTCAACGCCACGAGGACATCGCGGTGGCCGAACGGGTCGAGGTAGATGACCCCGCACACCGCGGCGAGCACGACCGCCACCCCGAGGCCGATCATGCCCAGCCGGAATTGCCTGCGCCGCATCGATGCTTCGTCGCGTCGCCGGGTCATCGGCACACCACCACCGGGACACCCGCGAGCAGAACCCGCGTCAGCGGCGTGGGGATCGCCTGTCCCGAGCCGCACTGATAACCACCCTGCCCCGCGGCGTGCGCCGTGGCGTCGAGCGCGTCGATCAGCGCGGGCAGTCGTCCGAGGGCGGCGGTCGCGGTGTTGACGGCCGGCACCCAGGTGCGCAGCAGGTGATCGACGGTGGCGTAGTTGCCGTAGTAACTCTCATCGAGGCTCTCGAGGAGTTGCCGTACGGGCCCGAGACTGCGCGCGGCCAATCGCATCGACTCCTGGGTCTTGTCCGCCGACGCCGCAAGCACCCCGAAGGCGTCTCCCATCCGGGAGATCAGATCGTTGAGTTGCGGTGACTTGTACCGGATCTCACCGGCGACACGGCCCAATTGGGTGATGACGGTCGCGATGAGCGTCGAACGATCGGAGACGACATCGGCGAGCTGACGCAGCTGGTTCAGCACCGAGCCCACGTCGGGGCCGCGGCCCTCGATCACCGCCAGGATGTTGTTCATCAGCGAATTGAGTTGGTCGGGTTGCAACGTGCCGAACAGCGGCCGGAGCCCGTTGAACATCTCAGTGATGTCGAAGGAACCGATGGTCCGCGAGGCCGGGATGACGGCGGTGGTGGCGAGTTCGTGTTGCGGGGCGGTGGAGTCACCTGCGGGGGTCTGCAGGTCCAGGTACCGCTGTCCGACGAGATTCAGGTAGCGGATGGCGATCTGGGTGTCGTCGTAGACCGTGGTGGTGGTGTTCACGGTGAAGCGCACCTGCGCCTGGGCCTGGTCGCCGGAATCGTCGAGCAGCGAGATGGATTCGACCTTGCCCACCCGCACACCGAGTTCGCGGACGTCGTTGCCGACGGTCAATCCCGACACGTCGGTGAAGCGGGCGGTGAACGTCCGCCCGGCGCCGGGCACCGAGGGATCGAGCGCCTGGAAGATCACCCACCCGGCGAGCAGCATGGCGACGACGAACAGGACGAAACCCGCAGTGGCCGTGGGCCGCACCCGGTTCATCGGCCGCCACCCCCGGTACGGACGGCACCTGCGGCCAGCAAGGCCGAGGTGATCGCGGGCAACGACTCCAGCGTGAGCCCGAGGCGTAACCGCACGGTGCCGTCCACGCGCGGCAGCATCTTGTCGAGCCGGCCGATCAGCTCGTGTGCATCGTCGGCTGCTGCGGGCACGGTGGACAGGGTGTAGCCGAGCGGGGCCCCGAGAGTGAGTGAGGCGTCGAGAACGGTGGCCAGGTCACCCGGATCGGTGCCGACGACCTGGCCCAGGGTGATGAAGGTCTGCACGAGGCCGGTCAGCGCACCGGTGACCTTGGCCGTCTCCTGCGGGTCGGCATACATCGCGGTCTTCTCCACCAGGGTGGTGAAGAGGTTGACGAAGGGGTCCGACAACGCGGCCGCACCGCGCAGGGTGTCGTCGGCGATACGCAGCATCTGGGCGAACGGCATCTGTTGGTGCTGATGCGCGAGTGCGAACAAATCGAAGCCCGACCGCATCAGCGGCGAGATCTGGGTGACGACCTCGTCGAGCCGGTTGATCATCGCGGTGACCTCGGAGCCGGTGAGGGTGGAGCTGATCGATCCGATGTCACGCAGGACGCTCACCGCCGACACGTCCGACGAACCATCCTGCGCCGCAATGATCTGTCCGTTGCGTAGCGCCGGTCCCGGTGCAGTGGGGGTCAATTCGATCCCGGTCACACCGAAGATGTTCGACGGCGCGAACGTCGCGGTGAGGTGGCCGCCGATGTGGTCGGCCTGGGTGGCGTCGACGGCCAGGCGCATCCGCTGATGCCCCTGATCGTCGATGGTGATCGACTCGACGTGCCCGACGAGCAATCCCTGGTATTTGACGTCGGCGCCTGCCGAGAGTCCTTCGGAGATGCGATCGGAGGTCACGGTCACCTCGACGGTGTCGTCGAAGACTCCGCGCGCGTAGAGGGTCACGGGTATGGCGATGGCGGCGAGCACCGCGATCGCCGCGAGGCCCCACCGGGTCAGCACACCGGTGGACGGACCACGCCCGGACACGTCGATCGGTGGCCCGATCATCCGGAGAACCTGAATCCGACGTCGGAGCCCCAGAACACGAGGGTCAAGATCATGTCGAGCACCACGATGAGGATGAAGCTGAATTTGATGGCGCGGCCGGTGGCCGTCCCGACCCCTTCGGGTCCGCCGCGGGCGTAGTAGCCCTGATATCCGTGGACGAGGACCACGGCGACGATGAACACCACCGCCTTGATCAGCGAGTAGACGACGTCGACCGGATGCAGGAAGGCGGTGAAGTAGTGGTCATAGGTGCCGCTGGATTGACCGTGCATGCCGGTGACCACCAGCGCACAGGTGAGGTAGGCGAGGATCAAGGTGATCAGGAACAACGGGATGATGGTGATGACCCCGGCGATGGCACGTGTGCTGACGACAAACGGGATCGGTTGCACGGCTTGTGCTTCGAGTGCGTCGATCTCCTCGGCGATCCGCATCGACCCGATCTCGGCGGTCATCCGGCAACCGGCCTGCGCGGCGAACCCGATCGCCACGACGATGGGTGCGATCTCGCGGGTGGTGGCATACGCGGAGAGAAAACCGGTGAGCGGACCCATGCCGAACATGTCCAGTGAACCGAAGGCCTCGACCCCGATGGAGCCACCCACCGACGCCCCGAGAACCACCAGCACCGCGACGGTCCCACCGCCCACGATGACCGTGCCGTTGCCCCACATCATGTCACCGAGGACGGCCAACGTCTGGCGACGATAGTGACGCAGCGCGTGCGGCATGGCGCCGAGCACCTGTGCGGTGAAGCGCAACTGATGGCCGAGCTGCGCCAGCAGCCGCGCCGGCGCTCCGGTGATCGCGCCGAGCCGGCGCACCCGCGGGTGGGCGGCGAGGTACACCTCGAGTCCCAGCATCGGCAATCACCCGACCTTCGTCTGCACGAACATCGACAGCAGCTGGGTGGCAAGGAGATTGAGCACAAAGCTGGCGACCACGCTGAGTACGACGGCGGCGTTGACCGCGTCGGCGACCCCGCGCGGACCGCCGCGCGCCTCCATCCCACGCTGACAGGCGATGGCGACGACGACCAGACCGAAGATCTCGGCCTTGCCCAGCGCCGCCCACAGATCGACGAGGCCCGCGAACTCGCCGAACGACCCGAGATAGCTGCCGGCCGCACCGCCCTGGAACGCGACGTTGACGAAATATCCGGTGGCCACACCGACGAAGACGATCTCCACACAGATCAGGGGTGCGATCACGGCCACAGCCGCAAGGCGCGGGGCGATCACCCGCCGCGCCGGGTCGATACCCATGGTGCGCAGGGCGTCGATCTCCTCACGAACCGTCCGCGACCCCAGGTCGGCGGCAACCGCCGAGCCGACCGCACCGCCCAGCAGCAGTGCGGTGGCAATCGGGGCACCCTGCCGCAGCACCCCGAGCGCACCGGCCGCGCCGGCCATCGAGGACGCCCCGATTTGCGAAGTCAGGCTGCCCACCTGCACCGAGATGATCACGCCGAACGGGATCGCCACCAACGCGGCGGGGATCGCGGCGACCCCCGCGAAGAACACCATCTGCCGGTAGGCCTCACGCACCGGGAACCGGCCCCGAACCACGTCTGCGACGCCGAACCCCACCGAGGTCGCGAAGAGATCGAGTAGGCGCCCGAGGGTCGACACCGAGGAGCCCAGCATGCCCGCCACTCGGCCCCGCTCGCTCACACGCATCGCCACTCCGGTGTCCCCGCCGACCCGATCCGGGTCCTCGTCCGCTCCCGACACTCACGCCACCCGAAGGGCGCGTCGTGCCAGTGTGACACGAAAAACAAATTCTGGGTTCATTTTCAGTTTTTTCCGGTTGTCAGGGCATCGCGGCACGTCAACGGCCTGTGACGAGCTCAGCCGGGATTGCTTCTGGACCGTGATTGGTTACACACTGGTGGCATGGACGACCCCGACTCCCCGCCGACCATCACCCCGGACACGGAACCGACGGGACCACTCGACGGCATCACCGTGCTCGAACTGGGCACCCTGATCGCGGGCCCCCATGCCGCTCGCCTGCTCGGCGACATGGGCGCCGAGGTCATCAAGATCGAGCCACCCGATCGGCCGGACCCGATCCGCACCTGGGGGCAGGCCGAGGTCGAGGGCCAGCGCTTCTACTGGACGGTGCACGCCCGCAACAAGCGGGCGATCACCCTCGATCTGCGCGACGACCGCGGACGCGAATTGTTCCTGCGATTGGCCCAGCGCGCCGACATCGTCGTCGAGAATTTTCGGCCCGGAACACTCGAACGGCTCGGGATCGGGCCCGAGGTGTTGTGGCAGCACAACGCGGGACTGGTCGTGGTGCGGGTGTCGGGGTACGGCCAGACCGGGCCCGACGCGGCGCGCGCGGGATATGCCTCGGTCGCCGAGGCCGCCAGCGGGCTGCGCCACATCAACGGCTACCCCGGGCAACTCCCGCCGAGACTGTCGCTGTCGCTGGGCGACACCCTCGCCGGAATGTACGCCGCGCAGGGCGCACTCGCGGCACTCTACCGCCGGACCGTCACCGGCAAGGGGCAGGTCGTCGACACCTCACTGCTGGAATCATGTGTGGCGGTGCAGGAGTCGACGATGGCCGACTACGATATGGGCGGTATCGTGCGGGGGCCGTCGGGCACCCGTCTCGACGGCATCGCCCCATCGAATCTGTATCCGACCGCCGACGGAACCCACGTGATCATCGCCGCCAACCAGGATTCGGTGTTCGCCCGGCTGTGCGCGGCGATGGGACAGCCCGAACTCGCCGCCGACCCGCGCTTCGCCGACCACGCTGCCCGAGGACGCAATCAGGATGAGCTCGACGCCCGCATCGGAGAGTGGTCGGCGCAGCACGGGGCCGACAAGCTCACCGAGGTGCTCTCGGCGGCGGGAGTCGTGGTCGGGCCGGTGAACACGATCGAACAGGTCGTCGCCGACCCCCATCTGCAGGCGCGCGGGATGATTGCCGAGCATTACGACGCCCGGGTGGGCCGGGTGGTCCACGGCCCCGGTGTGGTGCCCCGCTTCGGCGACACCCCGGGTCGAATCCGCAATGCCGGGCCACCGGTGCCCGGTCACGACAATCAGGCGGTGTTCACCGATCTGTTGGGATTGACGGACTCCGAGGTCGACGAACTCCACGAACAGGGCGTGATCTGATGAACGTCACCCTCCGCGACGTCGCCATGCGAGACGGATTGCAAATCGAGGAGCCGATCTCACTCGACGCCAAAGTGGAACTGTTGCAAGCCATCTGCGATACCGGGGTGACCGAGGTCGAGGTGACCGCGTTCGTCTCACCCAGCAAGGTACCCGCACTCGCCGATGCCGCCAACCTCTGCACGCACCTCGGCGAGTTTCCCGATGTGCGGTTCTCGGCGTTGATCGCCTCGGTCAACGGCACCCGCCGTGCGCTCGACTCCGGTGTGAGCACTCTGGAATATGTTGTCTCGGCCTCTGATTCACACAGCCGGGCCAATGTCGGACGCGACACCCACGCGTCGACGGCACTGATCGACGAGATCGTCGGTATCGCCCACGACGCGGGAGCCACACTCGAGGTGATCATTGCGACCGCCTGGGACTGCCCGTTCGACGGCCCGACGCCGCCGGAGCGGGTCACCGCGATCGTCACCCACGCGGTGGCGGCGGGCGCCGACCGCATCAGTATCGCCGACACCATCGGCACGACGACCCCGAGACGGGTGACTGAGCTTGCCGCACAGGTGTTCCCGTTGATCGGTGATCTGCCGCTGGGCGCACACTTCCACAACACGCGGGGTACCGGGTTGGCGAGTGCCTACGCCGCCGTGCAGGCCGGCATCACCCGGCTCGATGCCTCGGTCGGCGGACTCGGCGGATGCCCCTTCGCACCCGGTGCGAGCGGCAATATCGCCACCGAGGATCTCGTCTATCTGTTGCGCGACTGCGGCATCGACACCGGCGTCGATCTCGATGCCGCCATCCGCGCCGGACGCGTCGCCATCGGTGCGGTCGGTGGCGGTGACGGGAGCGCGCTGATGCGCGCGGGCGATCGGAAGCTCGCCACCGGCGAGCCACGCTAGACCGGCCACCCCTCGCCGCAATATCGGTGCGCGGTGGGATGCGTAAGGTCAGTGCTCGTCAATGTCGCGGTAGGCGGTCTTCTCGTCACGCATGCGCCGCAGCGGTGTGAACAACGCCCAGGCGGCGGCGATGAGGAAGACACTGATCCCGCCGACGACGAGCGCGATGTCGCGTGTCCGGGTGGCGGCCCGGTCGGGCGGGACCGGCCCGGCGATCTGCTTCTGCAGCACGGTGTTCGACGCGTGAGGCTGGTCGGGGTCGACGGCAGCGATCGGGTCGACCAGACCGTACCCGGTCGCCACGTCGGGCCCCCGTCCACCTGTGTGGGCGGTGCGCTTGATCAGTTCGATCACCTCACCGGCAGACATGGTGGGGCGCTCGGCGCGGACGAGGGCGACCACCCCGGACACCACTGCGGCGGCGAAGCTCGTTCCGTTGAACGATGATTGGGCACCCTTGATGACCTGCCGGTTGACCAGCCCGGAGCCGGTGCTGCTCAATGAGACGACGTTATCGCCGGGGGCGGCGACCGAGACCCACGGACCGGTCAGTGAGGTCGACGCCGGCTCGTCGTCGGCGGTCACATTTCCCGACGTTCGGGTCGACGCCGTAATTCTGAGGGCAGCGATCCTTGTCCGCGTTGCCTGCGGCTGCCACCAACACGTTGCGTTGGTAAGCGGCGCGCACGGCGCGGCCGAGCAGGTCGTCATCGACCGGGGATCCCGGCATCGACTTCGACGACCTCGACGCCGAACACCTGATGCGGGTGGAGGCCACCGACATGCGTGCGGCCATCAACACCGTGTTGGGCAACCTGGGCCTGGGGCGCGTCTACACCGGCTCCCAGGTCTGAACCGCCCCGGCGGCACCACCGTCGAGAAACGACAGCGCCCCACCTGCGAGCAGGTGGGGCGCTGTCGATCGTGGAGCTGCCGGGAATTGAACCCGGGTCCTCCGTCGGGTTGGCGGGGCTTCTCCGTGTGCAGTTCACTGGGTCTCTACTCGGATCTCCCGGTCACGTGAACAAGCCGAGATGACGATCCCAGTCGCTGTTGGTTGTCCCCTTCGCACCCGCGACCGGTGCGAACGGTGAGCTCCCAAAGATGATGCCGGCACCGGACTTGGGAGCAGAGTCCGGGCCGACAGACTACGGGCCCGCTGTCAGGCAGCGAGGGCGTAGTCGCGCTGATTCTTATCGGCGCTTAATTGGTTGCCGCGACGCTTATACGGTGGTCTCTGGCCTGCACCGACACGCTTCCCCCGCCTCGGCGTACAGAGTCGAAACCGATCAGCCCCGAGACAGGTGCCCTCCGATTTCTCGGCGAGCAGTTCATTATAACAACCGGACGCGCGCGGTTCATTCCCATTTCCGTCGGCGCTCGCCCGGCAGTTACTCGCCCGCATCCAGTCCTCGCGGAAACCGTCACTGGATCGACAGCACGGCGGTGTCGTCGACGCCCACGGGCACCGACAACTCGCCGCCCTCCGCCTGATACCGGCGCCCGGTCCATGCGTCGACCCCCGACACCGACGAGTCGCCGGTCAGCCCGAGGCTCGACAAGCTCACCGTCAATGTGCGGGGATGGTCGGCACGGTTGGTCATCGAGACCACGAGGCCCTTGGAACCCAGAGCGCGGCTCCAGATCTCCGGGTTGTCGCCGACCATGGCGCCGGCGCGCACGCGGTCGTCCTGATCAATGCCGATGATGGCCTCGTTGGCGAGGATGTCGCGGGTGCGGGTGCTCATCGCGGTGAGGTCGTTGCCGGCCATCAGCGGGGCGGCCATCATCGCCCACATCGACATCTGGGTGCGCTCCATCGCCGGGGTCAACGCGTTGCCGACACCGACGACGAGCATGTCCATGTCGACGAAGCTGCCGTCGGCAACCCGTGCGCCGATCGGGGCCACGGCGTCGATGATGTCGCGGACCCCCTGGTACCCCGATGTCGGTGTCGCATCGGCACCGGCCGGCCGAGTGGTCCACACCGGCGAGATGTCGTTGGTGGCACGCGTCATGGTTGCCACACCGCCCCAATCGAATTGGGCTCCGGGCACCGATCCGGCGATTCCGCTGTTGGGGTTGATGCTGTACACCATGGGGCGTCCGGTGGATCGGATCGCGTCACGCATCGCGGTGAACGAGGCGACCTGGTCGTCGTGCGCCGAGTCACCGAAGCACCAATCGTATTTGACGAAATCGACGTCCCACGAGGCGAAGGCGCGCGCGTCGGTGAGCTCGTGACCCCCACTGCCGGCGGTACCCGGATAGGTTCCGCCGAACTGCGCGCACGTCTTCTCGCGTGCGCCGGCGTAGATCCCGAACTTCAACCCGCGGGCGTGCACGTAGTCGGCGAGCGCGGCCATCCCGGATGGAAAGCGCACGGGGTCGGCGACGAGTTGCCCGCCGGGGTTGCGATCGGGCGCCATCCAACAGTCGTCGACGACGACGTAGCGATATCCCCTGGCTGCCAGGCCCGAGGACACCAGTGCGTCGGCCTGCGCGCGCACGATCTGCTCGGTGATGGTGCAGCCGAAGCTGTTCCAACTGTTCCAGCCCATCGGCGGGGTCGCCGGCACTCCGTCGATCGCCGGCCCGTCACCGCCGATGCGCACGGTGTCGTCTCCCTCGGGCGTGCACCCGAGCGCCAGCACAACCAGGGTCACGATCACGACCGCTGCGCGCAGCCGCCGGTGCGACATCCTCCGGCGCGAGTGCGTCGAGGTCGGCCTCACGCAATCACATGCCCTTGACGCGGCGGCCGATCTCGCGGGCGACCTCGCGTTGCGCGGTGCGCCGCGCGATGTCCTGGCGCTTGTCGTGTGCCTGCTTACCGCGGGCGAGTGCGAGTTCGACCTTGGCCCGCCCGTCGCTGAAGTACATCGACAGCGGCACCAGGGTCAGGTTGCCGTCGCGGATCTTGCCGACGAGGTTGTCGATCTCACGACGATGCATCAGCAGCTTGCGATTCCGTCGCGGCGCGTGATTGGTCCAGGAACCACTGCCGTATTCGGCGATGTGCAGTCCACGCAGCCAGACCTCACCGTCGTCGATGGTCGCGAACGCGTCGACCAGGGAAGCCTTGCCCTCCCGTAGACTCTTGACCTCGGTGCCGAGCAGGGCGATGCCGGCCTCGTAGGTGTCGAGGATCGTGTAATTGTGTCGCGCTTTGCGATTGGACGCGATCAGATTGCGCCCCTTCTCCTTGACCATGTCGGCCGTCTCACCTCCTTCACTCGCGAACGTAGACACGCAGCGTGACATATCCGGTCACCGCTGCCAACACAATTCCGCCGATGACGAGCCACGGCGAGACGAACAACACGTCGCCGATCGTCACCCTGGGCACGATGTTGACCCCGTACAAACCGGCCAGGGCTCTGTCGAAGAAGAAGAGTTTGGCCAGGAACAACCCACCGATCGCGAGCAACGACCCGATGAACGCGGCCAGCATCGCCTCGAGGAGGAACGGCAGCTGGGTGTACCAGCGGGTCGCGCCGACCAATCGCATGATCGACACCTCGGTCCGCCGGGTGAACGCCGCGATCTGCACCGTGTTGACGATCAGCAGGATCGCGGCCACCGCGAGGATCGCGGCCACCGAGAACGCGGCGTTGCGCACCCCGTCGAGCACCCCGAAGATCCGTTTGACGAGTTCACGTTGATCGAGGGCGCCCTCGACGCCGAGGTCCTGGCGGCCCGAGAAGGCGTTGTAGACGTCGTCGAAACGATCCGGATCCGACATCCGGACCTTGAACGACGCCTGCGAGAAGGTGTCCTGGGTGATCTGATCGGCGATCTCGGGCGAGGTCTCCTCGAACATTTCCTTCGCCTGCTGATAGCCCTCTTCGGGGCTGACGTAGGTGACCGATCCGACGCCGGGTTGCTTCTCGAGGTCGGCGCGCAGCGTGGTGCACGGGGCATTGCGGCAGTTGGCGTCGGCCTTGGAGACGTCCTCGTTGAGGAAGAACTGCATCTCGACGCGGTCGAGGAAGATCTTCTGGCTCTTGTCGGCCATCTGGATCACCAACAGCCCGCCGCCGAACATGCCCAGGGTGATCGCGGTGGTGATGATCATCGCGACCGTCATGGTCAGGTTGCGGCGGAAGCCGTTGAAGACCTCGCTGAAGATGAATTGAGCTCGCATGGCTGCTCGGATGTCCTTCTGGTCGTGGGGGCTCGCGCGGATGCGCCGACGGTTCTCGGCATCGCGTGCACGCGAACCGGATCGGCACTGGTCGCTCAGCCGATGCCGTAGACGCCTTGCTCGTCGTTGCGGACCAGCCGCCCGTTGTCGAATTCGAGGACCCGACGGCGCATCGCGTCGACGATGTGCCGGTCATGGGTGGCCATCACCACCGTCGTGCCGCGCCGGTTCACCCGATCGAGGACGTCAACGATCTCCTCGCTGGTCTCCGGGTCGAGGTTTCCGGTGGGCTCGTCGGCCAGCAGCACCAGCGGCCGGTTGGCGATCGCGCGGGCGATGGCCACACGCTGCATCTCACCGCCCGACAGCTCGTAGGGCATGCGGTCCAGCTTGCCCTCCAGACCCACGTAGTCGAGGACCTCGGGCACCACCTTGCGGATCATCGACGGCGGTTTGCCGATCACTTCCAAGGCGAAGGCGACGTTGTCGGCGACCGACTTCTGTTGCAGCAGCCGGAAATCCTGGAACACGCAGCCGATCGACTGGCGCAGTTTGGGTACCAGACGGCCCTTGAGGGTGTTGACGTGGAAGTCGCCAACGTAGACCTGGCCGGAGGTCGGCTTGTCCTCTTTGAGCAACAAGCGGAAGAAGGTCGACTTCCCCGATCCGGAGGGCCCGATGAGGAACGCGAACTCGCCCTTCTCGACCTCGAGGGACAGCTCTGACAGAGCCGGCCGCGAGGAGGCCTTGTACTTCATCGTGACGTTGTCCAGCGTGATCACAGGGAGCCAGTGTAACGACGACGCCTGAGAGTCCCGTTCAGGCGGACGTGCGGCGCGTTGACCTCGCTCACGCGCCGGTCGGTCGCACGTCTCAGCGCGTCGGCACGGTGGTGGTGGTCGTCGTCTCCCAGGGCATCCGGAAGCCGGGGATGAGACCACCGCTCGGCGCCGAGGACTGCCCTGTCGACGACTCCTCCCCCGCACCTGGCGCGCCGGACTGCACCGACGACTCGCCCGAGTCCGACGAGGACACCGACGACGAGGTCGTCGACGAATAGCTGGTCGTCGGTTCCCGATAGGTCGGCTCGCTCGTGCGCACCACCTGCCGGCCGGTGGACGGCTGCTCCGGCGGGGCGTAGCGCTGCGAGGTGTATCCGTACATCACCCAGCACGCCACGAACAGGACCACCAGGATCGCCGTGCCGGAGCGCACGCGAGTGCCCTTGATGTGCTTCCAGTTCCGGTCTCGCCACCCACGGCGCTGCGGCGTCGCTGGTGTGGGATCGGTGGCCGCGCGGGCACCGGTGTCGGACTCGGCGTCGTCGTCGGTGACGATCGGGATCTGGTCGGTGTCGACGATGGGGTCGACGGGGGCATGGGTGCGCCTGGTCGCAGCCGGCGTGGCGGGTGGTGCCGTGGCGGGCGGTGGTGTCGCGGCGGGCGGTGGTGTCGCGGCCGGTGGCGTCACAGCGGGCGTCACCACGGGCCGCGCGGCGTCGTCCGGCAACAGGTGGCGGGGCTCGCCCTCACCGGCGGGCGTCGGGTCACCAGGCGTCTTACCTGGTGGCGTGTTCTCGGGCGTCTTGTCGCCGGGCAGTTCTCGGTCGGCCATCAGGCTCCCCCGTCCCGGTCGGTACGGCCGTAGGTGCCGGGTGCGCTCACGGTGTCGGCGAGTGTCGCCGGCGGGGCGGCACCGGACTGGGCGTCGTGCCCGGCGGCGACGGTGATGCCCTCGGCGGCGAGAGCGCGCACGATCGACACGCGCAGAGCCCGGCTCACCTCGAACTGTTTGCCGGGCAGCGTCCGCGCGACGATGCGGACGGTGATCGCGTCCAGTTCGAGGTCGGTGACCCCGAGTGACGACGGTGTGTCGAGGAGCAGGTCGTGCCAACGCGCGGTCGCGTAGAACTCGCGGCCCACCCGGTCGAGGGTTTCGTTGACGAGTCCGATGTCGGCCTTGGCCGGCACCGGGACATCCACCACCGCCCGCGCCCAGTCCTTGGACAGGTTGGTGGCCTTGATGATCTGGCCGTTGGGCACGGTGATGACCTCGCCCTCGCTGGTGCGCAGTTTGGTCACGCGCAGGGTGACGTCCTCGACGGTGCCGTCGGCGTTCTGGCCACCGGTGACCATGAGACTCACCACGTCGCCGTACCCGTACTGTTTCTCGGCGACCACGAAGAACCCGGCCAGGATGTCCTGCACCACGCGCTGCGCACCGAAGCCGAGGGCCGCACCGATCACCGCACCCGGGCCGGTCAGACCGGTGATGGGCACGTTGAGGATCACCAGGAAGCGGATCAGCACGATCGCGATGACCACGACGATCAGCACCCACGCGACCACATCGACCAGGGCCCGACGATGTTTGGTGTCCTCGGTCTGGACGATCAGGTCGCTGTTGTGGAAGCTGCTGTCGACGCGCGCGGCGTACTTGGCCGCCGACCATCGGATGAGACGGATGACGATCAGGCCGCCGAGGACCCACGTGACCATCTGCAGCCCGTTGGTGACCAGCCAGACGTAGATGGACCCGATGAGCTGCTCGGTCGCGTTCTGCGGACTGGTCGCAGCAAGGACGTGATGCGGACTCGCCGCCGCGAGCAACTCAGGCCTCGACATCGGCCATTCGCCAGCGGATGCCCGCCTCAATGAACTGGTCGATGTCGCCGTCGAGGATGGCGGTCGGGTTGTTGCTCTCGACGTTGGTCCGCAGGTCCTTCACCATCTGATACGGGTGCAGGACGTAGGAGCGCATCTGGTTGCCCCAGCTCGATCCGCCGTCGCCCTTGAGCGCATCGAGTTCGGCGCGCTCCTCCTGACGCTTGCGTTCGAGGAGTTTGGCCTGCAGCACCCGCATCGCCGACGCCTTGTTCTGCAGCTGACTCTTCTCGTTCTGGCAGGTGACGACGATGCCAGTGGGCAGGTGCGTCAGACGCACCGCGGAGTCGGTGGTGTTGACCGACTGGCCGCCGGGGCCCGAGGAGCGGTAGACGTCGACCTTCAGTTCGTTCTCGTCGATGTCGATGTGGTCGGTGGTCTCCACCACGGGCAGCACCTCGACCTCGGCGAAGGAGGTCTGCCTGCGGCCCTGGTTGTCGAACGGGCTGATCCGGACGAGACGATGGGTGCCCTGCTCGACCGAGAGGGTGCCGTACATGTAGGGGGCCTTGACGGCGAAGGTCGCCGACTTCAGGCCCGCTTCCTCGGCGTAGGACGTGTCATAGACCTCGACGCCGTAGCCGTGCTGCTCGGCCCACCGCACATACATCCGCATCAGCATCTGGGCCCAATCCGCGGCGTCGACGCCACCGGCACCGGATCGGATGTTGACCAGTGCGTCACGCGCGTCGTACTCGCCGGCGAGCATGGTCTTGACCTCCATCGCGGCGATGTCGGTCCGTAGCGAGGCCCGTTCGGCGTCGGCGTCGGCCAGCGCGCTCGTGCGTTCCTCACCCTCCTCGGACTCGGCGAGCTCGTACAGCACCGGCATGTCCTCGAGCCGTTGACGCAATTCGGTGACCCGTCGCAACTCCGACTGGGCGTGGGAGAGCTCGCTGGTCACCTTCTGCGCGTGCTCCTGGTCGTTCCACAATTCGGGGTCGGAAGCCTGCATCTCGAGCTCTTCGATCCGACGGCGCAGTTCGTCGACGTCGAGCACCTTCTCCACGGTGGTGAGGGTGGTGTCGAGGGATTCGAGATCTGCGGTCACGTCGGGATGCACGGTTATTCAGGGTACCGGCTGGGACGCGCCGTCAGGACGTCGGCGGCGGCATCTCCCCCGGGACCTGCGGCTGCGGCGGGAGTTCACCGAAATGCCAACTGGTCTCGGCCTTGCCCGGCTTGTAGACCACCGGGTGTTCGGAGCCGATCTGCGGCCACGGTTGGCCTTGTTCGAGCACCATCGTCCCGTAGACCTCGGCCGGTCGGGTGCCCGGACCGACAATGGTGCCCGACACGGTGCAGAACGCCTCGCCCTTGCTGTCGGCCTCGGGTCGCTCGCTGACCCCGGTGAGGGTCATCGTTCCCTGCACCAGGCCGGTACCGCCGCGGGCGCTGCCTCCGATGCCGCCGACCCGGCGGCCACGCATCTGCATGATCATCGCGACGGCCATGACCGCCAGGAGGATGGCGATCGTGACGGTGATCCACATGACGGCCACCCTACCGGGCCCGGCCTCCGCGTTAGGCTTTCGCGCGTGACCTCCCACCCCGTTCCCGAATCCGACGATTCCGACCTCGGTATCGCGCTGTCGCTGGCGATCGCCGCCGACGATCTCACCATGGCGCGTTTCGGGGCGCTGGACCTACAGGTGTCGCAGAAACCCGACCTCACCCCGGTCTCCGACGCCGATCTGGCCTGCGAGGAGATGATCCGCGAGCACCTGTCGCGCCGGCGTCCCGACGACGTCGTACTCGGCGAGGAGTTCGGTGGCGAGGCGACGAGATCGGGACGCCAGTGGGTGATCGACCCGATCGACGGGACCAAGAACTTCGTGCGCGGTGTTCCGGTGTGGGCAACGTTGATCGCGCTGCTCGTCGACGGCGTTCCGACGGTCGGTGTGGTCTCGGCGCCCGCGCTGCGTCGGCGTTGGTGGGCAGCGCAGGGCCAGGGTGCGTTCGCGGAGTTCGACGGCCGCACCCGGTCGTTGTCGGTGTCGGGCGTCGCCGACGTGGCCTCGGCGAGCCTGGCGTTCTCCAGTCTGTCCGGGTGGGCGCAGGCAGGCATCCGCGACAAGTTCATCGCGCTCACCGACGAGGTGTGGCGGGTGCGCGGATACGGCGACTTCTTCAACTACTGTCTCGTCGCCGAGGGCGCGGTCGACATCACCGCAGAGCCCGAGGTCTCACTGTGGGATCTCGCGGCCCTCGACATCCTCGTCCGAGAGGCCGGTGGACGCTTCACCGCGCTCGACGGGACGCCCGGCCCCCGGGGTGGCAACGCGGTGGCCAGCAACGGACTGCTGCACGACGCGGTACTCACCGCGCTCGCCGCGGACTGAGACGGACCCGGGCGGGTCGGACGCACCTGTCCAATCGACGAGTTGCCGACGAAAGTGCTTCGGGGACTCCCCTGTTCGACCTAGCGTCGACAGGAGACCCGCACCGACGTCAGGAGTTCTCCATGCCCGGCTTCCCCGCCCTCACCCACGTTGCGATCACCGTCGCCGACCTGGAGATCAGCCGGTCCTGGTACAGCCGCCTGTTCGGCGCCGAGCCCGTCCTCGAGGAGGACGAGGAGTCCGGCGCGTTCCACCACGCCGTGTACGCCCTCGACGGCGGCACGCTGTTCGGTCTGCACACCCACACCGACTCGACGCCGTCGGAGGTGTTCAGCGAGAAGCGCACCGGACTCGACCACGTAGCGTTCGCGGTCGGACAGGACGACCTCGAGCGGTGGTGCACCCGGCTCGACGAGCTCGGCATCGCCCACGGCGGCATCAAGCACGCGGCGTACGGGTCGGGCATCTCCTTCCGCGACCCCGACAACATCGCACTGGAGTTCTTCGCCCCACCGGCGTAGATCGCGTTGGTCGGCCCCGGTCGAGGTCGGTGACGAAGCCGGGCCGGCCGGTTTCGGCTTTTACCGGGCGATCGTCGCCGCGGAATGGCGTGCGCCGTCGCAGCACCGTCGAAACTCTAACGGCCCGTGAATGATCGAGTGAACGCAGACGCTAAAGGCGCCGTGCACATCGAGGATCACTGTGGACGGGCGGGCTGTCGGCGTTCCGTGCCGAACACCGGTCAGCGGTACCCACCCCGCAGGGCGTGTCTCCCAATTCCTCTGCGATGGATTTGCGGAGGAGCTCTTTCGTCCCGGTGGTCGAGCAGCCCAGTGGCGCTTTCATCCCGGTGGTCGAACTGCCCGGTGGCGCTTTCCTTCCGGTGGTCGAGGTGTCGAGGAGCGTTAGCGACGAGCCGTTCTCTCGGTGGTCGAGGTGCCGAGGAGCGTTAGCGACGAGCCTCGAGACCTGTTGCACCGCTGCTGGTTTCCAACCCCACACCGAAGCACGTGACGGTCTAGAACCCGCAGTCGCCGAGGAGCTGGGCGAGTCGAGTTTCGACCAGCGAGTCCGGGCTGGGATCAGGGTGGAGGATTTCGACGAGGTCGTAGTATCCGTGTCCGATCGGGATTCGGCTGCGGCGGATTCGGTTGGTGGGCAGCATCGAGTCCCGGTCGTCGCTTGTGGCGAGATCGGTATCGGCAGCAGCGGCCGCACGTGGTGGTGGGTCGGGTGGTGGGTGCAATTCCGCGCGGATACGCGCGAGTGCCGCAGCGTAGGTGGCCCCGACATCCGGTAGTGCGTTGGTGCGTTTCGGGTTCGGTTCGGCTGCGCCGACGGGCGTGTTTGTGCGCCACCAGCATCGTCCGGCCCACGGCCCGTCCCGATAGATGCCGGTCGTGAATTGTCCGGGTTTGTCGCCGACCATCCGGTTGTGTTTGCCGCAGGCGGGGGCGAGGTCACCGATGTTGGTGAGTCCGCCTTTCGCATGATCTTTGGTGGCGTGATGAATTTCGACGTGCGCGGCAGGTTGAGTACACCCGGGAAACGAGCAGTACTCACCGCCGTCTTTGGCGAACAGGGCGATCCGCTGCCCCTGGCTCGCTAACCTCGCCCGACCCAAATACAGCGGAAGACTGGTGTGGTCGTCGAACACCGCCAACCACGGCTGACTGTGGGCAGCCAACGCGATCACATCCCGGATTGGGAGGAGGGTGCCGGTCGCCGTGACGCCCATCCCGGTCTGCGCAATCAACTCCGACAGCGATGCTTTGATGATCAGATGCGGTGGTAGGCCGCGATGCGAGTGCGGGCCGAGTCCGACATCGAGTCCGGCGCGTAGGACTGCTTCCAACGCATCATGGTTGCGTTGCACCTGATCACGGTGATCGCGGGCCGCGGCAGCCGCCACCTGGTCGGGGTCGGCATCCTCGCGACTACCGGTCGGGGACTCCGGATCGGCGGGATTGTTCATTCCAGGCGCCGCCCACGCGGCGAGTACTGCTTCGAGGTGCGCGGTCAGAGTGGGAGTCATCTGCCCCGACAGGCCACTCATTTTTTGGGCGTTCTGCCGCCCGATGCGGATCTGGCGGTGGCGTTGCCGATCAGCATCGTCGGTCAACTCACCGTCGGGGTCGAGGTGCGCCAACACCCGTGCCCCCAAAATCCGCAGATCCGAGGGGGGTGTGGGTGCGGGCGAACCCGGCCATCGTGGCGTCGGCCGACATTTTCTCGTCGAACGGCACTGTCGTAGGTATGCGGTCCAACACATCGATCACCACCGCCGCATGCGAGGGGCCGGCCGCACCGGAGGCCATCGCCTCAGCCAACGCCGGATATTTCGGCGCAGCAACCTCGCCGGTGACGGTGTGGAAGGTGGCGGTCGCTTTGAGTTGTTTCCACCGCCGCCACGGTTCCGACACACGCAACAAGCCGATCATGGCGTCGATGATCGACCCGAACCCGTACTCGCGGGCCAGATGGCGGTCGGAGAACTCGACGATCTGCCGATCGCCTTGGACGGTGACGCGGGTGATCAACCGTTCGGTGGACTGCGCGACCGACACCAGGTCATCGTTGGACAGGCCGGTCAAATCATCGGTGGCCAACTCGTCCATCAGCGTGTGGGCGAGGGCGAGTTTCTGGGTGGTCGACAACCCAGAAACGTCGGGCAGTGCGGTGTCGACCATGATTGTCACCCCCCGGCGATAGCGCACATGTGTTTGTGTGCTGTTGTGTTCGAGTATATGTCGGGTTTGTCGGGTTGGCAAGGGGTTGTCGAAAGTTTTTTCGTACGGGTTTGATGGTGGGGTTTCAGCGTGGGTTCGGCAGGGTCTCGAGGCTCGGCGCCTGGGGCGCCTCACACCTCGACCACCGATGAACGGCTCGGCGCCTGGGGCGCCTCGCACCTCGACCATCGATCGGCGAAGGACCTTGGGCGCCTCGCACCTCGACCACCGATCGGAAAGGGCTCCGGCGGAAGCGCCCCGACCATTGATTGGGAAGGACCTGGGGACCTCATGCCTCGACCGGCCTCCCACCGGTTGTGCCAGTTGAGGATGCGCTCGGGACTGCACCGAACATCTTCTCGCGCAACAGCTCCCGGATTCGTTCTCGGTGGAGGCTGCAGCAGCGGCACTGCAGCCGCCCTCGGGGCGCTGCCCGAACATCCCGCTTTGCCGCCACGATCACCTTGGGGCTCGACTTCCCCGCGGTGTTGGTCGCCGACATGCGGGACCGGCTGAAACGCGACGATGTGCCGTCAACTGCACATCTTTCAGAACTCGGCCGCGGACTCCTGATCGACTACGACGAATTCGGTTGCCGCGTCCTTCATCTCGCTCAATCGTGAGTAGTGGATGCCGGTCCCCGCGTCGGACAGGATGGCCTGATGGATGGGCACCGCGACGCGTGGCGCCATGGCACGTAGGTAATCCACGGACTCACTGAGTTTCATCCACGGCGCCGCCGAAGGCAGGGCGAGGACGTCGACCTTCTCGAACGGGATGTAGAACGAGTCGCCCGGGTGCATGAACCGCCCGGCGCCCTGCGACGAGTCGAGGACGTAGGCGACGTTGTCGATGACCGGGATCTCCGGATGGATCACCGCATGCCGACCGCCGGTCATCCGGGCGGTGACCGCGCCGATGTCCACCTGCTGCCCGGGGTGCGCCGGGGTCCACTCCCCCGCCGAGTCGGCGTCGTTGAGTTGCCGGGCGGTTTGCGGATCGGCGTATCGGAGGGCGTGTGGATTGGCCGCGATGAGATCCGGCAGCCGCGCGGGGTCACAGTGATCGGGATGTTGGTGGGTGATCAGGATCGCGTCGAGTCCGGTGATGCCCTCGAAACCGTGGGAGAAGTTTCCCGGATCGAACAGGATCTTCGCCCCATCGAGTTCGACCAGCAGGCACGAATGACCGAAGTGCGTGAGTTGCATGCCTCCACTGTGCTCCCGGCGGCCTCATGTGTCAGCGAACCGCTTCATAACCCCTGGTCGCCCCGGCACGCACGGCCGGCGAACGAGCCCCGGCGGACAAACACGTGACATTCTTCTTACCCATGAGTAAGATCTGTTCTTACCGCCGGGTAAGGTATCCCGGAGCCGTACCGCCCCACCCAGTCAACCACTGCGAGAAATGGTGAACATGTCTACTCACACCGAACCCCGCGACACCTCCGCCGTCGGGAAGACCCGTCATCCCCGCAACTTCATCGGTACCGCGATGCGCGTGCTGACCACGGTCACGGGCTCGGAGTTCGCCGAGAAGTACCAGATCCGTGAACCCATCAACCGGATCGCGTACCAGGCGACCAAGACCGGGTTCCAGACCCTCGGCGCCGCCAACCGCGCCTTCTCGAAGGTGCAGGGCGGGTCGGCTCCGGCCAAACGGCTGACGACCACACCCAAGGGCTACTTCAATCTCACGCCCGACGACGAACAGCAGATGATCGCCGAGACGGTCAAGGAGTTCGCCACCGAGATCCTGCGTCCGGCCGCCTACGACGCCGACGCCGCGGCCACCGCGCCGGAGAGCATCGTCAAGCGCTCCGCGGAACTCGGCATCACCATGATCAACGTCCCCGAGGAACTCGACGGCGCGGCCACCGAGCGCGGGGTCGTGACCAACGCGTTGGTCGCCGAGGCGATGGCCTACGGCGACATGGGTCTCGCGCTGCCGCTGCTCGCCCCGAGCGGTGTGGCCACCACGCTGACGAACTTCGGCAGCGACGGCCAGCAGAAGACCTACCTGCCCGACTTCGCCGGTGAGAACGTCCCGCAGTCGGCGGTCGTGATCGCCGAACCGCGCCCGCTGTTCGACGCATTCTCGTTGCAGACCAAGGCAACCCGCGTGCCCAGCGGCTACCGGCTCAACGGCGTGAAGTCGTTCGTACCGGCCGCGGGGTCGTCCGAACTGTTCATCGTCGGCGCGCAACTCGACGGCCGGCCCGCACTGTTCATCGTCGAATCCGACTCCAAGGGCCTGATCGTCGAGGCCGACCCCGGCATGGGTGTGCGCGCCGCAGGCATGGGTCGACTGCTGCTGCAGGACGTCGCGGTGCCGGAGTCGGCGCTGCTCGGCGAAAGCTCGCCCGAAGCCTCCGATGCCGCCTTCGCGGCGTATCGCGACGTGGTGCGGCTGTCGCGTCTGGGCTGGTCGGCACTGGCCGCCGGAACGGGTCGGGCCGTCCTCGACTACGTCATCCCCTACGTCAACGAGCGTGAGGCGTTCGGCGAGCCGATCTCCAACCGCCAGGCGGTGGCCTTCATGGTCGCCACCATCGCCACCGAGCTCGACGGCATCCGTCTGGTCACCCTGCGCGGCGCCTCGCGCGCCGAGCAGGGCCTGTCGTTCGCCCGCGAGGCCGCCCTGGCGCGCAAGCTCACCATCGACAAGGGCCTGCAGATCGGTCTCGACGGCATCCAGCTGCTCGGCGGCCACGGCTTCACCAAGGAACATCCGGTCGAGCGTTGGTACCGCGACCTGCGTGGCGCGGGTATCGGCGAGGGCATCGTCGTCCTGTAAGGCGACCCGGGAATCGAGGACACAGTCATGAGCATCAATCTGGAACTGCCGAAGAAGCTCGGCGTCACCATCGATCAGGCCCATCAGGCCGCGGCGGAGATCTTCCGTCCCATCTCGCGCAAATACGATCTGCGCGAACACGATTACCCGGTCGAGCTCGACACCCTGGCGAGCCTGTACGACGGTCTGGCCGAGACCGGCCAGGCCGGTGCCGGCGCCGATGCCGGCCGGAGCAAGGACAAGGGCAAGGAGCGTCCCGAGGGCGTCGTGGTCAACGGCGGCAACATGCAGTCGGTGGTCAACGTGATGGAGACCTCCTGGGGCGACGTCGGCCTCATGTTGTCGATTCCCTATCAGGGACTGGGAAATTCGGCGATCGCCGCGGTCGCGACCGACGAGCAGCTCGAGCGCTTCGGCAAGGTGTGGGCGGCGATGGCCATCACCGAGCCCAGCTTCGGCTCGGACTCGGCCGCGGTCACCACCACCGCCACCCTCGACGGCGACGAGTACGTCATCAACGGCGAGAAGATCTACGTCACCGCAGGTTCCCGCGCCAGCCACATCGTGGTGTGGGCGACCCTGGACAAGAGCCTCGGGCGTGCCGCCATCAAGAGCTTCGTGGTTCCACGCGAACATCCCGGCGTCGAGATCGCACGGCTGGAGCACAAGCTCGGCATCCGCGTCTCCGACACCGCGGTGATCCGCTTCGAGAATTGCCGCATCCCCAAGGAGAACCTCCTCGGCAGCCCCGAGGTGGATACCAAAAAGGGATTCGGCGGGGTCATGCAGACCTTCGACAACACCCGGCCCCTGGTGGCAGGCATGGCTGTCGGGGTGGCGCGTGCCGCGCTGGAGGAACTCCGACGGATTCTCGACGAGGCCGGCATCGAGGTCGACTACGATCGCCCCGCAGCCGACCAGCATGCCGCTGCCGCAGAGTTCATCCGGCTGGAATCGGACTGGGAGGCAGCGTATCTGCTGACCATGCGGGCGTGCTGGATGGCCGACAACAAGCAGCCGAACTCGCTGGAGGCCTCGATGGCCAAGGCCAAGGCCGGGCGCACGGGTACGGACGTCACCAACAAGGCGGTCGAATTGGCCGGTACGCCAGGCTATTCCGAGCGTCTGCTGCTCGAGAAGTGGGCCCGCGACTCGAAGATCCTCGACATCTTCGAGGGCACCCAGCAGATCCAGCAACTCATCATCGCCCGCCGGGTGCTCGGCAAGAGCAGCGCCGAACTGAAATGAGTCGCACCGGCCGATGACCCCCACGGCCGGCATTGAACAAGAGATCGCCCCGCGGACACCACGTCCGCGGGGCGATTCCCGTCGGTGCGGATGTGTCGGTGTCCGTCGCGGTGTCGGTCCGGGAGGACGCGAACCGGCTCACGCCTCCGGCAGCGGCCGCCCGGATTGCTCCGACCACACCATCGGATCCTCGCGCCGCAGATGCGCCCGTCCCTTGCGGCGGTATCGCCAGATCTGCAGGGCTCCGACGCCCCACAGCAGGTACTGCGCCGACATCGCCGCGGTGAACGCCTCGGGCGGATAGCCGGACGCGCCATCGGGGGTGCGCCAGTCGACGATGATGCCGATCATCGCCATCAGCAGCAGGCTCGCGAAGAAGCCACCCTGGTTGATGATCCCGGTCGCGCTGCCGACGCGTGAGACGGGGTTGGACGTGCGGCCGAGATCGAAGCCGATCATCGATGCCGGACCACCCATGCCGCACACGATGACCAGCAGCATCAGCAGCCAGAACGGCGCGGGACCGGGCCAGGCGAGAACGATCGTCCACATGCCCGCGATGGCGCCGACGACGCTCAGCACCAGGGTCGACCGGTGCCAGGGATGCCGCGTGATCAGCGCGGCGAAGATCGGTCCGAAGCCGATGATCGAGCACACCATGATCGTCAACAGGGTGCCCGCCGCGCCCGCGCCCTGCCCCTCGCCCTCGACGAAAAACGGGAATCCCCAGAGTAATCCGAGGACGGTGGCACTGAATTGCGTGGAGAAGTGCATCCAGAATCCCAGCCGGGTACCCGGATGACCCCACGCCGCGGCGAGGGTGGCACGGATGCCGGCGAACCCGAGCAATGGCCCGGAGGTGGTGCGCGCCTGCGGGGAGTCGCGCACCACGATCGCCGCGATCACCAGCAGCGCGGCACCGCAGGCGGCGGTCACCAAATAGGCGTGCGTCCACCCGAGATTCGACAGCGCCCAGGTCATCGGGACCGCGGCCGCCACCGCGCCGAGTTGGCCGAGCACTCCGGTCAACTGCGTCATCAGCGGGATGCGCCGCACCGGGAACCACGAGGTCACCAACCGCAGCACGCACACGAAGGTCATGGCGTCGCCGACCCCGACGAAGAACCGTGAGCCGAGCGCCCACACGTAGGTGTCGGCGAAGGCGAAACTCAGTTGCGCCAGCGTCAGGATCAAGGTGCCGGTGAGCAGCACCCGGCGCGGGCCGAACCGGTCGACGAGGAGCCCGACCGGGATCTGCATCAGCGCGTACACCAGCAACTGCAACACCACGAACGTCGACAACGCCGACGCCGAGATGTGAAATCGGTCGGCGGCGAGCAGACCGGCGACCGCCATCGACGACCGATGCAGGACGGCGATGAAGTAGACGGTCACCGCGACCGTCCACACCACCATCGGGTGCCCGACACGGGCGGGTGCGCTCACCGGACCGATCTCCTCTCGTCGCGCCTACATCGTGCTACATCGCCGCAGATCGGGACAGACCACCACTACGATGTCGAGAACCGACGACGCCCGACCTCCGAATTCGCTGACCGTGTCGCCGGAATGGGGGGATGGTGATGCGGACACCGAGGACGGCCGGCAGGTCACGATGGCGTCGCCCGATCGCGCTGACGCTGGTGTTCGTCGCGGCGGCGCTGGCCGGTTACGCGTGGCTGCAGACACGCGGTGACGGTGTCGACTGGGACGACGTCGGGGTCGGCGACTGCGTCGGCACCCATGACCGACCGGAGATGTCGCTGCTGCACCCCGGTGGCGGCTACGGCAGACACACCGCGGTGCACTGTTCAACCCCCGCGGCCACCTACGTCGTGGCGGTCCGACCGGCGGTCCCGGCGATCGGCCAGGCCCAGATGACCTGCCCAGACCCCGGGAAAGATGTCAGCGGATTCGCACGCTACGAGATGCGCTCGGTCTCGGTGCACGGACGGTTCCTGTTCCACGACACCTCCTACGGTTACGCCCCGATCTGTCTGGCACCGAACCTCCACGTCGGCAGCTGCTACGACGCCGGCGAGGATCGTGGCTCCCTGGTGTCGCCGCAACCCTGCGACGGTCTCGTCTCCTGGCTGGTAACACGGCAGATCACCGGAGTGGCCGACATCCACCGATGTCCGACGGCCACCGGACTGGTCCTGCACGCACCGCTGATCACCTATTGCGAGATCAACTATCCCGATCCCGACAACCCGGTGCTGCGCTTCGGTCCCCCACCGCCCCGGCCACCCGCCGGGTGATGCGGCGGCGCTCGCCGCTCAGCCGTTGATCACCTGCGGCACCGAGACACCCTTGAGACCCTCGACGCCGAACTCCAATCCGTACCCGGACTGCTTGACACCGCCGAACGGAATCATCGGGTGCACGCCTCCGTGCGCGTTGATCCACACGGTGCCGGCCTCCAGACGACCCGCGATCGCTCGCGCGGCGCCGGCATCACCACTCCACACCGAGGCGCCCAGCCCGACGTCGAGGCCGTTGGCCAGTGCGACGACCTCGTCGACGTCGTTGTAGCGGATGATCGGTAGCGCCGGACCGAACTGCTCCTCGGTCACCAGCGGATTGTCGTTGTCGATGTCGGCGACCAGGGTCAACGGGTAAAAGTGGCCGGGGGCGGCGGTGTCGGGGTCACCGCCGGTGAGCACCTTGGCGCCCGACTCCTTGGCGGCCTCGACGAGCCGGGCGACGATGTCGAACTGTGCGCGGTTCTGCAGCGGACCCAGCACGTTGTTCTCGTCGAGGCCGCGACCCATCGGCATCTGCCCTGCGACCTCGACGAGCGCGGCACACACGTCGTCGTAGACGTCGGCATGCACGTAGAGCCGCTTGAGCGCCGCGCACGTCTGGCCGGTGTTGATGAAACATCCCCAGAATAGGTCCTGCGCAATGGCTTTCGCGTCGACGTCGGGCAGCACGACACCGGCGTCGTTGCCGCCGAGTTCAAGGGTCAGGCGCTTGATGGTGTCGGCCGAACTCCTGATGATCGCCTGACCGGTACGAGTCGAACCGGTGAACATCACCTTGTCGATGTCGGGATGAGACGACAGCCTGGCCCCGACCTCACCCTCGCCGGCGACCGGGATGAGCACGTCGGCGGGCAGGACGCCGTTGAGGACCTCGATCAGGGCGAGAACCGACAGCGGCGTGTACTCCGACGGTTTGACGACGGCCGTGTTGCCCATCCGCAGGGCCGGGGCGACCTGCCAGATGGTGATCATCATCGGCCAGTTCCACGGGCCGATCGCACCGACGACCCCCACCGGGCGGTAACGCAATTCGGCGTGGGTCTCCTCGTCGTCGACGACCGTCTCGCCCGGCAGTGCGGTGGCCGCGGTGGCCCGCAGCCACGCCGAACAGGCACCGACCTCGAAGCGCGCGTTGGGACCGTTCAGCGGTTTGCCCTGTTCGCGCGAGAGGAGTTCGGCGAGGGGTTCGGCGGCCTCCTCGATGGCGTCGGCGGCCTTGAGCAGCAACGCCTTCCGCTCGTCGTCGGAGCGCGCCGCCCATGCCGGTTGTGCGGCGCGGGCACGGGCCACGGCGGCATCGAGATCGGCGACGGAACCGAAGGCCACCGCGCCGACGACCTCACCGGTCGCGGGATCGAGGATCTCGCGACCTGCGGGATCGGTGACGGAGTGCAGCAAGCTGTCATAGGTGGTGCTCATGGTGATTCTCTTTCCTGATCGAAATCTGTTGACACTCAGTCGTCAAAGGCTGTGAAACTCAGTCGTCGAAGACGACCACTCCGCGGATGTTGCGGCCGGCGTGCATGTCCTCGTACGCAAGCGCGACCTCGTCGAGCGTGTACTCGCGGGTGATCAGCTCGTCGAGTTTGAGCTGACCCGCCCGGTACATACGCGCGAGATTGGGGATGTCGCGACGCGGATTGGACTCGCCGAACAGCGAGCCCTGCAACCGCTTTTGCATGAGGGTGAGATCACCGAGCAGAATGGGTGCACCCGCCACGGTGATGTTGCCCAGACCGGTGAGAACCACGGTGCCCGCCTTGCGGATCGAGTCCAGCGCCTGCGCCACATCGTCGCCGGACACCACACCGATGGTGATGATCGTCGAGTCGGCGCCCTGCCCGTTGGTCACCGACCGGGCGTACTCGGTGGCCTCGGCCAGCGTTGTGTAGAAGTGCGTGGCGCCGAACAGTTTTGCCTTGTCCTCCTTGGCCGCGACCGGATCCACGGCCACGACGCTGGTGGCCCCGGCGTGCGCCGCACCCTGCAATGCGTTGGCACCGATCCCGCCGATGCCGACCACGATGACGGTGTCACCGGGCTGCACCCGAGCGGAGTTGACCGCAGATCCCCAACCCGTCGGCACACCACAGCTGAGCAGTGCCGCCTGTTTGAGCGGAAGGTCCTTGTCCACCTTGACCACCGAGGCGACCGACGCGGTGGTGTACTCGCTGAAGGTGGAGATACCGCACTGCTGCCCCACCGGGGCGCCGTCGAGCTGCATCCGGAAACTCCCCGGATCCTCCGCGCGATCACCGGAGAGCAGGGTCGCGCCGAGGTCGCACAGATTCGACAGTCCGCGAGCACAGAATTCGCACTTCCCACACGCCGGTAAGAACGAGAACACGACGTGATCGCCGACCTCGAAACCCGGGGTGTTCGGGCCGACGGCCGAGATGATGCCCGCCCCTTCGTGTCCGCCGGCGAACGGATAGATGCCGACCGGGATGTCGCCGGTGGCGGCGTGGTCGTCGGAGTGGCACAGACCGGCCGCGACCATCTTCACGGTCACCTCGTTCTGGCGTGGCTCGTCGAGGTCGAGGGTGACGGTCTCGTAGCGCCCGGGCGCCTCACGGAGAACGGCGGTGCGAGTGGTGAAAGACATCGGTGTCTTCTTTCGTCGGGAATGTGTCAGAAGCTCTGGGGATCAACAACTGTCGGGGTTCAATGGCTGCTGGGGATCAATTGACGTCGGGGTTCAATAGCTGCTGGGTTTCCTTTCGCCGGTGCCGATGAAGTCGGCGGCCAACGCCTCCGACCCGCGGGCCAGCAGCGCGGCGTCGGCACCGACGAGCACGAACGTCGCGCCCCCGGCAACGTAGGCGCGGGCCTGGTCGGCGACGAAGGCGTTGACACCGAACGGTTTTCCGGCAGCGCGCACTCCGTCGAACGCCGTGTGCACGGCGGCGACGACATCGGGATGGGTTTGCGCGCCGAGCAGACCCATCGACGCCGCGAGATCGCTCGGACCGACGAACACACCGTCGATGCCCGGTGTCTCGGCGATCGCTCGGGCGTGCTCGACGGCCTCGATGCTCTCGATCTGCACGAACACCGACACGTGATCGGCGCCGTCGGCGAGGTAGTCGGGCACCCGATTCCAGCGGGCAGACCGTGCCAGGGCACTGCCGACACCGCGCCGACCGAGCGGCGGATACTGTGCGGCGGCGGCGATCTGCCGAGCCTGCTCGGCGTCGGAGACCATCGGTACGAGGATGTTCTGCGCACCGAGATCGAGAACCTGTTTGATGACGACGGCGTCGCCCACGGGTACCCGCACCATCGGTGTACACCGATATCCCGACACCGCATACAGCTGTGCGAGAACCGATTCGAGGCCGTTGGGAGCGTGTTCCATGTCGATCAGCAGCCAGTCGAGGCCGGAACCGGCCATGATCTCGGCGGCCACCGGTGAGCCGGTGGTGATCCAGCCGCCATAGAGCGCACGATCGGCGGCGTCGAGCGCCTCGCGCATGGTCGGGCTCAGCTGAATCGGCACGACACCGTCCCCATCCGGCCGTAGTCGGCGAGCACCGTGTCGCCGGCATGCACCCACATCGGACGGGTGAACGAGCCGGCGAGCACGATCTCCCCCGCCTCCAGCCGATCCCCATGTGCGGCAAGCTTGTCGGCCAGCCACGCCACACCGGTGGCCGGGTGGTTGAGCACGGCGGCGGCCACCCCGGACTCCTCGATGGTCTCGTTGCGATACAGCAGCGCCGACACCCACCGCAGGTCGATCTCGTTCGGCTTCATGGGGTTTCCGCCGTAGACCATGCCGCCCATGGCGGCGTTGTCACTGATGGTGTCGACGATGGTGCGGCCCGCCATCTCGATGCGGGAGCTGAGGATCTCCAATGCCGGCACCACGTATTCGGTGGCCCGCAGCACGTCGAAGATCGTCGCGTTCGGGCCGTCGAGCGCCGACCCGAGCACGAATGCCAACTCCACCTCGATACGGACGTTGGAGAACCGGCCGTGGTCGATCACCGAGCCGTTCTCGAACACCATGTCGTCGAAGATCGCGCCGTAGTCGGGTTCGGTGATACCGGTGGCGACCTGCATCACCTTGCTCGTCAGGCCGATCTTGCGTCCCACCGGACGACGCCCGGCGGCGATCCCGCGCCGGCGCCACTCGTTCTGCACCGCATAGGAATCCTCGACGGTCATCTCCGGGTGGCGTGCGGTCAGTAGCGGGATCGTCGTCCGATCCCGTTCTGCGGCAGCGAGTTCGTCGGCAATCTCGGTGATCGTCTGGGCGGACAGCATCAGAGCTGTGCACCCAGCTTGTACTCGCCCTGCTTCCACTCGGGCATCTGTCCCTCGTCATCCTTGCGGGTGTAGGAGAAGCCGTCGGCACCGATGGTCACCGCCATCTCGGAGTCGTCGGTGCGGGCGAGCACCGGCTGCGGGTTGCCGTCGAGGTCGAGCACCAGCGAGGCGTCGGTGTACCAGCTCGGCACCACCGGGTTGCCCCAGAAGTCGCGGCGCTGGTTGTCGTGGACATCCCAGGTGACGACAGGGTTGTCGGGGTCGCCGGTGTAGTAGTCCTGGGTGTAGATCTCCACCCGGTGACCGTCCGGGTCGCGCAGGTAGAGGTAGAACGCATTCGACACACCGTGACGGCCGGGACCGCGTTCGATCGCGTCGGAGCGGCGCAAGCCGCCGAGCTTGTCGCAGATCGCCAGGATGTTGTGCTTCTCATGGGTGGCGAAGGCGACGTGATGCATCCGCGGTCCGTCACCACCGGTGGCGGCGGTGTCGTGCACTGTCGGCTTGCGCCGCATCCACGCGGCGTACACGGTGCCCTTGTCGTCCTGGATGTCCTCGGTGACCCGGAAGCCCAGATCCTGGTAGTGGCGGACCGCGCGCGGCACGTCGGGGGTGACCTGGTTGAAGTGGTCCAGACGCACCAGCTCGCCCGGGCAGTGCAGGTCGTAGCGCCACGACATCCGCTCGACGTGATCGGTCTGGTAGAAGAACTCGTACGGGAAGCCGAGCGGGTCCTCCACGCGCACCGAGTCGCCGATGCCCTTGACGAATCCCTGCGCCCGACGTTCCACGCGGCAACCGATCTCGGTGTAGAACGCGACCGCCTTGTCGAGGTCTTCGGGGCTGCGTACCCGGTAGGAGAAGACGGCCACCGCGGCCACCGGACCCTTGCGCAGCACGAGGTTGTGGTGGATGAACTCCTCGGTGGAGCGCAGGTAGATCGCCTCGTCGTCCTCCTCGGTGACATAGAGCCCGAGGATGTCGACATAGAACTGACGCGATGCGGCCAGGTCGGTGACGACGATCTCCATGTAGGCGCACCGCAGGATGTCCGGCGGCGCGGACTGCGGGGTGGAGACGGGATTGTCGGAGCGGATGGGGGCTTCCTGCGAGACGTAGTAGCCCGACGAGGTCAGGGTCATCTCTTCGCGAGCGGTCATGGGTGGCGTCCTTGCCTGGGTCGAGAGGGGGTTGGCGGATCGAGGGGTCGGGAACGAAAGATTTTGGTGCGGTGGGGATTACTGCTTGCCGAAGGTCGGGTTGTGGACCTTGCCGAGGGTGATGTGCACGGCCTGCTGATCGGTGTAGAAGTCGATCGAGCGGTAGCCACCCTCGTGGCCGAGGCCGGAGGCCTTGACACCACCGAACGGGGTGCGCAGATCGCGGACGTTGTTCGAGTTGAGCCATACCATGCCCGCCTCCACGGCCTGCGAGAAGTTGTGGGCCCGCTTGAGGTCATTGGTCCAGATGTAGGCGGCCAGACCGTATTTCACACCGTTGGCCAGCGCGAGAGCTTCCTCGTCGGAGTCGAACGGAGTGATCGCGACGACCGGACCGAAGATCTCCTCCTGGAAGATCCGCGCATCGGGGGCGACATCGGCGAACACGGTGGGGGCCACGAAGTTACCGGTGTCGAAGCCCTCCGGCCGACCACCACCGGCGACGAGTCGTCCCTCGGACTTGCCGAGTTCGACGTAGCTCATCACCTTCTCGTAGTGCTCGGGGTGCACGAGCGCACCGACCTCGGTCGTCTTCTCGTGCGGATATCCGACGACGACCCGTTTGGCCTGTGCCGCATACCGTTCCACGAACTCGTCATAGACCGAGCGCTCGACGAGGATGCGGCTGCCCGCGGTGCAGCGCTCACCGTTGAGGGAGAACACACCGAAGATGGTGGCGTCGATCGCGGCGTCGAGGTCGGCGTCGGCGAAGACCACCGCCGGGCTCTTGCCGCCGAGTTCCATCGACAGCCCCTTGAGGTATGGCGCCGCGTTGCCGAAGATGAGCTGCCCGGTGCGGCTTTCGCCGGTGAACGAGATCAACGGCACCTCAGGGTGTTTCACCAGCGCATCGCCGGCGTCCTCACCCAATCCGTTGACGAGGTTGAACACGCCCTGCGGCAGGCCTGCCTCCTCGAAGATGCCGGCCCACAACGACGCCGAGAGCGGTGTGAACTCGGCGGGCTTGAGCACCACGGTGTTTCCGGTGGCCAGCGCCGGACCGAGCTTCCACGACTCGAGCATGAACGGGGTGTTCCACGGGGTGATCAGACCCGCGACGCCGATCGGCTTGCGATTGACGTAGTTGATCTGCCTACCCGGCACCTTGTAGGTGTCGTCGGACTGAGCAACGATCAGGTCGGCGAAGAACCGGAAGTTCTCCGCGGCGCGGCGTGCCTGGCCGAGGGCCTGGGTGATCGGCAGCCCGGAATCGAAGGACTCCAGTTCGGCCAGCCGCACATCACGGGATTCGACGATGTCGGCGATCCGGTGCAGGACCCGCGCACGTTCGCGCGGCAGCATCGTCGGCCACGGGCCGTCGGTGAAGGCGGCACGTGCGGCGGCCACGGCCAGATCGATGTCGGCCTTCTTGCCGGCAGCTGCCTGCACGTAGGTCTCGTTCGACACCGGGTCGAGGACGTCGAAGGTGTCGCCGTCGACCGAGTCGACGAACGCTCCGCCGATGTAATGCTGGATGCGCGTGGGCAGATCGGCCGGGACGTGACCGGTCACCGGTGAGCTCACCGTGTTCGTCATGGTTTCTCCGTTTCGGGGGGTCGGGATCGGGGTCCGGTTACGGACCGTCGAAGAACTAGAAGGCCGGCAGGCCAAGGGTTTCGTCGGGGTGTTCGTGAACCAGGTAGGCGTCGAGGGTGGCCGCGCGGTGCCGCCGCGCGACCTTCTCGATCTCGCCGAGCGGAGCACCGATCTCGATGAGCCGCACGATGTTCTCGTGTTCGCGGACCGACTCCTGCGCCCGGCCGGGCACGAAGGAGAATGTCGAGGCGCGCAGGTGCCCGAGTCGGGCCCATTCAGCTTCGACGAGGGTGACCATCCGCGGGTTGGTGCACTTGGAGAACAGGGTCGCGTGGAACTCCTGGTTCAGCGCGGTGAACAGACCCGGATCGAAGTGACCAAGCGATTCGATCATGCGCTCGTTGATGTCTCGCGCCTTGCGCAGATCGTCCTCGCTGAGCCGACGGGCGGCCAGCGCGGTGGCCGCACCCTCCAGGATCGACAACGCCTGCATGCTCTCGCGGTACTGCGAGTCGTCGACCATCGACACCTGAGCGCCGACGTTGGTCTCGAAGGTGACCAGACCCTCGGCCTCGAGTTGTCGGATCGCCTCGCGCACCGGCACCACGCTCATGTCCAGGCTCTTGGCGATGGTGCTCAACACCAGCCGATAGCCGGGTGTGTACTCCTGACGAGCGATGCGCTCCTTGATCCAGTGGTAGGCGATCTGCGACTTGCTGCGGCTCGGATTCGTCTGGCCGGGTTGCTCACTCATCGATTCGCCTTCCATTCGAGATAGCGGGCTTTCCACTGCGCGTTGGGCGGGAACAATCCGTCGACCGGATGTCCGGCCGCGACCTGCTCGGCCACCCAGGCGTCCTGCTCCTCCTGGGCGAGCGCGGCGTCGGCGACCTCGGCGGCGATGGCCGGCGGGATGACGATCACGCCGTCGTCGTCACCGACGATGATGTCGCCGGGTTGGACCGTGGCACCGCCGCACGCGATGGTCAGGTCGTGATCCCAGGGCACATGCTTGCGGCCGAGGACCGCCGGATGCGGTCCGGCGGTGAACACCGGTAGACCGATCTCGGCGACCGCCGCGTAGTCGCGTACCCCGCCGTCGGTAACGATGCCCTCGGCGCCAAGGGTTTTCGCGCGGATCGCCAGGATGTCACCGAGCGTGCCCGATCCGGTCTCACCGCGCGCCTCGATGACGATCACCTCACCCGGGCCGACGGCGTCGAAGGTCCGCTTCTGCGCGTTGTATCCGCCGCCGTGGGAGTCGAAGAGGTCCTCACGGTTGGGCACGAAGCGCAGGGTCTTGGCGGTGCCGACGATCGTGGTTCCTCGGGTCTGCGCGCGCACGCCGTCGATGGAGACGTTGTCGAGGCCGCGCTTGCGGAGTTGTCCGGACAGACCGGCGACCGGCACGCGTGTCAGTTTCTCGCGCAACTCGTCGGTGAGGACCGGCCCGGCGGGTGCCGGTAGTCCGGCCGCCTGCGCCGAGCCCCACGCCTCGGCGCGCTGGGTGTCGTCGACGGCCGGCAGCGACCCGAGGTCGGCGTCGAATCCGTTGTCGCCCTGCACCACTGTGGTGACGAGCCGACCGGAGGTCGGCCCGCCGGGAACATCGACCTCGACCTCGACGACATCTCCGGGACCGATGACCGAGGAGCCGGCCGGGGTGCCGGTGAGGATCACATCGCCGCGTTCGAGGGTGAAATGCTGCGAGAGATCGGCGACGATCTGCGCTGGCGAGAAGAACATCCCCGCCGTCGAATCCTCTTGCGCCAAGCGGCCGTTCACCCAGGTACGAATGCGGATCGCGTTCGGGTCCACCGCGCGGGCGTCGATGAGGTCCGGGCCGAGCGGGGTGAATCCGTCGCCACCCTTGGACCGGACGTTGGAGCCCTTGTCGGCCGCCCGCAGGTCGTAGAGTCCGAGGTCATTGGCGGCGGTGACGGCGGCGACGTGATCCCACGCCTGCGCGAGACCGACCCGGCGGGCAGGGGTTCCGATGACCAGCGCCACCTCCCCCTCGAAGGCGAGCAACTCGGTGCCGAGCGGCCGCTCGACGGTACCGCCGGTCGCCGCCACCGAACTCGAGGGCTTGAAGAAGTACGACGGCTGTGCCGGTCGTCGCCCACGCTGCTGCGCACGCGAGGTGTAACTGAGATGAACGGCGATGATCTTGCCGGGTGTGCCGATGGCGGGTACGGCCACCGATGCTGCAGAACCCGATACTGCAGAACCGTCCCGGTTCGCGGGCTGCTGGTCGGTCGTCACGGATGTCCTCTCCGTCGTCCAGATCGTATATGAAAACGTATCTTGCGAGCGATATACGAGATCGTATATGGTCTGAGACACAGAGCGCAAGTGATCCAGATCGCAGCGACTCGAGACCGTGGCCCCGGCCACCAGAACGCCCCGCGCGGGCGACCCCCCTGGCCCTCGCCGCACCGACTGCCGCACCGGGCATCTCACCGAACACCGGGAATGCCAGAGAAGGAGCCCCGATGAACGCCCCTCCCCGTACCGCATCACCGACTGTGGTGGTGACCGAAAAGGACCGACGCCGAGTGGTTTTCGCCACCGTCGTCGGCACCACCGTCGAGTGGTACGACTTCTTCGTCTACGCGGTGGCCGCGGGCCTCGTCTTCGGCGAACTGTTCTTCAAGCCCGCCGGCCCCGGGGTCGCGACCATCCTGTCGTTCCTGACGGTGGGCATCAGCTTCCTGTTCCGCCCCCTCGGCGCATTCCTGGCCGGACACTACGGTGACCGCTACGGCCGGCGCGTGGTCCTGATGGTGACCCTGGCCCTGATGGGTGTGGCGACCACCCTGGTCGGGCTTCTGCCCACCTACGCCGCCATCGGCATCGCGGCACCGATCCTGCTGATCACCCTGCGCATCCTGCAGGGCATCTCGGCCGGCGGCGAATGGGGCGGTGCTGTGTTGATGGCCGTCGAGCACGCCCCGGACCGCAAACGCGGTGTCTTCGGCGCCTCCCCGCAGGTCGGGGTGCCACTGGGCATGCTGCTGGCCTCCGGCGTGATGGCCCTGATGGCCGTCCTCGCCCCCGGCGACTCCTTCGAGACGTGGGGGTGGCGCATCCCGTTCCTGCTGTCGTTCGTCCTGATCCTGATCGGTCATTTCATCCGCCGCCGCGTCGAGGAGAGTCCGGTGTTCCTCGAAATCGCCGAACGCCGCGAGGAGACCAAGACACCGATCGTCGAGCTGTTCCGCAAGCACGCCGGGCTGGTGCTCGTCGCCGCACTCGTCTTCGCCGGCAACAGCGCCGTCGGCTACATGACCACCGGCGGATACCTGCAGAGTTATGCCACCGATCCCGACGGTCCGGTCGGCCTGTCGCGCGGTCCGGTGCTCCTCGCGGTCGCCGGGTCGGCGGCGACCTGGCTGCTGTTCACCCTGATCGGCGCTCGCGTCAGTGATCGCATCGGCCGCCGCTCCACCTACCTGATCGGCTGGGTCCTGCTGCTGGCGGCGCTGCTCCCGCTGTTCCCGCTCGTCGACACGGGCAACGTGTGGCTGATGTTCTGCGGCCTGGCCCTGCTGACCGTCGGCCTCGGCTTCACCTACGGCCCCCAGGCCGCCCTCTACGCCGAGCTCTTCCCGGCGTCGATCCGGTTCTCCGGCGTCTCGATCTCCTACGCCATCGGCGCCATCATCGGTGGTGCCTTCGCGCCGACGATCGCCGCGGCACTCATGCGCGCCACCGGCACCACGACCTCGATCGTCATCTACCTCGCGGTCATGGCCGCCATCAGTCTTGTCGCCACACTGACGCTTCGGGACCGCACCGGCATCCCGCTCGGCCCCGACCACGAAGCACAACAATCCATCAGTCCCATCCGAGGAATGGCGAGGGCCTAGACAATGCAGTTCCATCACCACGGCTACGTGTCCACCGACCCGCGGGTCCAACCCGCCGCGGGGACCGGCCTCGACCGGCCCGACGAACTCCCCGACGAGGTCGACGTGCTCATCGTCGGCACCGGCCCCGCCGGCATGATCACCGCCGCGCAACTCGCCCAGTTCCCCGACGTCACCACCCGTATCGTCGAGCGCAGGCCGGGGCGGCTGGCGATCGGGCAGGCCGACGGCATCCAGGCGCGCAGCGTGGAGACCTTCCAGGCGTTCGGTTTCGCCGAATCGATCATCGCCGAGGCCTACCGGATCACCGAGATGGCGTTCTGGAAGCCCGATCCCAACGATCCGTCACGAATCGTGCGCGCCGCGCGCACCCCCGACGATGCGGCCGGCATCTCGGAGTTCCCACACCTGATCGTCAATCAGGCCCGAGTCCTGGACTACTTCGCCGAGTCGATGGCCAACGCGCCGACCCGGATGACGCCGGACTTCGGTTACGAGTTCGTCGACCTCGAGATCACCCAGGGTGAGCAGTACCCGGTGACGGTGACCCTGCGCCACACCGCGGGCGAACAGGACGGCCAGACGCGCACGGTGCGCGCGAAGTACGTCGTCGGTTCCGACGGCGCGCACAGTCGCGTGCGTGACGCGATCGGCTGCACACCACACGGCGACAAGGCCTTTCACGCCTGGGGTGTGATGGACGTGCTGGCCGACACCGACTTCCCCGACATCCGTACCAAGTGCGCGATCCAGTCCGGCTCCGGCGGGTCCATCCTGCACATCCCCCGCGAGGGCGGTTTCCTGTTCCGCATGTACGTCGATCTCGGCGAGGTCCCCGCCGACGACAACGGCCGGATCCGCACGACGAGCATCACCGAGATCATCCGGCAGGCCAACGAGATCCTGCATCCCTACACCCTCGACGTGAAAAACGTTGCCTGGCACAGTGTCTACGAGGTCGGTCACCGGGTCACCGATCGGTTCGACGACGTCGACATCGAGCAGGCCGGCACCCGCACCCCGCGGGTGTTCATCACCGGCGATGCGTGCCACACCCACAGCGCCAAGGCGGGACAGGGCATGAACGTCTCGATGCAAGACGGCTTCAACATCGGCTGGAAGCTCGGTCACGTGCTCTCCGGCCGTGCGCCGGAGGAACTGCTGAGCACGTATTCGGCCGAGCGGCAGGTGATCGCGCAGAACCTGATCGACTTCGATCGCGAATGGTCGTCGATGATGGCCAAACGTCCCGAGGAGTTCGACTCACCGTCGGAGCTGGAGGACTTCTACGTCAAGACCGCCGAATTCCCGGCCGGCTTCATGACGCAGTACGCGCCGTCGATGATCGTCGCCGATGCCACCCACCAGGATCTGGCGACCGGCTTCCCGATCGGCAAACGGTTCAAGTCCGCGCCCGTGGTCCGCGTCGGCGATGCCAATCCGGTCCAGCTGGGCCATCATCACCGTGCCGACGGACGTTGGCGGATCTACGCATTCGCCGCCGATCCGTCCGCCGGCATGAACAACGCCGCATCCGATGTCTCGGCTCTCGACGACTGGGCCACCTGGCTGGCCACCGATCCGGAGTCACCGGTGGTGCGTCATACCCCCGCCGGCACCGACCTCGACTCGGTGTTCGACGTCAAGGTGATCTACCAGCACGACCACACCCGCGTCGACCTCAACGCGGTGCCGAAGATCTTCCTGCCCAAGGTGGGTCCGTTCCAGATCACCGACTACGAGAAGGTCTACGCGACCGACCCGCACGTCGACATCTTCGCCGAACGCGGCATCGACCGCCGTGGCGCGGTCGTGGTGGTGCGCCCGGATCAGTATGTGGCGCACGTGCTCCCGCTCTCCGCCCGAGCCGAGCTCGCAGGGTTTTTCGCCCGCAACCTGCTGCCCGCCGGCACATCCGCTCGTGCCAAGGAGTCGGTGTGACCACCCTCGCCGACACCGATACCGCCTGCCCGCTCGGTGCAGGCACCCACCCGTTCGCCTGACATGTCCGCCGCCTACCCAGCAGTGCGCAACTCCTCGAGCCATCGCTCGAACATCTCGTCCTGCCGGGCGGGCGGCAACGACTCGGGTGTGAGCACGGCCATCACCTGCATCCCCATCAACAGGGTCAGCAGGGTGTCGGCGGCCAATGCGGTGTCCGCCGACGTCAGTTCGCCGTCGAACACCGCCTGGTCGAGAAACCCGACCATCTGCGTGCGCCACATCTGCCACGACTCGGCGTTGACCTGCTTCATCACCGGGTCGTACATGGCGTGCTCCCACAGCGTCGTGGCGATCCGCGCCTCGAGCAGGGCCTCCTCGGTGCGGGGCATGATCTCGCCGCACAGGATGCGCAGCGCGTCGAGACCCCGCGCGTCGCCCATCCGCCTTGCCACGCGATCGTTGGTGGCCAGCGAGACGTGCTCGTAGGCCCGCCGGATCACCTCGTCCTTGTTCGCGAAGTAATAGCCCAGCACCCCGTTCGCGTAGCCGGCCTCCTCGGCGATCATGCGCATGCTCACCGCGCTGATCCCCCGGGTCGCGATCAATCGCCACACCACGGCGATGATCTCCCGGCGCCGCTCGTCGTGATCGACCACCTTGGGCACGTCCGCCCTCACCTCCTGGTGGCCTCACCACCGTCCGCCTCGTTCGGCGCATCCTGCGCCGGATCCACGCCCGTTACAGGGTACGTAACACGAAACGCACACACCGGAAACAACTCGTGCCTACTATTTCCTACAACCGTAGGAAAAACGATTCCGGTTGCGGCACACCATCTTGAACGGAGACACCGATGGCCGTCAGTCCTGACACCGTGGACCATCCCCTGTCCATGCCCACCGCCGCGGAGATCGACGACGTCACCGCGATCCTGAGGGCGGCCGGACTCGTCAGCGATACGAGCCGCTTCGCCTATGTCGGGCTCGTCGAACCCGCGAAGGCACAGCTCCATCGCGACGCGCCCGCGTCGGCGCACCGACGCTTCCGGGCGCTGCTGCTCGACCCCACCACGTCCGAATCCCTCGACGCCGTCGTCGACGTCACCGACCGAGAGGTGGTGTCGCACCGCGTACTCGACACCGCCGTGGATGGTCAGGTGCCCGTGCTCGACGAGGAGTTCGGTCTCGTCGAGGAGGTCCTCGCCACCGACGAGCGATGGCTGGCGGCACTCGCCGCCCGCGACCTCGATGTGGCGCAGGTCCGCGTCGCGCCCCTCTCGGCGGGCGTCTTCGACTATCCGGGCGAGGAGGGGCGCCGCATCCTGCGCGGACTGGCCTTCTGGCAGCCCGAACCCACCGACCACCCGTGGGCACATCCGATCGACGGACTCGTCGCCTTCGTCGACGTCACGGCACGAGAGGTCCTGCAGATCCTCGACCTGGGCGTGGTGCCGATCCCGCAGGAGTCCGGCAACTTCGCCGATCCCGAGGTCACCGGCCCGCTGCGCACCACGCAGAAGCCCATCGCCATCACCCAGCCGCAGGGGCCGAGCTTCACCGTGACCGGCAATCTGGTCGAGTGGGAGAAGTGGAGTCTGCGAGTCGGTTTCGACGCCCGCGAAGGTCTCGTCCTGCATCAGATCGGCTTCACCGACAGCGGCCAGGTGCGGCCGATCATCCACCGCGCGTCGATCGCGGAGATGGTGGTGCCCTACGGCGATCCGTCGCCGGTGCGTTCGTGGCAGAACTACTTCGACACCGGCGAATACCTCGTCGGGCGTTACGCCAATGCCCTCGAACTCGGCTGTGACTGCGTCGGCGACATCACCTACTTCGATGCGGTCATCGCCGACGAGAGCGGCGCCCCGCACACACTGCGCAACGCGGTGTGCATGCACGAGGAGGATTACGGCATCCTCTGGAAACACGCCGACCTGTGGGCCGGCTCCCACGAGACCCGCAGACAGCGGCGTCTGGTGATCTCGTTCTTCACCACCATCGGCAATTACGACTACGGCTTCTTCTGGTACCTCTACCTCGACGGGACCATCCAATTCGAGGTCAAGGCAACGGGAATCGTGTTCACCTCCGCCTACCCCGGCGACGAGTACCCGTACTCCTCGCAGATCGCCCCCGGACTCGGCGCTCCGTATCACCAGCACCTGTTCAGCGCCCGGCTCGACATGATGGTCGACGGCGATGCCAACAGCGTCGAGGAACTGCAGAGCGTCCGGGTCCCGATAGGAGACGGCAATCCGCACGGCAACGCCTTCACCCTGTCGAAGACGTTGCTGCACACCGAATCCGAGGCTCAACGCGACGCCGACAACACCGTCGGTCGGGTCTGGCACGTCACCAACCCCGGGAGGACGAACCGACTCGGCCAGCCGGTCGCCTATGCGCTGCTCCCGGAGGGCCGCCAGACCCTGCTGGCCGACGACGGATCGTCGATCGCCCGTCGCGCCGCATTCGCGACCAAACATCTGTGGGTGACACCCTTCGACGCCGACGAGCTCTATGCCGCAGGCCATCTGGTGAACCAGCACCCCGGGGGCTCGGGCCTACCCGCCTTCGTGCACGGCGATCGCAGCGTCGAGAACACCGACATCGTCGTGTGGCACACCTTCGGTCTCACGCATTATCCGCGCCCGGAGGACTGGCCCATCATGCCCGTCGACTACACCGGATTCACCCTCAAACCGGTCGGCTTGTTCGACCGCAACCCCACCCTCGACGTCCCCGCCTCGAGCGCATCCTGCAACACCTCATCCTCCTGCGACACCTCACACAGCGCCGCCACCGACGACTCCCCCTGCCACGGCTGACCTTTCGATCCCTCCCACCCCGATCTCCCTGGAGTTCCCATGACCACCGAGCACCCCGCGCCGAGCCCCGCCGCGACCTCCACCACATCCACCCGAGAACAACATCAACTCCGGCGCGGCAGCCTCGGCGTCTTCGGGGTCACGTTCTTCGTGATCTCCGCCGCGGCACCGCTGACCGCGATGGCCGGCGGTGCGCCCGTGGCCATGCTGCTGGGCAACGGCCCCGGCGTGCCCGGCGCCTACATCGTCGCCGTACTCACCCTGCTCGTCTTCGCCGTCGGCTACACCACCATGGCCCGCCACCACACCAGCACCGGTGCGTTCTACTCCTACGTGACCCGCGGCCTGCGCCAGCAATTCGGTGGGGCGGCAGCCTATCTCGCGCTGCTCAGTTACAACGCGATGCAGATCGGCCTGTGGGGTCTGTTCGGCGCCGCGGTCACCGGATTCGTCAGCGACGAATTCGGGGTGTCCATCGACTGGTGGGTGTTCGTCCTGATCGGCATCGCCATCGTCGCAGTCCTCGGCTATCGCCAGATCGATCTGTCGGTGAAGGTGCTCTCGGTGCTGGTGGCCGCGGAATTCCTGGTGGTGATCGTGCTGGCGATCGTCATCGCGGTCAAGGGCGGCGATTTCGGGACGACGTCGCTGAGCGTCACCCCGCTGACGCCGAGCGCCCTCACCTCCGGCTCACTACCGATCGCCCTGCTGTTCTGCTTCGCATCCTTCGTCGGATTCGAGGCCACCGCCATCTACAGCGAAGAAGCCAAGGACCCCAAGCGCACGGTGCCGCGCGCGACGTTCCTCGCCGTGATCACCATCGGCGTGGTCTACACCGCCGTCACCTTCCTGATGGTCAATGGTGCGGGCGTGGGCAACATCCCCGACTACATCGCGAAACTCGCCGACCCGACGACCTTCCTGTTCGATCTCTCGAACTCCTACATCGGCTCCTGGTTCACGACCATCATGCGACTACTGTTCATCACCAGCGTGTTCGCCGCGGTGCTGGCCTTCCACAACGCCGTCGCCCGCTACACCTACGCCCTCGGACGCGAGGGACTGCTGCCCGAGCAGGCCGGGCGCACCCACCGCACCCACCAGAGCCCGCACGTCGGGTCGGTGGCCCAGACCACCGTCGCGGTGATCGTGGTCGCGATCTTCGCCCTCGCCGGCCAAGATCCGGTGCTCGCACTGTTCACCTGGCTGACCAACCTCGGCACGCTCGGCGTGATCGCCTTGATGGCCGCATCGTCGTTCGCCGTGGTCGCCTTCTTCCTGCGCCACCGCGACCTCGAACGAAACCTGTTGCGCACCTTGGTCGCTCCGCTGGTGGCCGGCATCGCCCTGATCGCGATCCTGTGGTACGCGATCGCCAACTTCGGGCTGCTCATCAGTTCCGGCGGAATCCTCGTCTGGCTGCTCCCTGCCCTGCTGCTCGTCGCCGCGGTACTCGGGGCGGGCGCCTCGCTGGTGCTCCGCTCACGCTCAGCGCAGCTCTACGCCGAGATGGGACGTGACCGTGAGTGAGACAGCAATCACGGCCACGACAGCAACAACACCGATCGTGCCGAAACCCCCTGCCCTGCACCAGATCACCACCGAGGACCGCCCGATGACCACCCGGATCGATTTTCGCTATCTCTCCGAACCCGACATGATCGCCGCAGGCGTCACCGACATGCCCGCCTGCGTCGACGCAATGGAGGAGACCTTCGTGTTGCTACACAAGGGCGATTACCGCATGGCCGGACCCAACAGCGACTCACACGGCGCGATGATCACCTTCCCCGACGAGTCGCCGTTCGAGGGTATGCCCGCCAACACCGCCGACCGCCGGTTCATGGCGATGCCCGCCTACCTCGGCGGCAGCTTCGGCACCAGCGGCATGAAGTGGTACGGCTCCAATGTCGCCAACCGCGACAAGGGATTACCGCGCTCGATCCTGATGTTCATGCTCAACGACACCGACACCGGCGCGCCGCTGGCGCTGATGTCGGCGAACCTGTTGTCGGCGTATCGGACCGGCGCGGTCCCCGGGGTCGGCGCGCGCCACCTGGCGCGCCCGGACTCGCGGGTGGTCGGCATCGTCGGCCCCGGGGTGATGGCCCGCACGTCGTTGTCGGCGTTCGTCGCCACCTGCCCGATGATCGACACCCTCAAGATCAAGGGCCGCAGCCGGAGCAGTATCGACGCCTTCACCGCGTGGGTGCGCGACGAATTCCCGCAGATCACCACGATTCTCGAGGTCGACACCCTCGGCGAGGCCGTCCGGGATTCCGACATCGTCACCTTCTGCACGACCGGGGTCACCGGCGATCCCGCCACCTATCCCACGATCCGCCGTGAGGACGTGAAACCGGGGGCATTCCTGAGCATGCCCGCCCCCTGCAACATCGACGCCGGCATGCAGACACCCGATGTCCGCAAGGTGGTCGACAACGTGCGCCTCTACGAAGCATGGGCCGAGGAGACCGGGCACCCGTCGCACCACACGATCCCGATCATCGGATGCAAGTTCATGGACATGATCCATGACGGTGCAATGGCCGCCGACGACCTCGTGGACCTCGGTGCCGTCGCCGCGGGCGACGCCGTCGGGCGCCGCTCCGACGACGAGATCGTCGTGTTCTCCGTGGGCGGGATGCCCGTCGAGGATGTCGCCTGGGGCACCGTCATCTATCGCAACGCCGTCGCCAAGGGCATCGGCACCATCCTCAACCTCTGGGACTCACCGGCTCTGGCCTGAGTCACCCTCTACCCGAAGGACATTCACATCATGGAGACCGACGTCGTCGTCATCGGCCTGGGTTCGGCCGGATCAATGGCGCTGTGGCAGTTGGCCAAACGAGGCGTACGCACCATCGGCGTCGAACAATTCGGCATCGGGCACGCCCGCGGCTCGTATGCCGGTGATTCACGCCTGTTCCGATCGGCCGTGCACGAGGGGCCGCGCTTTGTCCCGATGCTCGCCCGCGCGCGTGAGCTGTGGTTCGAGTTGGAGCACGACTCGGGCCGGCACCTCTACGACGAGTGCGGTGCCCTGCAGATCGGCGACGCGGGCTCCGGCAGCCTGCTCAAGTCGATCGCGTCGGCCGAACAGTTCGATCTCCCGCACGAGATCCTCGACGCTGCCGCGCTGCGCTCGCGCTACCCGCAACACCGCGTCAACGACCACACCGTCGCGGTCCTCGATCACCGCGCCGGCAGCCTGTATCCGGAAGCGAGCGTGATGGCCGCCGTGGAGACCGCGAAATCCCATGGTGCGCAGGTACTCACGAACACCGAGGTGATCGACTTCGACGAGGCGGGCGGGCGCCTACAGATCATCACCGATCACGGCACGATCGCCTGCGACAAGGTCGTCGTGGCGACCGGATCGTGGACGACCCGCCTGCGCCCGGATCTCAAGGGATTCCTCTCGATCATCCCGCTGTCGCTGACCTGGTTCATGCCCCGCCACCCGCAGATGTTCACCCCGGAGCGCTTCCCGGTCTTCATCCGCGACGAGGACGGTGTACACCTCTACGGCACCCCCAGCCACGACTCGTACAGCATCAAGGTCGCGACCGAGCCCCTCTGGCCCGCCATCGGCTCCCCCGACGAGGTGCCCGAGTTCAGTCGCGCCGACCTCACCCGGATCGGCGGTTGGGCGGCGAACTTCCTTGCCGATCTCAATCCCGAACCGGTGAAGTACTCGATGCACCACGAGCTGTGTACTCCCGGCGATCTACCGCTGGTGGATCTCGACGCCGACACCGGGATGCTGCTGCTCACCGCATTCTCCGGGCGCGGTTTCAAATTCGCCCCCGTCTACGGGCAGATCGCCGCCGACCTCATCACCGGGACACCTACCGACCTCTACGATCCGTCGTTCGCGTTGTCGGCCCAGCATCGATGAGCCTGACCGGCCGACACCGGTCAGATTGTATAGATCAGCGGCGGTGATGCTGCTCGATCTGCGCGGGATCGCCAGTTATCACTACCACTGTTGACCATCTCCACGTGGCGTTGTTCCCTCGAACACACCGTTGTCTGCAGCACATCTGTCTGCAGCACATCTGTCTCCAGCACATCAGGGTTCGAGCGGAAAGGACGCCACCGATGACCATCACCGCACCGAGCAACCACCCGATCGCCGAGACCCGACGTCCGATCGCCACCCCGCGCACCACTGCGGAGGTACTCGTCGACGGGCTCGTCGCGCACGGCGTCGACACCGTGTTCGGAATCCGAGTGGCGCGCGCCGCCGTGCAGTCCCGCCTGGCGAAGCTCGAGGACGCCCGGATCATCGCCGGATATCACCCGCATCTCGATGTCGCGGCCGCCGGTTTCGACGTGCAGTGCTTCGTCCAGCTCGAAACGGTGCAGGTGAGCTGAGTACCGTCACCGCGGCGTTGTCGGCGATTCCCGGTGTGCTCGAGGCGTTCGCCACTACCGGTGCCAGTGATGTGCTGTGCCGGGTCGCGGCCGCCTCGCACAAGGATTTGCAGGAGACTTTGCTCGAGATTTGCCGGTCACCGTCGGTCGCGCGCTCCATCAGCATCGTCGTGCTGTCGGAGATCGTGCCCTATCGGGCTCTGCCACTGCTACGCACCGCGCGCTCGGACCGCACGCCCCGTGCTCCCGGATACCGGTGAAGAATCCCGGGAATGCGCTCAGTACAACAACTTTCGGTAATTACTCTCGGCGTAGCGCTCCTGCAGGGCCACCTCGTCGAGTTCGGGCATGAGTTTCTTGGTCATCTCCGCGGTGCTCGGCAGGTGGTCGGGATGCCACGTCTCCGGCCGCCACAGATCCGACCGCAGGAAAGCCTTGGCGCAGTGGAAGAACACCTCCTCCACGGTGACCTCCAGCGCCAGGATCGGTCGGCGACCCTTGACGGCGAGCTCATCGAAATATGTGCCGCCGCTGTCGTCGTCGGCGCCATCGACGATGCGTGCGGTCCCGTTGACCCGCAACGTGTCCCCGCGTCCCGGGATGATGGCGATGGTTCCCACGTGCGGATTGCGCAGGATGTTGAGGTAACCGTCGACGCGTTTGTTGCCGGGACGCTCGGGGATGACGATGGTGTGCTCGTCGAGGACGTGCACCACCTTGCCGGGCGGATCCCCCTTGGGTGAGACGTCCATCCGGCCCTGCGCGTCGGAGGTGGCCACGAACAGCATCGGCGATGCTGCCAGCCAGTCGACGTGCACCGGCTCGAGCGCGGACTTGACCTTCTTGACCACCATCTCGATGGGATGACCGACTATCGCGCGCAACTGTTCTTCGGTGGTGATCTCCATGCCGCCATGCTCTCAGATCGCCTCGCGACTGCCCAGCGGTTTCTGCCTCGCGAGTTCCTGGTCTGCGGCTCCCGCAAATGCCGGGCGGTCAGGTGGTGGGCCGCAGCCATGCGAGGGCCGCGGCGACGAGTGCGCTGACCCCGTTCGAGAGGGTCGGTTGGATCACCGGTGCGAATTGCGGCGAGTGATTGGACGGCAGCCCGGCGACCACCGCCGCGATCTCCTCGACGCTGCCGGCACCGGCGAACAACGTCGGATCGGCCCCGCCCAGCAGCCAGTACGCACAGGGCGCGTCGGCCGCGTCGGCGAAGTGACCGACGTCCTCGCTGCCGGTCACCACCCCGGGATCGACCACCATCACCCCGGGCACGTCCGAGAACGCCTTCCGTACGGTGTCACACGCGCCGGGATCGTTGACCAGCGCCGGGAACGACTCGGCGATCCGGATCTCCGGGTCACGATGGCCGCCGGCAGCAATCGTCTCCGCTTGCGCGAGAACGCGAATGCGTTCGAGGACGGTCTCGCGTACGTCCGGGTCGAAACTGCGTACGCTCACTGCGAGTTCGGCGCGGTCGGCGATGATGTTGGGAGCGGTGCCCGCGTGCAACGATCCGACCGTCACCACCGCGGTCTCCGTGGGCGGCATGGTCCTCGACACGATGGTCTGCAGACGCATGACCAAGGAGGACGCCATGACGACCGGGTCGATCGTCGTCTCCGGACGTGAGCCGTGCCCACCGACGCCGTGCAACACCACCGACACGCTGTCGGCCGCGGCAAACGAAACCCCGTCGTGGACACCGAGCAGCCCGGCCGGTAGCGGCGCGACATGTTGTCCGAGAACCACATCCGGCGTGCCGAACCGGCCGAAGAGGTCGTCGTCGACCATGGCGCGCCCCGCTGCCGAGCTCCTCTGCGGGTTGGAACACCAGCATCAGACATCCGCGCCACGTGGCGTCGGCGGCGAGGTCGTAGGCCGCGCCGATCAGGCAACTGGTGTGGACGTCATGGCCGCAGGCGTGCATCAGCGGGGTGCTCGTCCCGTCGGCGTGGGTGCCGACCGCGGTGCTGGCGTAGTCGGGTCCGGTCTGTTCCTGCACGGGCAGGGCATCCATGTCGGCGCGCAGCAGAACCGTCGGGCCCGCTCCGCGGGTCAGTACTCCGACAACCCCGGTGCCGCCGATCCCCTCGGCCACCACATATCCCGCGGCTCGCAGGTGGGTGGCGGCGATGCCGGCCGTGCGTGTCTCGGTGAAGGCGAGTTCGGGGTGGCGGCGCCATCAGTCCGCCCCGCGGGCTGCCGATCGCCACGAGGAGTGCCGAGTACTCGTCGGCGACCGCTGCGAGCAGGTCGGCGGCCGACCCGTGTCCACTGTGGAGGTCCACGAGGCGGGCAGTGTGTCGAGCAGGTCCCGGGCGGCGAGTGCGTCGCGGTCAACGGTGGCGGCGAACTGCTGATCCCAGTCGGGCGCATCGGGATCGAGTGGTTCGTCGTCGAGATCGACGATGTGGACCACGTGGACGTGCGCGTCGAGTCGACGCGCCAGCATCACGGCGAAGCGGACCGCGGCGACGCTGTCGGGGTGCCGATTCCGCCCGACGACCAGCGCGGTTCGTGGAGTCATCGACGGCGGGGGCCCGCGTCGATGGCGGCGCAGCGGCCCGGTGTCCTCGGGACCTCGGTCCTTGGAACTTCGGTTGTCGGAACTTCGGTTGTGGGAACTTCGGTTGTGGGAATAGCGGTTTCGGTTGTTGTTGCTCATCGCGCTCCTCAGATCGCCCACGTCAGTGCCAGCCCGGCGGCACACGCAGCCACCGAGGCAATCACCGAGCCGACCGCGTTGGCCATCGCGAGCATTCCGTGCCGCTGCTGGGCGAGCCGAATCGTCTCCACCGATGCGGTGCTGAATGTCGTGTATCCGCCGCAGAATCCGGTCCCGACGACGGCTTGCAACCCGGTCGGCGCCCCGTGCGAGATCACCAGCCCGGCGAGCATTCCCAACACCAACGACCCGGTCACGTTGATGACGACGGTGGCCCACGGAAATGTCGTCGATCGCCATCGTTTGATGCTGCCGTCGACGACGAACCGGGCGACCGCGCCGAGGGCACCCACCAGCAGGATCGCGATCACCGTCATGCGACCTCACCTCCCCGGCCCCGTAGAGCGGCACCGGCGAGCGCGATACCGGCCCAGGCGCACAGGATTCCGCCGACCACGCTGACTGCTGCGTACGCGATCGCGGTGCCCGGCGCGCCGTGGTGTCCGAGTTGAGCGGTTTCCAGGGCGAATGTGCTGTAGGTGGTGTACGAACCGCAGAATCCGGTGCCGACGAGCACCCGAATGCGTCGTCGCCATCCCTCGTCCGGCCCGGCCAGGGCGAGTACCTCGAGCAGCGCACCCAGCACGAGGGAACCGCTGAGGTTGATGCCGAATGTCGCCCACGGCCAAACGGTTCCGTGGGCCGGGAACAACTCCTCGAGCAGGTACCGCATCCCGGTACCGGCAATGCCGCCGAGAAAGACCAGCGCGAGCGCTCCCGGCTGCAGATGCAGGGGCCGTGGAGCCGGGCTGTCGGGGTCGACGGGACGAGGAACGGGTGGATTCGAGGTCGGCTCGGGGTGCGGAGGTGCGCCCATGACAGAACTCCTTTCCGGCAATCGGAACAGGAGCCATCAGCCTTGTCGGCGGTTCGGGCCGATGCGGCCCGGGCGAGATCCATCACCCGCGCCCGATGCTACTCGACGTCGGTCGACTCCGGGCGCAGGCGCCGGCGCAGAAGCGGAACACCCACACCGACCACCGCCGCGACCGCGAGGCCGAGAAGCGTCTCGCCGACACGCTCACCGAAGCGTCCGGGTGCGGTTCCGGTGGTCGCCGCGCCGAGCATGAGGATGACCAGAAAGGTGGTGAAGGTCGGCAGGACGTACCATCGGCTGCCGCGCGTGCCCGCCGCCGCGGCGAGGACCACCCCGACCACGAGCGCGATCAACCAGGCGGGTGCATGGTCGGCGAGTACGACGACGACCGCACCACCGGTCACCACCGACACGAACCGTCCGGCGGTCCGCCACAGTTGGAGATCCGGATCCGGCCTCATGACCAGAAGCGCTGCCGCGCAAGCCCATCCGACGTGATCGAAGCCGAAGGCGAATCCGATACCCGCGGTGATCGCCCCCACCACACCGACGAGCAGGCCATACTGCATTACCGGCACCCGCGGACCCGGCCCACCGCCGGGCCCGTCCGGGACGAGGCGTTCCGGGATGACGACGGCTACGACGAAGGCGGCGAGGCCACCGAGGAGGAACAGTCCGGTGATCCGCAGGCCGACGGCCACATCGTCGGAGCTCAGGCCCACCCCGACCAGCGGGGGCGCCATGATCGTCAGCAGCATCGACAGTCGCGGACGGCGCAGTGCGGGCGCCGACCAGACGGCCAGCACCGGCGCCCACGTCGACCAGGGCCGTCACGACGATCGCCGGGATACCCGCCACGAGTGCGGCCAGGGCCGGCAGCCAGTTCCAGACGAACAGTGGCGGGCGGGCGCTGTCGGGAGCCACCGGCTCACCCTAGCCCAACCTCACCGCACCCGGACGCCGAACGCCCAGGGGCTCAGCCGCCGAGCTGACGCGCCAACGCCGCCAACACGTCCGGGTCCTCGATGGTCGAGGGCACCGTGTAGTCCTCGTGATCGGCGATCTGGCGCATGGTCTTTCGCAGGATCTTGCCCGAGCGGGTCTTCGGCAGCGCCGGCACCACGGTGACGTCGCGGAAGGTCGCAACGGCCCCGATCTCGTTGCGCACCATGGCGACCAACTCGGCGCGCAGGGTGTCGGGCTCGATCTCCACTCCCGACTTGAGCACCACGTACCCGCTGGGCCGCTGCCCCTTGAGGTCGTCGTGGATGCCGATGACCGCGCATTCGGCCACCGCCGGATGCGCGGCGACGACCGCCTCGATACTGCCGGTGGACAACCGGTGTCCGGCGACGTTGATGACGTCGTCGGAGCGGCCGAGGACGAAGACGTAGCCGTCGGCGTCGACGTATCCGGAGTCGCCGGTCAGGTAGTACCCGGGGAAGGCCTTGAGATAGGAACTGCGGTAGCGCTCTTCGTCTTGCCACAGTCCGGCGAGGGTTCCCGGCGGCAGCGGGAGTTCGATGACGATGTTGCCTTCGGTGCCCGGCGCCACCGCGGCACCCTCGGCGTCGACGACGCCGACGCGGTACCCCGGCACCGGCACTGTCGGCGAGCCGGCCTTGATCGGCATCGGTTGGAGCCCACGGAGATTGGCCGCGATCGCCCAGCCGGTCTCGGTCTGCCACCAGTGGTCGACGACCGGGATCCCGAGGATCTGGCCAGCCCACTCGAAGGTGTCGGGGTCGAGGCGCTCACCGGCGGCGAACAGGGTCTGCAGCGAGGAGACGTCGTACTGGGCGAGCAGCGCGGCGTCGGGATCGGCCTTGCGGATGGCGCGGATCGCGGTCGGCGCGGTGAACAGCGCCTTGGCACGGTGTTCGGAGATGACGCGCCAGAAGGCGCCGGCGTCGGGGGTGCCGACCGGCTTGCCCTCGTACATGATCGTCGTCGCGCCGATCAGCAGCGGACCGTAGACGATGTAGGAGTGGCCGACGACCCATCCGACGTCGGACGCGGTCCACCAGACATCGCCGGGCTGGATGTCGTAGATGTTGGGCATCGACCAGGCCAGTGCGACGGCGTGGCCGCCGTTGTCGCGGACGACGCCCTTGGGTTTCCCGGTGGTCCCCGAGGTATAGAGGATGTAGAGCGGATCGGTGGCCGCGACCGTCACCGGCGCCGCCGGCGTGGCGTCGGCGATCTCGTCGTCCCAGTCGAGCCAGCCATCGTGGTCGGCGGCCGAGCCGGGGACCTCGTCGCGGTTCTTGACGATCACCGTGGTCGGGGGCTTGGCGGCGAGCTCGAGCGCCTTGTGCACCATCGGCAGATACTCCACGACGCGGCCGGGTTCGAGACCTCCGGACGCGGTGACGATCGCCACCGGCTCGGCGTCGTCGATCCGGGTCGCGAGTTCGGGTGCGGCGAAACCGCCGAAGACCACCGAGTGGACGGCGCCGATGCGGGCGCACGCCAACATCGCGATCGCGGCCTCGGGAATCATCGGCAGGTAGATGACGACGCGGTCGCCCGCCGCGACGCCTGCCGCGCCGAGTACCCCGGCGAAACGTGACACCTCGTCGAGGAGCTCGGCATAGGTGTAGCGCCGCACCTCACCGACCATCGCCGAATCCCAGATGAGCGCCATCCGATCGCCGTGACCGGCGGCGACGTGGCGATCGAGCGCGTTGAAGCACGTGTTCAGGGTGCCGTCGGGAAACCAGCGGTAGATCGGCGCGTGTGAGTCGTCGAGCGCCACCGTCGGCGGCACCGACCACTCGATGTCGGCGGCGGCGGTGAGCCAGAACGACTCCCGGTCCTCGATGCTGTCGCGAAATGCCTTGTCGTAGCTGTCTGAACCGAAGCTGCGCGCGTCGCTGTTGCTGGCCACTGCCATCCTCACGTCGATCGATGTCGCGGCAGAGAGGTCGGGCGACCCGCCACGCTGCCGATTCGAGGGTAATCAGCCTCACACGTCGGCGCGAGGGGTTGGCATCACCTGCGCCAATCGGTCGGCAGATCGCGCCGAACGGTATGGCGAACCCACCCGTTCGGGCAGGTCAGCGTGTCCGATCGGATGGGTTCGCCGGGCATCGGTGTCGGCGATGTGGAATCGGCGACGTGTGCGATGTCGGGTTCGATCCTGGACGCGAAGTCACTCCAGGTAGTTCTCGACGACGTCGGCTGGACGGGCCGACGCGTCGTCGGGATTCTGCCCGGCATGTCGGCGTGCCTGACGTTGCCGCAGCAGGTCCCAGCATTGATCGAGGTCCACCTCGAGTGCGCGCAGACGCGCATTCTCTTCACCTTTGCTGATATCTCCGCGCCCGAGTCGCTCGCGCAACTCGTGCTCCTCCCCGATCAGCTCGGTGATGTGGTCTCGGATGGACCTGTCGGAATTCGGAAAGTCGTCGGCCATGCCCCGACACTACGCGTCGGGCACATCAGGCGTCGGAACAGTTTCGGCCGCTCAGTTCGCGGCCTGGTACGCCTCGATGACCTCGGTCGCGATACGGCCACGATCACTGATGTCGTAACCGTTGACCCGCGCCCAGTCGCGCACGGCCTTCAGATCGCGTGACGAACGCGCACTTCGGGCCGCCTTAGACCGGCGGCTACCGGCCGAGCGTGAGGCCGTCACATATCGTTCGAGATCCTGCCGGAATTGCTTGGCGTGCGCCGGCGACGTATCGAATTCATAGGCTTTGTTATCGACACTGAAGGTGATTGTGACTGCTTCCTTCAGTTCTTTTCCGTCGAGATCATCGACGAATGTGACAACGGTTCGACGTGCCATCGGATAGAGCCCCCTCGTAGTACTGCGTTGCTGAATACAAAACGAACAATAGCACCGTACGGCATTAGTGCTCCGTATCCGGACGCCAGATCGGGCGTTTTCCGTCGAGTATCAATAAATAATTGTCACATGTAAAGAAAATCGAGATTTTTCCATCTTGGAACAACGCGTCGCCGATATTCCTTGATTATTCGGAGGTTTATGTCGTCTGATTATGCGACACGGAGAACGACTATCTCGGCACCCGATGCGCGGCGGGCGCGGCGACACCGCGGGTCCGGCCGCCGGCCTCGCCGTGCGGGTCAGAGCCCCAGCAGCGAGGTGAGTTCGGTGGCGACGTCGCCAAGGCGTGCCTGCGCCGTCGCCCGTGCCGCCCGCACCCCTGCGGTACGCACTTCGTCGGCCGAAATGACCACCTCGAGATAGCACTTGAGCTTGGGTTCGGTACCCGACGGCCGGACGATGACACGATCGTCGGCGGCGGTCCGGAACAGGAGGGCGTCGGTCGGCGGAAGGTCATCTCCACCACGTGCGAGATCGCGGAACTCGACGATCGCCTCCCCGGCCAGTCGGTCCGTCCGGGCCGACCGCAGCCTTGTCATCGTGGCCTCGATCACCGCGGGATTCTCCACGCGAACGCTGATGGCCGAGGTGCTGTGGAGCCCGTGCACATAAGCCAGATGGTCGAGCTGGTCCTCCAGAACCGCACCGGTAGCGGCGAGATCCTCGACCAGGGCGATCATGCGGACGGCAGCAGCGATTCCGTCCTTGTCGTGCACCGCGTCGGGGTCGGTGCAGTATCCGATCGCTTCCTCGTAGCCGAATCGCAGGCCGGGGGTGCGCGCGATCCACTTGAAGCCGGTGAGGGTCTGCGCGAATCGCAGACCATGCGCGGCGGCGATGCGGCCCAGCAGCCTGCTGGACACGATCGAACACGCCAGGGTGTCGCCAGGCAGGGAATCGTCGGCGGCGGCCTGCTCGCCGAGCAGCGCACCGATCTCGTCGCCGGACAGCTGCCGCCAGAGTCCGTCGCGGCTCGTCGCGACCGAACAGCGGTCGGCGTCGGGATCGAGCGCGATGACGACGTCGGCGTCGACCTCCCGGGCGTGGGCGATCGCGAGATCGATGGCGCCGGGTTCCTCCGGGTTCGGGAACGCCACGGTCGGGAAGTCCGGGTCCGGGAGGAACTGCGCCGGCACGGGGTGGACGTCGCGGATGCCGGCGGCCCGCAGGACCTGCATCGCCGTGGTGCCCCCGACGCCGTGCATCGCGGTCAGGACCACGCGAACCGGTGACAGCTCGGCACGCCGGCGAAGACCGGCCGTGCGGGCGATGTAGCCGCGCGGCAGCTCAGGATCGGCGTCGGTGATCCGGTCGTCGGAGCGCGGTATTTCGTCGGCCGCCGGACTGTCGGCGATCCGCGACGCGATCTCGGCGTCGGCCGGCGGCACGATCTGCACCCCCGCTCCGTCGGCGTCGGTCGCTCGTCCACCCAGGTACACCTTGTAGCCGTTGTCGGCGGGCGGATTATGTGACGCGGTGATCATGATCCCGGCGTCGGCGTCGAGCGCGCGCACCGCGTACGCCGTGATCGGCGTCGGCAACTGCTCGGGCAGGGCGATGGCGCGCAGGCCGGCGCCGGACAGTACCTGCAACGCGGCCATCCGGAATCGCGAAGAACCATGCCGCGCATCACAACCCACAACCACCGCGGCGTCGGGTCCGACGACCTCGAGCAGGTAGCGGGCGAGCCCGGCGGTGGCCCGGATGACGACGGCGGTGTTCATGCGGGATTCGCCCGCGCCCACCGCTGCACGCAGGCCCGCGGTGCCGAACTCGAGGGGACCGGCACACCGCGACCGCAACTCGGCGAGTGCCTCCGGATCGTGGGACCTCGCACCGGTGATGAGGGCGCCGAGTTCGGCCCGGGTGGCCGCGTCGGGGTCGTGTGCGCACCAGTGTGCGGCGCGGGCGATCAGTTCGCCGTCGGTGACCACGCCCTCGCTCACGCCACTCATCGCATCCTCTTGCTCGTCTGTGTGGACCCGAACGTATCAAGCCCGCGCCGCAATCGATGAGTGTCGATGGTGCAGGGCGCAGATGCGAATCGGCCCCCGACCGCTGATGCGATCGGGGGCCGAAACTCCGTGGTAGCGGGGACAGGATTTGAACCTGCGACCTCTGGGTTATGAGCCCAGCGAGCTACCGAGCTGCTCCACCCCGCGTTGGTGAACACCACGTTACAGGGTGGTTCGGCGCGGATGCAAATCGCCTCCACCCCGATACCTGCAGGTCGGAAAAACGTGTGACCACAACCACATTCGTGCTCTCCACGTCAGTTACCGCCACCGAGGGACTCGTATTGCGCTACTGCCTTGTTGAGCTGATCGAGCGCCTGACCGTACGCGGTGAAGTCGCCGCTGGACTGCGCTTGACGCAGCTTGTTGAGCGCATCACCGATCGCCGCGACGGCCGCATCCCGTTGCTGGGAGTTCCCCGACTGGCCCGTTTGACCGTTCCCCGTGGAGGGCTGGTTCGGTTGTGGCGTCGGCACGGTCGGTTGGTCGGCGCCGGCCTGATTGCCGCTGGGCTCGCCGTTGAGCGGTGCGGTCGCATCCTCCGGACTGATACCGACCTGAGCCAGCGCCTCGGCGACGGTGGCCGCGTAACCGACCTTCGGATTGCCCGCCGCGGCGTTGTAATACATCAGCACGCGGTGCAGCTTGGGGATACCGCCACCGTTGTTGGTCTGGGTGTACAGCGGCTGGACGTAGAGGATTCCGCCCCCGCCGACGGGAAGCGTCAGCAGGTTGCCGTAGGTCACCTTGGTGGTGCCCTCCAACTGTTTTCGGTCGCCGAGGACGGCGCCGTAGTTGTTCATGTTGTCCTGCGCCTGCTGCGGGCCGACACCGGACTGGCGATCGGTGGGCAGCACCTTCATGGTGATCTGGCCGTAGGAACCGGGGTCCGACGAGACCGTCATGTAGGAGGCGAGGTTGCGCTCGCGGAAGCCGGTGAACACCGTCGTCAGCTGGAATTGCGAGTCCGAACCGGTGCCGCCGCGCGGATTGCGCGCGGTGAAGTAGTAGGGCGGTTGGTTCAGCTGCCGATTGGCGTTGTCCTCGTTGCTCGGATCCGGGGGCACCGACCAGAAGTTGTTGTTCTGGAAGAACGCCGTCGGATCGGTCACGTGATATTTCGCGAGCAGTTCGCGCTGGATCTTGAACAGGTCCTCGGGATAGCGGACATGTGAGGCAAGACTGGTGTTCTTGTCGAATTCCGAGCGCGGTTGCACGGTCCCCGGGAACACCTTCATCCACGTCTTGAGCACCGGGTCGTTCTTGTCGAACTGGTACAGGGTGACCTTGCCGGTGTAGGCGTCGACGGTGGCCTTCACCGAGTTGCGCACGTAGGACACCTGCGTGTTCGCCTGGCTGCGCTGAGCCTGGTTGTTGATCAACTCCTGCGCGTCGGTGGTCGCGTCCTGCAACGACGTCTGCTGCGAATACGGATAGTTGTCGAGGGTGGTGTACCCGTCGACGATCCACTTGATCGAACCGTCGGCCATCACTGCGGGATAGGCCTTGGAATCGACGGTCAGCCACGGCGCGACCTGCTTGACGCGGTCGCGCGGGTCACGGTTGTAGAGAATCCGCGAGTTGCTGTTGATGGCGTCGGAGAGCAGGAAGTTGCGTTCGGTGTACTTGACCGCGTACATCGCCCGCACGAACCAATTGCTCAGCGAGACACCGGAATCAGAGGTGTAGGTGTAGGTCTTGTTGTCCTCGTCGTACTCCCGCGCACCACCGGAGGTGCCGACGATCGCGTAATCGGGCGAGACATTGGAGATCAGCTCGCCGAAGTAGATCCGCGGCTGGCTCACCTTGATCGGTGCGGTCGACGCATAGTTGGGATCACGGATGGTCTGCAGGTCGCTGACATAGAACACGGGAAGTCCCCCGCGGTCACTGCCCGACGTCGCGTCACCGGAAGCCTCGTCGACCTGATTGGCGGGCGCGGCGACGAAGCCGTTGCCGTGGGTGTAGACGGTGTGCTTGTTCAGCCAGTTCTGCTGCTGATCACCGTATTTCGTCGGGTCCAGTTCGCGGACGGCGACGATGAAGTCGCGTTCTTGACCGTCGACCTTGTACCGGTCGATGGCCAGCTGGGACGGGAAGCCGTAGAAGTTCTTGAGGAACTGACGCTGGTTGAACGTGGGGGCGATGACGTTGGGGTCTAGGATGCGGATGTTCGACAGGGTCGCCTCGTCGGCATTGACCGCCTCGGCACTCGGCGCGGTCGCGCCCCAATCGTTCTGGTAGTCCACGTTCTTGCCGGCGACGATGCCGTACGCCTGTGTCGTCGCCGCGATGTTGCGACTGATGTACTCGGCTTCCTTCTGCGCCGCATTCGGCTTGACCGAGAACTGCTCCATCGTCAGCGGCCATCCGACACCCATGACCAACGCCGCGAGCAACATCAGCACCGTGGCGATCGCGGGGATACGCAGATCCTTGAGAACGACACCGGCGAAGAACGCCAGAGCACAGATGATCGCGATCGCCATGAGGATCAGCTTCGACGGGAGCACCGCGTTGATGTCGGTGTAACTCGCACCGGAGAAGATCTCCTGCTTGCGATCACTGGAGAGCAGACTGTACCGATCGAACCAGTAGGCAGTTGCCTTGAGCAACAAGAAGATCCCGGCCAGGGCGGCGAGCTGGATTCTGGCCGACCCGGTCAACGATCCGCTGCCGCCGCCGAGACGGATGCCGCCGAAGACGTAGTGGGTGATCAGACTCGCCACGAAGGCGATGACGACGATGACGAACAGGAAGTTCAGGACGAAGGTGATGAACGGCAGCTTGAAGGCGTAGAAGCTGATGTCGATACCGAACTGGGGATCGGTCACCCCGAAATCGGTGCTGTGCAAGAAGGTCTGGACCGTCGCCCACGAACCCTGTGCGACGAGCCCGGAGAGCACACCGATGAGGACCGGCGGGATGATGGCGAACCAGCGAATCCGGCCCATCACCGCGGCGCGATAGCGCGCAAGCGGATCACCGGGTCCCGACGCGGGCACGAACACCGGACGCGACCGATAGGCGAACGCGATCGCGGCGAAGACGATGCCGCCGACGATCACCGCGGTGATCACGAACAGCAGGATTCGAGTCCACAGAATCGTCGAGAAGACCTCGGAGTAGCCCAAATCGGAGAACCACAACCAGTCGGTGACGAGGCCGACGATGCGCGGCCCGATCAGCAGGATGATCAGCAACGCAACCGCGATGCCGATGATGATCTTGCTCCTGCGCGACAGTGTCGGCAAACCTGCCGGCCCGCGAACGCCCACCTGACCCACTCTCCAAAGTTCTCAATCCGGACATGCGCCCGGCGACCGTCTGTGCCGCCCCTCCGGCGTGGCCACCCACTGTACTGGGCGGCGCGGGGTTCGGGCAGCGGGGCGATCCCGGCGCCGCGGTGTGGGTACTCGGGCGGTGCGGGCGCCGCGGTCGAAGGCCGTCCGGGCATGATGGACGCGATGTCCGACACGACCCGCCACTCCCCCGACGACCTCGGCCGTTCGCTACGCGAAGCGCTCGACTTCCTCGTGCCGAACGGACCCGATCACCTGCCTGCGGTCTTCGCGCTGGTTCCGACCCCGGTGCTGGCCCGGATGCACCCGGAACTCGTCGACCCCGACGACGACTCGACGTTGAGTCTGCTCGCCGAGGAGCCGCTTGCCCGACGCCCTGGCGACGATGGCGACACCGACGCGGTCGAACCGTACGCGGCGCTCGAGGAATTCCTCGCGACCGCGTCGTGGCCGGAAGCGGTGGTGGGGGCGGCGGTCGTCCTCGACATCGTCGTGCTGCCGCCCGAGGCCGGACTCGATCTGCCCGAGGCCGCCGGCGGCGCCGAGCCGGATGCACCCCGGTTGCGCTCGGCAGCCCGTGATCACCCCGATGCGCGGGCGGCCCGACTGGCTGTCGGCGCGTTGCGCGGTGGTGCGCGCCTGGCCCTGCTCGAGCTGGTACCCGACGATCCCGACGAGGCGCGCGAGTTGCGGACCCATCCCGATATGGCGGCAGATCTCCAGCAGGCGCTGGCCACGGCCCTCGACAGCTGACCCGCCGGGGGTCGCTCTCGCCGTCTGGGAAGAGCTGGCCGCCAGGGGCCTCGCGGCCGCCACTGATCACCGGATCAGCAGTGCGGCACCGGCTTACCCGCGGCGAGGGCATCGAGGGAGTCGACAGCGGAATCCAGCGACTCGACCTTGACCAGTTGCAGTCCGTCGGGGGCGTCACCGGCGGCCTCGGCGCAGTTCTGGTCGGGGACGAGGAAGACCGTCGCCCCGGCATCGCGTGCGGCGCGGGTCTTGTGCGTGATGCCGCCGATCGGTCCGACCTCGCCGTCGTCGGCGATGGTGCCGGTGCCGGCGATGAACTTGCCGTGGGTGAGTTGACCGGTGCCGAGACGATCGATCACCGCGAGGGTCAGCATCAACCCGGCCGACGGTCCGCCGATGTCGCCGACGTTGAATGTGATCTTGAGGTTCGGGTCGGCATTGCGCACCTCCGGGGTGACGCCGATGTAGGCCACGTTCTGCTCGCCGGGACGCGCAGCGGCCTTGACGGTGACCGTCTGGGTGGCCCCGCCGCGTCGGATCTCGAAGGCGATCTCATCGCCCGGCTTGTGCGCGCGCACCGCCTTCTGCAGGTCTTCGGTGGTCGCGACCTCGGTGCCGCCGACCTTCACGATCGCGTCGCCGGACCGGAGCACCGACGAGGCCGGCCCGTCCGGGGCGACGAGTGTGGCCACGAGCTCGGTGGGCCGATCGAGGTATCGCAACGCGGCCGCCTGGGCAGTGCTCTCCGAGTTGCTCATGTCCTCGACGTTTTGCTGATTGGTCTGCTCGGTGGTCTGGTTCGGTGGGAACACGGTCTCGCGCGGCTGTACCGAATACGTTCCCGACAGCCACATCCCGATCGTCTGGAACAGCGACAGTCCGTCGGTCACCGACACCGTCGTCAGGTTCAGGTTGCCGTCGGTGCGCTGCGTCGGCACTCCGCTGATGTCGACGACGGGCACCTCGCGGTTGTCGAGTTGGATGGTGCCCAGGGTGTTGACCGTGGGCCCGGGCCCGAGCGCGACGAACGGCACCTGAACGGTCGTTCCCACGACGACGAGTGCCAGCAGGATCAGCACGGTCACGGCCACGGTGACGATGCGACGGGAGGTAGGCCCCTTCATTCCGACCACCCTAGGACATGGGTCCGATCCGGCCGCCGCGCAGACCGCGACGCGTCGGCCGCGCAGCCGACCTGCGCGGACTACGCTCAAGGCGAAATCATCGAGGGGGTCGCGACGACGCGCTGGCGGTACCGTGGAGGCATGAGTGATTTGCCCTTCGGTTTCTCGTCCTCCGGTGACGACAGCGGCAAGGACGACCGCCGCAAGGACGACGGTCCGACCGGCAACGACGGCCCCGGTGGCGCCCAGAACCCGTTCGGAGCCCAAAACCCGTTCGGGTTTGCCCTCGGGGGTGAGGGATTCGACCCGTCGGCCGGTCTCGACCCGTCGGCGCTGGGCCAGATGTTCAGCCAACTCGGCAGCATGCTGAGCGGGATGGGGTCGTCGATGACCGGTCCGTCGGCCGGCGGACCGGTCAACTACCAGCTCGCCGCCAACCTCGCGCGTCAGCAGATCGGCAACTTCACGCCCGTCCTCGACAAGGAGACCTCGGCGGTCGCCGATGCGGTCCGCCTGGCCGAGGTGTGGCTCGACGATGTCACCACGCTGCCGGCCGGCATCAGCAAGCCGGTCGCATGGACGCCGGTGCAGTGGCTCGACGAAACCATGCCCACCTGGAAAGGTCTGTGCAATCCCGTTGCCGCGCAACTGGCCAAGACGTGGGAGCAGAATCTGCCCGCCGAGGCCGCGCAGTTCGCCGGACCGATGATGGGCATGATGACCCAGATGAGCGGCATGGCCTTCGGCACCCAGCTCGGTCAGGGTCTGGGGCAATTGGCCAAGGAGGTGTTGACCTCCACCGACATCGGGTTGCCCCTGGCGCCCGAGGGTGTTGGTGTGCTGTTGCCCGAGGCGATCGCGACCTTCGCCGACGGCCTCGATCTCCCCGCCCAGGAGATCATCGTGTTCCTCGCCGCACGCGAGGCCGCGCACATGCGGCTGTTCACCCACGTGCCGTGGCTACGCCAGCGCCTGCTGGCCACCGTGGAGGAGTACGCGCGGGGAATCAGCATCGACTTCTCCGGAATCACCGACGCGACCGCGGGGATCGATCCCACCGAGTTGTTCTCCGATCCGTCCAAGCTCGAGGAACTGATCAGCTCCTCGACGTCGTTCGAACCGACCACCACCCCCGAACAGAAGGCCGCACTCGAACGCCTCGAGACACTGCTCGCCCTCATCGAAGGTTGGGTGGAAAACGTTGTCACCCAAGCACTCTCCGATCGCATCCCCAGTACCGCCGCCCTGACCGAGACGATGCGCCGCAGGCGGGCCAGCGGTGGTCCGGCCGAGCAGACCTTCGCCACCCTCGTCGGCCTCGAACTGCGCCCCCGCAAGTTGCGCGAGGCAGCCGCATTGTGGCGATCGCTGCTCGAGGCGTCCGACGTGGCCACCCGCGACAAGGTGTGGGAGCACCCCGACCTGCTGCCCGACGGCACCGATCTCGATGCTCCGGCGGCCTTCATCGACCGGGTGATCGGCGGCGACACCTCCGACATCGATTCGGCGATCGCCGAACTCGAGAAGTCGCTCGCCGCAGAGGCCGGGGACGAGAAAGCCAAGGACGTCAATCCCGACGACAAGTCCGAGGGCGGCGACGACAAGTCCTGACCTCACGTCGATGGTCGTGACAGCCGGGGCGGCGCCCACCGCCTGTGGATAACGCCGTGGGCGCTCGGTGCCGCCGGTGGCATGGTGATCGACATGACAGCGGCCGCCGCGACATCTGATCCCGCCACTCCCGATGCCGGGACGTCCTGGCCGGCGACCGGCTCGCGAGTACCGACGGGCATGCCGGTCCTCGCCGACGGAACGGCGGTCCTGATCCGGCCCGGCAACCGGGTACACATCGGCGCAGACCCACACACCGCGTTGGTGCTCGAACTGCCCGCACGGGTCTCCGGCCGAGCGGTGGCCGACCTGTTGGCGTCCCTGTCCGGTCCGCGCACCCGCGGCGAGGTGTTCTCCGATCTCGTCGACACCGGGCTCACCCGATCCGAACTCGACGCGATCCTCGACCGCCTCGTCGCCGCGGGAAAGGCCCTCCGCCCGCCGTACGCGCGACGGGTCGGTGCGCTGCGCATTCGTGTGCACGGCTCCGGGCCGCTGAGCACGCTGTTGTCGGCGTCGCTGACCGACGCCGGCTACAGCGTCACACGCAGCGTCCGCCGGCCCACCCCGACCGCACCGGGGTCGGCGCAGATGTCACCGATCGCGCTGCCCAATCTGGTCGTCCTGACCGACCACGTCGTGCACGAGCCGTGGATGGTCGAACGTCTGATGCGCGTCGGCACCCCGCACCTGCAGGTCCGGTTGCGCGACGGAAGCGGGCTGCTCGGTCCTCTGGTGCTGCCCGGCCTGTCGAGCTGCCTGAACTGCGCCGACCGTCACCGCGCCGACCGCGATCCGGCATGGCCGTTGCTCGCGGCGCAACTCGCCGGGACAAGCGGGCACTCCTCGGCGTCGATCGCCCGTGCCACCGCCGCGCTCGCCCACGAGCAGGTCGATCATCTCGCTGCGGCCCTCGCGCCGAGCCCCGACGCCGAGGCCCGTGCCGTACCGCCCGATCCCCCGCACCTGGTGAACCGGATCCTGCAACTACACCCGGCGCCGCTGCGCATCGAGAGCACCACCTGGTTGCCGCATCCGCTGTGCGGTTGCCACGAGATCGCCACGCTGACGTGAGGCGCGGCCCGGGGAACACCTCGCCGGTCCTCTATCCTGAGGAGGGGAAAGGAAGCTATGACCGACATCACGCGGGGGCAAGGTCGCCGTAACGCCAAACTCGTCTCGCTGCCCATCGGTATGGCCGGGCGCGCCGCTGCCGGGTTCGGCAAACGGATGGCCGGCCGGGACAAGGACGAGGTCAACCAGGAGCTGCTGGAGAAGTCCGCCGAGCAACTGTTCGCGGTTCTCGGGGAGCTCAAGGGTGGGGCCATGAAGGTCGGCCAGGCCATGTCCATCATGGAGGCGGCGATCCCGGACGAGTTCGGTGAACCGTTCCGCGAGGCCCTCACCAAGTTGCAGGCCGAGGCGCCGCCGCTGTCGGCGTCGAAGGTTCATCGGGTGCTCGATCAACAGCTCGGCACGAAGTGGCGATCGCGATTCCGGGAGTTCTCCGACGAGCCCGCGGCCGCGGCCAGCATCGGTCAGGTGCACCGCGCGGTGTGGTCCGACGGGCGTGACGTTGCCGTCAAGATCCAATACCCGGGTGCCGACCACGCACTCAAGGCCGACCTGAAGACGTTGTCCCGGATGTCGGGGCTGATGCAGAAGCTCTCCCCCGGCACCGACGTGAAATCGATGATGGACGAGCTCATCGACCGCACCGAGGCCGAACTCGATTACCTCGGCGAGGCCGACAACCAGCGCGCGTTCGCCAAGGCCTTCGACGGCGATCGGGACTTCGTGGTGCCCAAGGTCGTGGCGAGCTCACCCAAGGTCATCGTCTCCGAATGGCTCAACGGCACACCACTGTCGAAGATCATCACCAACGGCGACAAGGCAACTCGCGACCGTGCCGCGGCGCTGATGTCGACCTTCGAGGTGTCCTCACCGTTCCGCGTGGGCCTGCTGCACGGCGACCCCCACCCCGGAAACTTCTTCATCACCGACGACGGACGTTTCGGGGCACTGGATTTCGGCGCGGTCGGCCACTACCCGAACGGTCTGCCACCGGAGACCGGCCCGATCCTGCGTCTCGCGCGCGAGAAGGAATACGACGAACTCAAGGAACACATGGTGGCGGCGGGATTCATCCTGCGCTCCCAGGTCGACAAGGTCTCACCGACCGACCTGCAGGCGTATCTGCGTCCGTACGTGGATCCGCTGTACTCCGAGTCGTTCCATTTCACCCGAAAGTGGTTGCAGCGCGCGGCCGGTCACGCGACCGACGTACGCGGCGAGGTGTACAAGACCTCACGGCACCTCAACGTCCCCAAGCACTATGTGATGGTGTTCCGCGTGCTCGCCGGATGCGTCGGCATCGCCGCACAGCTCGACGCCGAGGCGCCATACCGGGCGATCATGGAGAAGTGGGTGCCGGGCCTGGCCTGACAACGAAACCGGCCGTCCCCGAAAAACTTTCGTCGGGAACGGCCGGTTCACGTTCAGGCCGCATTCTTGCGCGGGCGGCCACGGGGACGCTTGCGCGCCACCACGACACCGCGATCGAAGATCTCGCCGCCCCACACACCCCACGGTTCGGCCCGCTCGAGGGCCGCGGCCAGGCAGGCCTCCCGCAACGGGCACTCGGCACACATTGCCTTGGCCCGCTCGAGGTCACGGGGATCCTCGGCGAACCAGAGGTCGGCGTCGGTCATCTGGCAGGGAAGGTCGGTCTGCCCGAGAGCCGGGGCGGACGCGATGCCGACCGCGTCGAAGCGATCGGCGGGCATACAGGACTCGAGAACGCAGTCGGTCGTCATTGTTGTCTCCACCTCTATTCGGATTCTTCGGATGTTCTCGACCCGAGCCGTTGGTGGAGCCCTGCCGCACATCGACGAGATGGGTGGGAGGTCAACCAAAAAGGGCCACGGGTTCGCTTTCGCGATTCGCCCGTGGCCGCCGTTCCGACGCTGTCAGCGTCTGAATACGAGGTTCTGCACGGGGAACCGCTTGTCGGCTCGTGCTGCCGCTACCGCGGGAGCCGGAAATCCGACGGGCTGCGCCAGAGCGACGGCGCCGCCACGGTGATCGGTGGCATGGCCACATTCGTCGAGCCAGGAGCGGTAGCGAGGGGCGACGGTCCGACGGGACATGGCGATGCCGCTGTCGAAGACGGCGATGCCGCTGTCGATCACCGGTGCCGACGCTGCTTGCGTCGACTCGGCGGCGCCGAGAATGATTGCGTTCACTGATCCGCTCCTTTCTGGTCTCGTGTGGCCACGCAGGTGACCGGTGCCGACACGACACACAGCCGTCCCCGTGCTGATGTGTCCACCAGCCTAAGGGCCGACGCGTAGATCGCACAACCTATTTTTGACCTGCGGTTTTCACGATGTCGATGACGTCGGGTCCGTACTTGTCGAGCTTGCTCGCGCCGATCCCCGAGATCGACACCAGTGCCTGCTCGTCGGTGGGATGCTGCTCGGCGATGGCGAGCAGGGTCTTGTCGGAGAACACCACGTAGGGCGGAACCGCGTCGTCCTTGGCACGTTGTCTGCGCCACTCCTTGAGCGCGACCAGCAGATCCTCGTCGAGATCGGACGGGCAGCTCTCGCATCTGCCGAGCAGCGTCGCCGTCGCGTCGATCAGTTTCGACCCACAAACCCGGCAGGTGGGGCCGCGTTTGGGTTTGCGTTCGGGCGCGATCCGCGACGCCGGCGAATCGTCTGGGATCAGGCCGGACAGGAACCGTGATCGCCGGCGGGAGCGGCCACCCTCGTTGCGTGCGGCCGCCCACGACACCTGCAGGTGCTCCCGGGCACGGGTGATCCCCACGTAGAACAGGCGCCGCTCCTCCTCGACCTCGTCGGGAGAGCCCTTGATGGCCTGGCTGATGGGCAACGATCCCTCGGTCAGGCCGACCAGGAACACCGCATCCCACTCGAGTCCCTTGGCTGCGTGCAGCGATGACAGTGTCACGCCCTGCACGGTCGGTGGGTGCCGCGCCTGCGCGCGCGTCCGCAGCTCTGCGGCGAGTTGGGGCAGCGTCAGGTCGGGGGTTTCATGAACCATGTCCTCGGTGAGCTCGGCGAGCGCCCGCAGCGATTGCCACCGCGCCTTGGCCTGCGCCCCCGTGGGTTCGGTGTCGTCGAGGCCGAGTTCACGCAGTACTGCGGTCACCGCGGTGGTCACGTCGACGTCCTCACGCAGTCCACGTTCGGCGACGGTGTCGAGGCGACGCATCGCCTGCCGCACCTCGGTGCGGGTGAAGAACGCCTCGCCGCCGCGCACCTGGTACGGAATGCCCTGCTCGGTCAACGCTTGTTCGTGATTCTCCGACTGGGCATTGACGCGGTAGAGGATCGCGATCTCCGACGCCGACACACCATCGTTGATGAGCCGCTTGATCCGCTTGGCGACCGCGGCGGCCTCGGCCGGCTCGTCGGGGTAGTCGACGAAGCGGGGCGCCGGGCCGCGCGCACGCTGGCCGACGAGTTCGAGCCGGGTACCGGCGATCCGGCCGTGCGCGGCACCGATCACCCGATTGGCCAGGCTCACCACCTCGGGGGTGGACCGGTAGTCGCGGACCAGGCGCACCATGGTCGCGTCCGGGAAACGCCGGGGAAAGTCGAGCAGGTAGTCGGCCTTGGCGCCGGTGAAGGTGTAGATGGTCTGGTTGGCGTCACCGACGACCGTCAGGTCGTCGCGTTCGCCGAGCCACGCGTCGAGCAGGCCCTGCTGCACGGGCGTGACGTCCTGGTATTCGTCGACGACGAAACACCGGTATCGCGAGCGGAACTCCTCGGCCACGGCGGGATCGACGTCGATCATCTGGGTCATGTAGATGAGCAGATCGTCGAAGTCGAGCAGACGATCCCCCTCCGGCGACACCTTGGCGTCCTCGTAAGCTGCGTAGACCTCGGCCACCTTCTCCGGCGCCGCCGGGGACTCGCGCATCAGCCGCGTCGCCGCCGCGACATAGCCTTCCGGCCCGATCACCGACGCCTTGGCCCACTCGATCTCCGAGAGCAGATCGCGCACCGTGTCGGTGGACGTACCGAGCCCCGACCGCCGCGCCGCGCGCGCCATCAACGGGAACTTGTTGTCCAGCAATTCCCATGACGCGTTGCCGAACACCCGCGGCCAGAAGAACCGGAGTTGCCGCAACGACGCGGCGTGAAAGGTCTGCGCCGACACCGACGGACCGGACGCACCGATTCCCAAGGAACGCAATCGGGTACGCATCTCCCCCGCCGCGCGTGCGGTGAAGGTGACGGCGAGCACCTGTGACGGATTGACCTGCCCGGTGTCGATGAGATGCGCGATCCGACGGGTGATGGTGCGGGTCTTGCCGGTGCCCGCACCGGCGAGCACGCACACCGGACCGCGCGGGGCGAGTACCGCCTCACGCTGTTCGGGATCGAGTCCGTCGAGAATGCCGCGATCGCGCGACGAGGATGTCCCCTCCTCCGGTCGGGCGGACATCTCGGCACCCTTCTGCGTGGAACGTTGCGGCACGCCTTCCACTATGTCAGCCGCCCCCGACACCGTCGTGGGACGCTCCACAGGGACGTCGTGCAGGCACTCAGACGCCCAGCTTGGCCCGCACCTCGGCGATGCTGGGGTTGGTGGCGGTGGACCCGTCGGCGTAGAGCACGGTGGGGACGACGTGATTGCCGCCGTTGACACTGCCGACGAATTCGGCGGCCTCTGGGTGGGCCTCGATGTCGATCTCGTTCCACTCGATCCCGGCGCTGCGCAAGCCGGTCTTGAGTCGTGCACAGAAGCCGCACCAGCTGGTGGTGTACATGGTCAGCTGATCGGTCGGGGTTGCCGTTGCCTCACTCATGGCACCCATAACATCATCGGACGGCAGGCTGTTCCGCGCGGCGCGCGGTGATGCTCGCCACCGCGCGCTTCGCGCCGGTGCGTTCAGGGCGTCGCGTGCGCCCAGGTCGTGATCAGTGCGTGGGCGATGGAGATCGACCCGGGCAACAGCAACCGGGGGCCGTCGGCGTCGGGTTCGGGATCGTCGCGCTGCCATTCGTCACCGCGGGCAAGTGCCTCGAGCACCTCGTCCCGGTGGAACCACACCGCGTCACCGATCTCGCCGTCGAGGAAGCGCAGCGGCTCGCTCGGATCGCCGACCGCGGCGAAGCCGAGCATCAACGACCGCGGGAACGGCCACGGCTGGCTGCCGAGGTACCGCGGATCGGTGACGGTGATCCCGACTTCCTCGTGCACTTCGCGGATCACGCACTGCTCCAACGATTCCCCGGGTTCGACGAAGCCCGCCAACGTGGAATACCAGCGCGCGGGCCACACGGCCTGACGGCCCAGCAGGATCTGGTCGGCGCCATCGTGCACCACGGTGATGATCGCCGGGTCGGTCCGCGGGAACTCGTCCTCTCCGGTCTCGACGTGTCGACGGACCCAGCCACCGCGGGCCGGGCGGGTCGCACCGCCGTCGACCGGCGAGAATTGTGCTCGCGCATGCCAATTCAGGATTCCCAAGGCGGTTGCGAGCAGGCCCGCCTCGTCGGCGGAGAGCCGGGCCGCCCCGCGCCGCGCGTCGGCGGTGCGGCCGTCGAGGGTCTCCACGCGCAGCGCCCACAGATCGACGTCGATGTGGGCAAGGAAAACCGCATCCTGCGGCGGGGTGTCGGCGATCTCGACCGCCGGGCGCCACCGCAGGGCGCGTTCCTCGGTCACCGGGTAGCGCCCGGCCGGGTCGATCAGGAGAACCCTGGCGGTGGACCATCCCGACGCCATCCGCGACGGATCATCGCGGATCTCGTCGGCGCGGTCGAAGGTGCCGCGGGACAGCAGCGGCGGCTGGTCGAAAACGAAGGCGCCCATGTCAGTCCGCCGGTCCCTTCCGCACGTAGAGCAATCGGTCGCCGGCTTCGATCTGCTCCACCTCACTGTCATCGACCCGGTGGAGCACACCACCACGAACCACGCCGAGCACGATGTCACGGGTGTGTGCCGGGGAGCCGCCGGTCTCGGTCGGGTCGACCTCGCGCTCGGCGATCGCATACCCGGCGTCGGGGGTCAGCAGATCCTCGATCACCTCCACCACCGACGGCGTCATGGTGGCGATGCCGAGCAGCCGGCCCGCGGTCTCCGACGACACCACCACGGAGTTGGCGCCCGACTGGCGCATCAGATGGGTGTTCTCCGATTCGCGGATGCTCGCGACGATCTTGGCCCGCGGATTGAGTTCCCGGGCGGTCAGCGTGGCGAGCACCGCCGTGTCGTCACGGTTGGTCGCGACCACGATGCTCGCGGCGTGCGCCACGCCGGCGAGCCGCAGGATGTCGGACTTGGTGGCGTCACCGCGCACCGTGACCAGACCGTCGGATTCGGCGGCCTCGAGCACCGTCGGGTCGGAGTCGACGATGACGATGTCGGCGGGCTTGATGCCGTCGCCGATCATCGCGTCGACCGCGGTACGGCCCTTGGTGCCGTAGCCGATGACCACAGAGTGATTGCGCAAGTTGTTCCTCCAGCGCTGGATCTTGAGGGCCTGACGCGAGCGTTCGGTGAGCACCTCGAGTGTGGTGCCGATGAGCACGATCAGGAACAGCACCCGCAACGGGGTGATGATGAGCAGGTTGAGCAATCGCGCCGACGGGGTCAGCGGGGTGATGTCGCCGTAACCGGTCGTCGACAGCGTCACCGCCGAGTAATACAGGGCGTCGAGAAACGACAGCGGGTTCTCCTGCACATCGCGATATCCGTCGCGATCGAGGTAGACCAGCACCGCGGTGAAGAACAGTGCGATGACCGCGAACACCACGCGTTTGCCGATGGCGCGGCCCGGGCTCTGCTGGAGTTCGGGTATGCGAACGACCCCGACGAGGGCGTAGTCGGGCCCCTCGGAGAGATCCTCGCCCCGAAACCGACGCCGGAATCCGCGCGATCTCATCGCCGGCACCGCGCACTCGGAGGGGTCGCTGCTGTCACAGTGTGGAATCTAGCTCATCGGGCCAGCAAAGCGGCGAGTGCCGCGGCATCGGGCAGGTCTCGCGGCGCGAGGGTGCGCCCGGACCGGACATAGTGGAATGCGGCCGACACCTTCTCCAGCGGCACCCCGGCCAATTGCGCCCACGCGATGCGGTAGGCCGCGAGCTGGATGAACACCGACGACGAGTCGGCGCTCGGCTCCACCCCGGTCTTCCAGTCCACCACCACCCATGAGCCGTCGGGTTCGGCGAAGATCGCATCGATGCGCCCGCGGATCACCGTGTCGCCGATGACCGTCTCGAAGGGCACCTCCACCTCGCTGGGGCTGCGGGCCGCCCACGGCGAGGCCAGAAATGCCTCGCGCAGCGCGTCGAGATCGGCGTCGGGGGCGGCACTCTCGTCGGCGGCGCCGGGCAACTCGTCGATGTCGAGCAGTCGGGTCGCACCGAACCACCGCTCCACCCACGCGTGAAAGGCGGTGCCGCGCCGTGCGATCGGGTTGGGACGAAACGGCGTCGGGCGTCGGAGCTTGCGCGCGAATTCACGCTCGTCGGTGTCGAGGTCGACGAGTTGGCTGACCGACAGATGAGCCGGCAGCGCCACATCCACCTCGGCCTGATTGGTGCGCTCGTGCTCGGCGAGGAGCACCTCCACCTCGGCGCGCCACGCCTCGATCTCGTCGACCGGCGCGTCGTGGGTCACCGGCGACTGTGGATCGGGCTCGGGATCGGTGGGTGCCCCGAACAACGCCGGCGCCTCCCGCTGCCGCAGTTCGTCGAGGACCAGATCGGCCGCGGCGGCCACCGCGTCGCGGCGCGCACCGAGTCGATCCGTCGGCCACATCCGGGCATCGACCCGCTCGGCCAACGGGTTGTCGGCACCGTCGGGCGGGTCGTCGGCGAGCACGTCGACGGTCAAACCCCGTGCCTCGTCGGCGGTTCCGTTCTCCACCGTCTCGGTCACGATGGCCAGCAACTCGTTGAAGAACGGCGACCCACCCCGGGGTTTCTCCCCGGTTTCCGACCAGTGATGCGCCGAGACCAACAGATCGTGACGGGCTCGGGTGATCGCGACGTAGAGCAACCGCCGGTCTTCGGAGAGCCGGCGTTCGGCGATGGCCTCCTTGTGTTCGGTCAGCGCGTCCTCGAGCTCCTTGCGGTCGCCCACCCGACTCAGATCGAGCACCGGAAACCCCTCGTCGGCGCCGGCCGGTCGCGCCGCCGCGAGCTTCGCGGCCGCGGGGCCCCGGGGTTCCGGTTCGGCGAGATCGCCACGCAGTGGCCCCGGAAGCTCACGGGCACTGCGCATCCAGGTGGTCTCGCCCTTGGACGACGGGAAGATCCCCTGACACAGATGGGGAATCGCGACGACATCCCACTCGAGTCCCTTCGCGGCATGCACGGTCAGGATTTGGACCCGCTGCTCGGCGACCTCCACCCGCCCGGGCTCGAGCCCTTTCTCGATGGTCTCGGCGGTATCGAGAAACGCCAGCAGGCCCGCCAGATTCGCGCCGGGCCGCTCGGCGTAGCGGGTGACGTAGTCGGCGAAGGCATCGAGGTGTTCGCGCCCGGTGATCGCGCCGCGCATCCGGCGTGCGCGGATCTGTGCCTCGACGGCCACCCCGATGGTGTTCTCGACGTCGGCGACCAGCTCGGGCAGCGGCTGACCCATCCGGCGCCGCAACGACTCCAGTTGCGCCCCGAACGCACGGATACGCGCATAGCCGTCGGGGCTGTAGGCCTCCGGATCGCCGGGATCGACGACGGCGTCGGCGATCCCGGCGCGGTCGACCACCTCGGTGGGCAGCACCGCGTCGAGCGCCTCGTCGAGTTCCTCGCGGGTGGTGACCACCCCACCGGTGGCGATCTGACCGGCGGCCAGCTCGGTGGCGCGACGCCACAGCGCCGCCAGGTCGCGCGCACCGAGCTGCCATCGAGAACCGGTCAACAGGCGCATCGCCGCGGTTCCGGCCATCGGGTCGGCCATCAGGCGCAACGTCGCGACCACGTCGGTGATCTCCGGAACGTGCAACAGTCCGCCGATGCCGACGACCTCCGCGGGGATGCCGCGTGCCTCCAGCTCGGCCGCGATCGGCGCCGAATCCTCGTTGCGGCGCACCAAGACCGCGACGGTCGGCGGCCCCGAACCGTCGACGTCGTGGTAGCGGGCCGCGATCTGGTCGGCGAGCCAGGCGCGTTCGTCGAGCACCGTCTCGGTCAACGCGAACGTCACCGTCCCGGCGTCGGCGCCGGGCCGCGGACGCAGGACACTCACCGGTACACCGCGACGTCGCAGTTCCTCGGACGCCTCGTTTGCCAGGCGCAGCGTCTGCACCGGGTTGCGCCAGCTCGTCAACAGTTCGCGACGGTGCGCGGGCGAACCGTCGGCGCGGGGAAAGTCGGTGGCAAAGCGTGGCAGATTGGCTGCCGACGCACCCCGCCACCCGTAGATCGACTGGATCGGGTCGCCGACGGCGGTGACGGCCACCGGGTCGCTGCCCGCGGACGCCTGCCCACCGAAGAGCGCCGAGAGCAGAACCCGCTGGGAGTGACCGGTGTCCTGATATTCGTCGAGCAGCACCGCGCGGAATGATTGCCGCTGGGCGGCAACAACTTCCGGGTTTCCTGCGACGAGTCGGGCCGCCAGGGACATCTGGCTGCCGAAGTCGAGGACGGCCTGCTCGCGCATGGTGCGCATCAGGGTCGCCACGAGCGGTAACAGTTCCCGGCGCTCGTCGATCACCTGCTGAACGGTGCGCAGCGCGGCGTTCGGTGCGCCCCGCTGGCGCGGGGCCTTGGGCAGATCGTCGACCATCCGGTACAGGTCGTCGCCCCATGCGGCGAGGGCGTCGAGGTCGACCAGGTGCTCCGACATCTCACCGAACAGCCGCAAGACCGCCTCGGTGACACTGGAGGGCACCTTGGTGGTGGTCAGCTCCCCGGTCCACGAGGACACGATCCCGAAGGCCATCTGCCACAGCTCGGTCTCCGACATCAACGTCGCATGCGGCTCGACGGGCAGGAGCAGACCGTAATCGGCGATGAGTCGCCCGGCATAGGCGTGGTAGGTGCTGACCTCCGGATCACCGGCCCGCAGACGTGCGGCGAGTGCACCGTCGGGATCCCAAGTCAGCAGCGCCGGGGAGCCGGCGAGCATCGACAGCCGCCTGCGGATGCGGGCGCCGAGTTCGCTGGCCGCCTTGCGGGTGAAGGTGAGTCCGAGGATCTCGTCGGGCCCGACGATGCCGTTGGCCACCAACCACACCACGCGGGAGGCCATCGTCTCCGTCTTGCCCGCGCCCGCGCCCGCGACCACCAGCATCGGCTCGGTGGGCGCCTCGATCACCTCGACCTGTTCCGGAGTGGGTGGAGGCAACCCGAGGGCGGCGGCCAGCGAGGTCGCCGACACCCGGGGGCGGGTGGGCCGTGCCTCGGTGGTGGTGCTCCCGGTGGTGCCGTCAGTCATCGGTGACCGCCTTGCCACGCAATTGGGCGGGGCAACTGGTCACCAACGCACAGTGTGCGCAGCCGGGGTTGGGGGTCGCCTCGAAGACCGGGCCGATACCCGAGCGCGCGGCACGGCGCACCACCGCGCGCCACTCATCGAGCAATTCCGGTGTGAGCGCAGGCTGTTCGCGTTCGGTGGCGCCGGTCGAACGGTGCGGCGCCGACACGTACACCAGGCGACCACCGCCGGGCTCGACGTCGGTGCCCGGGAATTCCCGCGCCCCGCCGTGCGCGATGGCGACCTGGTAGGCGGCGAGCTGGGCGTGGTCGAGCGTGTCGGCCTTGGTGATGGCCGACTTGGCGGTCTTGACGTCGACGACGACCGGTCGGCCCTGCGCGTCGCGTTCGAGGCGGTCGACCCGGCCACGGAGTCGTACCGGCAGGTCCGAGCCGTCCTCGGCCGGTGCGGCGTCGGGGGCACCGGAATCCGCGGCCGGCGGGATGACGGCGTCGATGACCGCCTCGACGCCCACCGTTGTGAGGTCGTCGCGGGAAAGAGCAAGCCACTCACGGAAATTCGTGAGCATCGCCTCGGCACGCTCGAGTTCGTGCGCCGAGTACCAGACCGCCCCGGTGTCGACGCGCTCCCAGATCTCGCGCAGCGCCGACGTCACCTCGGCGGGTTCGATCTCCCCGGCGACGGCCTGCACCAGCGTGTGCACGAGCGAGCCGGTCAGGGCCGGGGTGCCGTCGCCGTCGCGGCCTCCGGCACGCTCGAGCATCCAACGCAGCGAACAGCGCGACAGTTGGTCGACGTTGGAGGGTGAGAGCACCACGGGGCCGGCCTCAGGCGTCCACAGCGGCTCGGCGGAACTCGGCCGCGACAGCCCGAACCAGTCCCGCGGATGCGCTCCGGGAATATCCGAATCAGCAAGTTGCGCAAGCAATTGCGCAGCGGCGCGAGTGCGTTCGTCCGGTTCGTCGGCGCCGGCACCGGCACCGGCACCGGCCACCACGACCGCACGCAGCGTCGCCACCAGCGACGGCAGCGACAACACCCGGTCGACACCGGGGTCGATGGGCAACTCGTCCTCGGCCACGGTGTCGAGGACATCGGGATCGTCGGGCTGCTCGGCGTCGGCGGACTCGCCCGCCCCGCCCCGCCGGGCGTCGATCCGCAGCGCGTCGGAGATCTCGCCGATGAACCTCGACGGCGACGACTCCCCTCCTCCGTCCTCGACGGCGGTCACCAGTAGTCGTCGGCGTGCGCGGGTGCACGCGACGAGCAGCAGTCGACGCTCGTCGGCGAGCGCACCGGCGCCCCGCGCCACCCGATCGATCGCCGCGGGATCCATCCCGTCGAGTAGGTCCACCAATTCGGCTGTGCCCAAGACACTTCCGCGGCTACGCAGCGACGGCCACAATCCGTCGAGAACTCCGGCGACGGCGACGACCTCCCACTCGCGGCCGGCGGCGGCGTGCGCGGAGAGCACCGATACCGAGTCGGCTGCGGCGGCCGGGGTGCGGCTGTCGCGCGGGATCTGCAGTTGCGAGAGGTAGTGCACGAACCCGGCCGGGCCCGCGGCGGGCAAGGTGTCGGAGAAGTTCGCGGCCGCCTCGAACATCGCCATCATCGCGTCGAGGTCACGATCGGCCTGTTCGCCGCCGGGCCCGCCTCGAATCGCCGAGGAGACCCACCGCCGCTCCAGGCCGGTCGCCTGCCAGGACGCCCACAGCGTCTCCTCCACACCTCGTCCTGCGCGATGGGCGGCGGCGCCGGCGGCGATCACGTCGAGCACCCGAGCCAGCGGTGCGCCCTCGTGGTCGGTCAGCGCTGCCAGGTACTCGGCGCCGAGCTCGGGGTCGAGGAGCGCCAGACGCAGCGACGACAGCGAATCGCGGCCGGCGCGCTCGCCCCCCGCCTGCTCGTCGCGACGCCGCACACCCCGCCGCAGCCGGCGCATCGCCCCAGGGTCGGCCATGCCGACCGGACCGGTGAACAGTGCCAGCGCGTCGTCGGCGGTGAAATCCTCGGCATGCGGAGCCTCGTCGGTATGCGGAGCCTCGTCGACATGCGTTGCCTCGTAAACGTGGTGCTCCGCAGGGTGTTCGGGCCGCTCGCGGGCAGCCACCGCCCGCAGCACCACCATCAGCGCGGCCACCGACCGCTGCCGGTGCAGCGGCAGATCGGAGGTCGGGGTGGTCAGCGGCACCCCGGCCGAACGAAACGCCCGCCGCAGGGCGGGCAGCGCCAGATGCGCCGACCGCACGATGACCGCCATCTGCGACCACGCCACCCCCTCGAAGAGGTGCGCACGCCGCAGGAGATCGGCCACCGCCGTCGCCTCCTTGGCCGCGGAGCTGTACACCCGTACCGATGCCCCGCCGGGCGGTGCGTCGGCGTCGGGGACCACGGGGAAACGATGCGGGCGCGCGCCGGGCAACCGTGCGGCGAGCGCACGACCAACCACCGCGATCTGGCGATGATGACGAAAATCGGTGTCGAGCACGACGTCACGGTCGGTACCGGGTGCCGCCAGCGAATCGGCGAACCGCGGACTGGCGCCGCGGAATCCGAAGATCGACTGGTCGGTGTCGGCGGCGATGATCGTCGAATCCGTTCCGGTGCCGATCAACCGCACCAGGTGGGCGGCCTGTGGGTCGAGGTGTTGGGCGTCGTCGACGATCAGGTGCCGGATACGCCGACGTTGCCCGGCGAGCAGGTCGGGGTCGGTGGCGAAGGCCGACAACGCCGAGCCGACGAGTTCCGCGGCGTCGACCGCAGGCGCCGAGGCGCCCGGCGTCTGCGATCCGACCGTGCCGCGCAACAGGACGTTCTGCTCGTACTGCGCGTATGCGTGCGCCGCGGCGACCCACTCGGGACGCCGGTGCCGGGAGCCGAGCTCGGCGAGTTCCTCGGGGCCCACGCCCCGTTCGGCGGCACGCATCATCAGATCGCGCAGCGCCTGCGCGAACCCATCGGTCCCCAGCGCGGGACGCAGATGGGCGGGCCAGTACTCGGCACCGTCCTCGATGTCGCCGGCCAGCAGTTCGCGCAACACGACGTCTTGTTCGGAGCCGGTGATCAACCGCGGGGGCGGGTTGCCGTGCGCCTGCGCCTGCAGCCTCAGGATCGCGAACGCGAACGAATGCACCGTGCGTACCAACGGTTCACGCAGCGCCCCGCCGAGCGCGGGTACGTCCGAGGACTGCGCCAGCACCCGGCGGGTGATCTCCTCCCGCAACGCCACCGCGGCGCGACGGTTCGCGGTGAGCACGAGCACCGACTCCGGGTCGATGCCCGGACGGGTGAGACGCGCGACGGCCGCGTCGACCACCAACGCCGTCTTGCCCGAGCCGGGCCCGCCGTGGACGCGGAACGGCCGCCACGGGTCGGCGACGGTCCCCTCGGCGGTCTGCGCCTCGATGACCCGCATCACGCTCGGCGGCCACTCGCGGGTGACGATGGGCCCGCCGTCGGCGCCGACGAGATGTGCGCGCAGAGCGGTACCACTGCGGCCGACCGCGCCGTCGGCCGAGCGCGGGCGTGCCTGCGCCGACCGCGACGACCCCCGCTTGGCGGGGGCGGCCCGCTTCGGCGAGCTCGGCGCGGCCGTGGTCGAGGGACGCTTACGGGCCATGGGTCCATGCAAGCACGCCCCACCGACAATCGCCGGTGGGCCCGTCTCCCCGAACCGGTCTGCCCTGTCCGGGCCGGGGCTGCGCGCTGCGCCGCATACGGCACAATCGTCGGCGTGACGGCACTTCACCACGTCGAGTTCGGCGACCGGCGCGCCCCGACGGTCCTGGCACTGCACGGCCTCACCGGCCACGGGATGCGGTGGGCTCCGCTGGCCCACGACCATCTCGCCGACCTGCACGTCGTCGCACCCGACCTCATCGGCCACGGCCGCTCGCCGTGGCGTCCGCCGTGGGCGATCGAGAACCATGTGCGTGCGCTCTCGGAGTTCATCGACACCACCATCGATCCGGCGGCGCTGCCGTTGGTGGTCCTCGGCCATTCCTTCGGTGGCGCGCTGGCGATCCATCTGGCCAACCAGCGGCCCGACGCGGTGCGCGGGTTGGTCCTACTCGATCCCGCGCAGGGCCTCGACCCGGAGTTCGCACTCAAGGTCGCCACCGCCGGCCTCGACAACTGGGACTACCCCGACGCCGACGCGGCCCGCGCGGCCAAACTCTCCGAGGGCTGGGCGGCGGTGCCCGCGGAGATCCTCGAGGCCGAGATCGCCGAGCACCTCACCGCCCGCGACAGCGGGCGCGTCGGCTGGCGCGTCAGTGCCCCGATGACGGCCGCCTCATGGAGCGAGATGAGCCGTCCGCCAACGCTTCCGCCGCGCGGGGTACCCACACATGTCGTCGTCGCCGATCGCGTCGACCCGCCGTTCGTGCGTCCGGCGTTCCTCGAGGCCTGCGCGAGCGAACGCGGCGAACAGGTGCAGGTTCACCACGCCGACTGCGAACACATGGTGCCCTTCCTCGAACCCGGGTTGACCGCCCGCTTGGTACGTTCGCTGCTGTGAGTGCGGTCACCGAGGACGACGTCGAGCGGGTGCGAACCCTGGTCGCCGCCATCCCGTCCGGCCGGGTCAGCACCTACGGCGACCTCGCCGCCGCAGCCGGATTGAGTTCCCCGCGGATCGTCGGGTGGATCATGCGCACCGACTCCGCGGACCTGCCGTGGCATCGGGTCATCTCGGCGAGCGGCAAGCCCGCACCGCATCTCGCCCAGCGGCAGCTCGACCGACTCCGCGACGAAAGGGTGCCGATCCGCGACGGCAAGGTGCTGATGCGCGAATGTCGTTGGGAGATCGACATACTCGACTGAGCGCTGTCGGCGGGGAGACGGGCGCTGTCGGCGGGAGGGCGGGCGCTGTCAGCGCAGCAGGACCGCATCGGTGCGGTACGGACTGACCGCGGCACGCATTCGGGTGACGATGAGTTCGACGATCGCCGGGTCGGCGCCGAGCGGCTCGGCTACCAGGTCGGCACCCACGGCGTGCAGGCGCTCGTGAAAGAGGCCGGGGGCCAACAGATATGCGGCGATGACGACGCGGCGACCGGAGGTTCGAGCGGCGGCGACCGCGTCGGCAACGGTCGGTGCGGCGGTGGTGAGAAAGCCGACCTCGATGTGCCCGCCGATCAGCCCCTCGAGCTGACGCGCGGCGAGATGCACCTGGGCACAGGCGGAGTCGTCGGATGAGCCGGCCGCGGCGAGCACCACGGCGTCTCCGGGTCGCCACCCGGATTCGATCAACCGCCGCCGCAGGACCGCGGCAATCCTCGGATCGGGGCCCAGGGCGCGGGTCACGATGGCATCACCGACCCCGGATGCGCGAACGTGTTCCGGGATATCTTGGCGCACATGGTATCCCGATGCCAGGAAGGCAGGGACCAGGACCGCGGGGCGATCCAGCCCGCCGAGCACCTCACTCGGGGTCGGACCGAGGACGTCGACGAAGGCGGTGCGCGTCGGACCAACCGTCGCGGCGACCTTCTCGGCGATCTCTGCAATCACCGCGACGCCGCGGGGGTTGCGGGTCCCGTGCGCAACGAGCACGGGGCGGACCCCGCCCAACCGGTCACCCGCGGCAGGACGAATATCGTTGCGGATCATCATGACTCGTCCTCGGCTTCGTCGTACTCGAGATCGACGGCAAGGCGGTATCCACGCTTGACCACCGTCTGGATCATCTTCGGGTCGCCGAGCGCGGCTCGCAGACGCGCGACGGCCACCTCCACCGCGTGGGTGTCGGCGCTGTCGCCGGGGAGTCCGCGCAGCAGTTCCTGACGACCCACCACCCGGCCCGGTACCTGGGCGAGCATCTTGAGCAGCAGATGCCCGGTGGCCGACAATTCACGCATCTGTCCGTCGACGACCACCGCCTGACCTCGAATTGCGGTGTCGTGTCCGGCAACCCGCAGAGTATGGCTGCGTCGGGGCAACTCGTCGGTGATCAGCCGGGCCAGCGCGCCGAGTCGGAAGCGGCGTGGGTACACGGTCGGGATCTGCAGCGCCTCGAGCGGTCCCGCGGTCACCGAGCCCACACAGAACACCGGTACCGCGGTCCGCAGTCCGTGCAGAAACGGCTGCAGTTTGCCGAGTTCCTTGGCGCGGGTGAGGATCGACGCCGCCGCGGGTGCGCTGGTGAAGGTAAGCGCGTCGAGGTCTGCGCGCACAACCGACGCGATCATCGCGTCGATCCGCCCGACGTCGGGATGCATGTTCCAGCGGTACACGGGGACGGCGAGGACATCGGCGCCCGCGGCCCGCAGCACCGCGCAGAAGTCGGGCAGCGGCTCCCATTCGCTGGTGGCGCCGTGCAGTTGCACCGCAATCCGCTTGCCCTCCACCCCTTCGTCGAGCAGACGGTCGAGGACCTCCGAGGAGGACTCGCTCTCCGGCGACCACTCCTCGCGGAGTCCGGCCGCACGGATCGCACCCTTGGCCTTGGGACCGCGGGCGATCAGGCGGCTCTCGCCGAGCGCGCCGAGGAGTTGCTCGGCGTCCCCCCAGCCGTCGGCGGCCTCGACCCAGCCACGGAAACCGATCCCGGTGGTGGCGACCATCAGGTCCGGCGGGTCGGCGATGATCCGTTCGGTGACCTGCTCGAGCTCGGTGTCGTCGACGAGCGGCAGGATGCGGATCGTCGGGGCCATGACGACGTCGGCGCCGCGGCGCACGAGGAGCGCGGCGAACTCGTCGGCCCGGCGCGCGGCGGTGATCCCGACGGTGAATCCGGTCAACGGCAGATCGTCGGAGATCGGCGGCGTCGCTGCAGAACTCATCGCAGCCCGTCGGGGGCGACGAGACGATCGGGGGTGCCGAACCAGAGTTCGACGACGCCGTCGACCACGCGGGTCGCCAGCGAGGGCACCGACACCGACTCGTCGTCGAGGCATACCCCCGTGCGCAGCGAGAAGACCTGCTTGCCCAGCGGACTGGCGACCGTGGGCTCACCGCCGTGATCGCCGGTCAGCCCGCGAGAGAGCACCGCGGCACGCCCGAACGGATCGATGTTGCCGATGGCGTAGATCCGCGAGCGACCCACCGCCTCGCGGTCGGTCTCGGCCGCAGGCACCCGGAAGAGCGCCGCCTGGCTGCCCTGCGGGCCGAGGACCGCGACTCCGCGTCCCTCAACAAGCCGATCGAAGGGGCAGGCGCGCACCCACTGCCCTGCGCCGATCTGCCCTGGGCCGGTCTGCCCTGGGCGTGCGGACCCTGCGCCGGTCGCCGTTTCGGCGGTCATGTGGCCACTCCTTCGCGTTCGGTCGTTCGGCCGGTCCTCGGCTGCTGCGCCCGGAACCGCGGCATGTCCAGCAGCACCGGGACCTTGCGGTCGCCGGTGACCTCGCCGTCGGTGAACCGGATGGTCGGGTCGGGCACGTCCGGCGCGTTGACGAACGACACGAACCGCGACAACTTCTCCTCGTCGGCGAGCACCTCGGCCCACTCGTCACGGTATCCGGCGACGTGACGGTCCATTGCGGCCTCCAGTTCCGCCGCCAGGCCGAGGCTGTCCTCGCACACCACGGCTCGCAGATGATCGAGACCGCCATCGAGCGCCTCCAGCCACGGTGCCGTGCGCTGGAGCCGCTCGGCGGTGCGGATGTAGAACATCAGGTACCGATCAATGTAGGCGACCAGTGTCGCGTCATCCACTCCGCCGGCCAGCAGTTGGGCGTGTTTCGGGCTCTGTCCACCATTGCCCGCCACGTACAGGTTCCAGCCGTTCTCGGTGGCGATCACCCCGACGTCCTTGCCACGTGCCTCGGCGCATTCTCGTGCGCACCCAGAGACCCCGAACTTCAGTTTGTGCGGCGATCGCAGACCGCGGTACCGCTTCTCGAGGAACACCGCCATCCCGACCGAATCCTGCACGCCATATCGGCACCAGGATTGCCCCACACAGCTCTTCACCGTGCGCAGGCTCTTGCCGTAGGCGTGTCCCGACTCCATTCCTGCGTCGACGAGGCGCCGCCAGATCTGCGGCAACTGTTCGACCCGGGCGCCGAACATGTCGATCCGCTGGCCACCGGTGATCTTGGTGTACAGGTCGAAGTCGCGGGCGATCTCGCCGATGACGATCAATTGTTCGGCGGTGACCTCACCACCGGGCATCCGGGGCACGACCGAATAACTGCCGTTCTTCTGCAGGTTCGCCAGAAAATGGTCGTTGGTGTCCTGCAGCGCGGCCTGCTCACCGTCGAGGATGTGATCGCTCGAGGTCGACGCGAGGATGGAGGCGACCGTCGGTTTGCACACCTCGCAGCCGGAGCCGGTTCCGTACCGGGCGATCAGCTCGGAGAACGTCCGGATACCGGTCACCGCAACGACTTCGAACAACTCCGACCGCGACTGGGTGAAGTGTTCACAGAGGGCCTTGCTCATCTCGACGCCGGAGGCCGCCAGCAGCGAGGCGATACTCGGTACGCAACCGCCGCAGGTGGTGCCCGCCGAGGTGCACGCCTTGACCGCGGCGATGTCGCAGGCGCCCTCGGTGATGGCCGAACAGATCGCTCCCTTGGACACCCCGTTGCACGAGCAGATCTCCGCGTCGTCGGGTAATGCGTCGAGACCGATGCCGGATTCCCCGGCCGCGGGGGCGATCAGTGCGGCGGGATCTCCCGGGATCTCGCGCCCCACCATGGGTTTGAGCGTGGCATAGGCCGATGCGTCGCCGACCAGGATCCCGCCGAGCAGGGTCCGTGCGTCGTCGGAGAGCACGATCTTCGCGTAGCGGCCGGCGAGCGGGTCGGAGTAGACGATCTCCAGCGCGTTGTCCGTCTCCCCCATGGCGTCACCGAAGCTCGCGACGTCGACGCCGAGCAGCTTCAACTTGGTCGACATGTCAGCACCGGCGAATGTCGCACTGCCGCCGAGGAGTTGGTCGGCGACGACGTCGGCGGTGCTGTATCCGGGGGCGACCAGACCGTAGCATCTCCCGTCGACCGCGGCGACCTCGCCGACGGCATAGATGTCCGGGTCGGTGGTTCGGCACGCCGAGTCCACCAGCACGCCGCCGCGCTCCCCGACGGGAAGACCCGCCTCCCGGGCCACCGCGTCGCGAGGACGCACACCGGCGGAGAAGACGACCAGGGGGGCGTCGATCGTCGCCCCATCGCTCAGTGTCACCGTCAGCGACTCGCCGTCCGGAGCGTCGGCGATCGACGACGTACCCACCCCGGTGTGCACGTGCAACCCCAGGTCGGAGACCAGGTTCTGCAACACCGCCGCACCCCCGGCGTCGACCTGCATCGGCATGAGCCTCGGCGCGAACTCGACGACATGCGGCGTCATCCCCAGCAGCCGAAGGGCATTGGCGGCTTCCAGGCCGAGCAACCCGCCGCCCACCACCACACCGGCGGCGCCGGGCGTCGAGGCCTCTGCGGCGCGCCGGATGCCGTCGAGATCGTCGAGGGTGCGGTAGACGAAACACCGGTCGTGGTCGTGACCGGCCACCGGCGGCACAAAGGGGTATGAGCCGGTCGCAAACACCAGTGCGTCATAACCGATCTCGGCCCCCCGATCGGTGATCACCCGTTTCCCGCCCCGGTCGATCGCGGTGACCGCCTCCCCCAGGTGTAGCTGCACCGCGTCGTCACCCGCATAGTCGTTGCCAGACAACGCCAACGATGACCGGTCCCACGCACCGATGTAGGACGACAATCCCACCCGGTCGTATGCGGCGTCGGCCTCTTCGGCGATCACCACCACGCGCCAGGTCCCCCCGTGATCGCGCTCTCGCAGCGACTGCACGAACCGGTGTCCGACCATGCCGTGGCCGATCACCACGACGGTCCTCGATTTCGGCTGGAAATCTGTGCGGGAGTGCATCATCGGGCATCCACCGCCGGGGTGGCCGGGGCGACAGGAGTGGCGGGTGTGGTGTCGCCGATGCCACCGGCGTCGGCGACCTCAATGTCGCCGGTGTGGCGGAAGTGCGGATCGAGGACCACCTCGCGCCGGGCGTAGAACCACCAGGTGATCACCCCGGCCACCACGTAGAAGGCCATGAAGATCCAGAATGCCACCGTCGCCGAATGATTGGCCTTGTAGCTACTGCGCAGGACGAGGTTGATCGCCACGCCCCCGAGTGCTCCGACGGCCCCGGCGATACCGATGAGAGCGCCCGACATCGACCGCGACCACAGCACCGCGGCACCTCCGCTGATCCCCGGCAGGGTCCGCGACTTGTGTTCGAAGATGGTCGGAATGATCTTGTACACCGAGCCGTTGGCGATGCCCGAGATCGCGAACAACAGGATGAATCCGATGATGAATCCCGCCAGTTGCGCGGATTCGATCCGGTGGCCGGGATGTGAATCGGCGAAGGTTCCGGAGACGACCAGGATCACCGAGGAGGCGACCATCGCGACGAAGGACCACAGGGTCACCCGCCCACCACCGAACCGGTCGGCGAACTTTCCACCCAGCGGTCGGAACAACGAGCCGAGCAGCGGACCGATCCACGCGATCTGCGCGGCGGAAAGCGATGCGGCCGAGGCAGACTGACCCGACGACTGGAAGCTGAGGCTGAGTACCTGACTGAAGGCGAACGAGAAGCCGATGAACGAACCGAAGGTACCGATGTAGAGCACCGAGATCAGCCAGCTGTCGTAATGCTTGAGACAATCGATCATCGCCCGCCCGCTGGCGGTCTGGTGATCGAGGTTGTCCATGAAGATCGCCGCACCGACTCCCGCAACGGCAAGCGCGACAAGGTAGATCGCGCACAGGATCTCGGGTTTGTCACTTGCCAGCCAGATGACCAGCAGACCGATCAGCTGGACCGCCGGAACCCCGATGTTGCCGCCGCCGGCGTTGAGTCCCAACGCCCAGCCCTTGAGTCGCTGCGGGTAGAACGCGTTGATGTTGGTCATCGACGAGGCGAAGTTGCCGCCGCCGAAGCCGGTCAGCGCGGCCACCGCGAGGAACCAGCCGAAACCGAACTCTCCGGGGTTCATCATCAGCATCATCGTCAGACCGGTCGGGATCAGCAGGACCACGGCGGAGAAGATCGCCCAGTTGCGGCCGCCGAAGCGCGCGGTGGCCTGGGTGTAGGGCACGCGCAGACACGCGCCGACGAAGGTCGCCGTCGCCGCGATAACGAACTTCTGGTCGGCGTTGATGCCGTACTGCGGGCCCATGAACAGTGCCATCACCGAGAACAGCGACCAGATCGAGAAGCCGATGTGCTCGCAGATCACCGACCACAGCAGATTGCGGCGGGCGATCGCGGCGTTGCCTGCGTCCCAGGCGTGCCGGTCTTCCGGATCCCAGTCGGTGATCGTGTGGTCTCTGCGCAGGTCGTGCAGGAGGGTCGAGAATGCCATGTGGGTTCCCATCGGTCTCGGGTGGGCTGATGCCGTGACCACCGACGACGGCGTCGGTCGTTGGAACCAAAACTACGAAGCGCGTATTGCGCCGATTGTCACCGCAGTGACCGCGACGTCACGTTGTTCTCACATCTGTGCCAGTGGTCTGTGAGACCGGGCCGACTCAGTCGCTGCTGGATCCCGAATCACCAGACCCCGAATCACTCGAGCCCGAATCACCTGACCCCGAATCACTTCCGGCGGCCCAGCCGGGATAACTGTAGTACTCACCGTCGGGGTGCGGCCGGTCGCGGCGGATCTTGATGATCAGACCAATGACCACGACGAGGATGATGAGGCCGGGTACGAGCAGATCCATCAGTGACGCCCTTCTGCCGGGTGTGTTCTTCGTGTGAGATCAGCCACGGTCAAGGATAGTCGAGCAACCCTTCCTGTCCCATGACAGAGAACCCTTCCCGATGGTCCAGGAACACCGTGCCCCACGCGCCGGACCTTCCTCCCGATGGTCGAGGTGCGAGACCCCTTCCCCGCCGATGGTCGAGGTGCGAGACCCCTTCCCCGCCGATGCTCGAGCACCCCTCCCCCGATGGTCGAACACCCTTCCCTCGATGGTCGAACACCCTTCCCTCGATGGTCGAGGCGCACGGCGCCCCAGGCGCCGGGCCTCGAGAACCGGCGAGATGACAGGTATCGCAACCACATCCATCAACTACAGCGAAAACCGCTCCGTCTACCACACCCCACCGACAGAAAATTGGCGCCGAAACACGTTGTCCACAAGCAGAATTGATCGAAGACACCCCTTGCATCGAACATACTTTCCTGTAGACTGGAACCATCACACCGATCAGCCACCGGGGAGGGGCCCATGATCGAATCCCCCGCAACTCTCGACGTCAAAGATGTTGACGCCGAAGCAGTCTTCGCCACCATCGTCACCCAACTCAGCGACCTACAATGGAATCCGGACATGACCGGACCCTGAATCGCTCCGGGTTTGGTGCACACCTGGTTACTGGTGTGTCTCCACGGGTGTGGCGACAACTTGAGTGTAGTAGTTCCTTTCGGCTTCTATCGGTGGGATCCGTCCGAGACGGTGCATCAGTCGACGGGTGTTGTACCAGTGGACCCACCGGGCGGTGAGGTGCTCGACGTCGCCAACCCGACGTAATGAGCCGGTCCGAAACGGCGAATCCTCGCGTACCGCTTCGGTTTTGTACAACCCGATCGTCGTTTCGGCTAACGCATTGTCATAGGCGTCGCCGACGGTGCCGATCGAGGCGAGGAGCCCCGATAACTCGAGAGTCTCCCCACACCGCACGGACGTGTATTGCGACCCGGCATCCGAGTGATGAATAGTGTTGCCCAACATCGGATTGCCCTCCTCCTCTCGCAGGTTGGCGGCGTGGCGGATCGCGGTCCGCACGAACCTGTCGGTCTTCGAGCGCGAGCATTCCCAGCCGACGATCCGGCCGGCGAACGCATCGATCACGAACGCCGTATACGCGAAGGAACCATCCGCCAGCGGCACATAGGTGAAGTCGGCCACCACCAGAACGTTCGGTGCGGGTACCGCGAATTGGCGTTTGACCAGATCCGCAGCCCGCGCCGCAGCCGGGTCAGCAACCGTAGTGCGAACCTTCCTGCGTCTGGTCACCCCGCGCCAGCCGTTGGCGCGCATCAGTCGCTCCACTGTGCACCGGGCCACTTCGATACCCTCACGGCGCAGGTGAGCCCACATCTTCACCGCCCCGTACAGCGACTCTGGTGTGCGCTCACCGTCCGCGTCAGGCTCGTAGTAGCCGGCCAGCACCTCGGTGATCGTGATGTCCCACAACGCCCGCTTCGACAGCGGCCGTGAGCGCCACGCATAGTAGGTTCTCGGGGAGATCGGTGCACCGTGCTCGGTGAGCACACGACAGATCTGAGCGACCCCGAACCGAGCACAATGCTCGGCGATGAACGCGACACTACCGATGTCGCGGGTCGCTCTCCCGCGCGAAGAAAGACGTTGCCGCTTTGAGGATTTCGACTGTCTCCTCCAGCTCGGACACCTTGCTTTTGAGCGCCCGCACCTCCGCAGCCTCTTCCCGAGTCACCCCCGGCTTGTCCCCGGAATCGATCTCGTGTTGACGGACCCACTTCCGCAACGTCTCCGAGGTGATCTTCAACCGCTTTGCGGTCGCGGTGATCGCCGCCCACTCACTCGGATACTCCCCGCGATGCTCAACGACCAACCGCACAGCCTTGGCCCGCGTCGCCTCGTCGTACTTCTTCGGCATGATGCCAACCTTCCCTCACAAAGAGGTGTGCACCAAACCCGGGGATGTTCACCCCGAGCTTTCGGCGCAATGAAACAAGTCCTCCTGTTGCGGAACCTGGTTGATCACCACGCCACCACCCTCACCGGCGAACTGGACCGACTGGGCGTCGCCGATCACAAAACCACCCGACTGCGGGAACTGTTGATCAGCATGGGTTTCGCACCCGCCGTCGCAGGTCGGTATGTGCGGATCTCGGCCACCAGCGACATTGACCTGCTTTTGGCGCATGCCGCCGACGGGTCCATCTCGTCCGAACACACCGATGCCATCGTCCGCGGGTTGGCCCACATCGACACCCGCTCCCCCGAACCTTTGGACACCGTCCAACGGTGTGAGTTTCTGCGGAAACTGCTGTCCCACTATTTCGCTGGTTTCACCCCCGCCGAGATCAACCTCTACGCACGGCAGTTGGGTAACGAGCTCGCCGCGGAGACTCCGGGTGGGTTACCTGCCGCCGAGGACAAGAAGATCAACTCCTACACCGACCGCATCACCGACGACGGACGGCTGGAGATCTCGGCGAACCTCGACATCATCGCCGGTGAAAAGACCCGCACCCTGATGGAAACCTTGTCGGCTCCCAAGCCGCAGCCCGATGGGTCCCCGGATCCGCGGACGCCCGAACAGATCTGCGCTGCCGCGTTTGAGACGATCGTCGAACTTGCGGCACAAGGATTGGCGGACACCACCTTCTCGGCCAAACCGACCAACGGGTTGTTGTGGACGTGGTCGGCCGACAACCCGGCACTCGGTGGGGACCTGCAGAACATGGGAGCCATCACCGAAGCCACCGCCAAAATGTTGTCGTGCGACACCACGATCACCAAGATCGTGCTCGACCCCAACGAGGTACCGCTCAGTGTTGGTGAAGAGAAACGCTTCTTCACCCCCGGACAACGCAAAGCACTACTCGTCCGGGATCGCGGATGCATCAAATGCGGTGCCCACGCCGGACGATGCCAAGGACACCACCTCGTCCACTGGAGCAAGGGTGGTCCCACCGACCTCGACAACGGCTGCCTCCTCTGCACCAGCTGCCACGACGACGTCCACCACCACGGCTGGGACATCATCATGGGATTCGACCGACACCCCTGGCTGATCCCACCCGCTAGCATCGATCCGAAACGACGACCGATACCGTCCTATCACCGACGGACCATGCGACTCGACGACGCCGCAGCCTGATTCCCGCACCCGGCCCGGCCGGGACCGCATCTGATCTTTGAGAACTTCATAGCGAAATCCCCACCCGATGGTCGAGGTGTCGTGCCCGCGGACCGGAAACCCCTTCGGCACAAGGGGTCTCGAGGCTCGTCGCTAGCGCTCCTCGGCACCTCGACCACCGGGATGGGACGGCCATCGGGCACGAAACCCGGGGTGGGAACGCCCCCCGATGGTCGAGGTGTGAGCCGCGTGCGGCGAGCCTCGAGACCACCTGAGCCGACGCTGGATTCGAACCACCGTGCACCGGAAACCCATCGGCACAAGCGGTCTCGAGGCTCGTCGCTAGCGCTCCTCGGCACCTCGACCACCGAGATGGGACGGCCATCGGGCACGAAACCCGGGGTGGGAACGCCCCCCGATGGTCGAGGTGTGAGCCGCGTGCGGCGAGCCTCGAGACCACCTGAGCCGACGCTGGATTCGAACCACCGTGCACCGGAAACCCATCGGCACGAGCGGTCTCGAGGCTCGTCGCTAGCGCTCCTCGGCACCTCGACCACCGGGATAGGAAAGGCCGTCGGGTGGGATGGAGCGTCGGGTGGGAAGGGTCGCCGGGCGGGAAGGGCGGAGCATCCTTCGAATCATCGCCTTCCCCCGATGGTCGAGGTGCGAGCGGCGCGCGGCGAGCCTCGAGACCGCTTGCAGCAGTGCGGGAACCGAACCACCGTGGACCGGAAGCCGCTCAGCACAAGGGGTCTCGAGGCTCGTCGCAGGCGCTCCTCGGCACCTCGACCACCGGGATGGGACGACTACACCATCAGCCGGACGATGTCGACGACGCGCTTGAGCCCCGGTAACGCACCGGCGGTCGATCGCGGATGCAGGGCGTGGACCGCCAGGCGGAAGATTGTGGCGCGCAACATCATCTGTGGCCACTCCGGCTCGTCGGACCAGCGCTGTACGAGGTCGTCGTCAGCGCCGCCCCAGGCCAGCGAATCCACGACCACTACCGCCGCCGCCCACGACGCTGGCCGCCAGTAGGGCACGATGTCGGTGATGCCGGGCGCAGCCGCACCGGCGAAGAGCACCGTGCCGAACAGGTCACCGTGCACCACCTGGCTCGGCAGGTCGACGTTCTTGCGCAGAGTCGCAAGCGTTTTGAGGATCTCGATGCTCTCCTGGCCATCCGGTGAGGTCGGCTCGGCCATTCCGGCGGCACGCGCCGAGCGCATCGGGGTGTCCTCCCATGCGGCGCGATCGGCAGCGGCGAAGACGTCGACGTCGGTGTGGGGCGGCGCAGGCTGCTGGAGCAGGAATCGTGGTCGCTCGAGTCCGGCGATGGCCTCGTGCAGTCGTTCGGCCACCGACACCACCTCGTCGTGGCGGGGTTCGGGGACGCCGGCGATGTAGGTATCCGCACGCCATCCGGAGACGACGTACCGACCGTCGGTGGCCCGGAACGGTCGCGCGATTCGCAAACCCTCGACGTAGAGGTTCTCGCGGACCGAGGCCGACCACGCCGCGCGCGCGTGGTCGGGCACCAGCGACAGCACGACCTCCCCGACACGCCACCCGCCGACCCAGCGCTCGCCCATGGCGATGGGCGGGTGGGCGGTCAGCCCGAACGTGTTGAGCACGTGCTCGGGGGGCTCGACGGTATTCACGTCTGCAGAGATTACCGAGATGGCGCCCCGAAGCCGCGCAGCGACGCGGCTACGAGGTGCCGCGTCAATAGACCGGCAGTTCCTTGTCGACCTGACTGGCCCATGCGGTGATGCCACCCTGCAGGTGCGTGGCGTCGGCGAATCCGGCCCGCTTGAGCGCGGCGAGCGCCTCCGCCGACCGGATTCCGGTCTTGCAGTACAGCACCGTCGGCCGGTCCTGTGGGATCTGGGCCAGTGCGGCACCGGACAGGATCTGATCCTTGGGCACCAAGGTCGCGCCGTCGATGTGCACGATGTCCCACTCGACCGGCTCGCGCACGTCGACCAGCGCCAGTTTCTCACCGGCGTCGATCTTCTCCTTGAGTTCGACGGCGGTCAGTGTCGAGCCCGCGGCAGCCTGGGCGGCCTCGTCGGACACGACACCGCAGAACGCCTCGTAGTCGATCAGACCGGTGATCTTCTCACCCTCGGGGTCCTTGCGAATCCGGATGGTGCGGTAGGTCATGTCGAGAGCGTCGTACACCATCAGCCTGCCCAGCAGCGGCTCACCGATGCCGCAGATCAGCTTGATCGCCTCGGTGCCCATGATGGAACCGATCGAGGCGCACAGGATGCCGAGCACCCCGCCTTCGGCGCACGAGGGCACCATGCCCGGTGGCGGCGCCTGCGGGTAGAGATCGCGGTAGTTGATGCCGCGACCGTCCGGGGCGTCCTCCCAGAACACCGAGGCCTGTCCCTCGAAACGGTAGATCGATCCCCACACGTACGGCTTGTGTGCGAGCACCGCGGCGTCGTTCACCAGATATCGGGTCGCGAAGTTGTCGGTGCCGTCGAGGATGAGGTCGTAGCCGGAGAACAGCTCGATGGCACCCTCGGGCTCGAGGCGCTGATCGTGGATGTTGACGGTGACGAACGGGTTGATCTCGAGGATCGAATCGCGCGCGCTCTCGGCCTTGGGCCGACCGACGTCGGACTGGCCGTGGATGACCTGGCGCTGCAGATTGGACTCGTCGACGACGTCGAACTCGACGATGCCGATCGTTCCGACGCCGGCGGCGGCGAGATAGAGCAGCGTCGGCGACCCGAGCCCGCCGGCACCGATGACGAGCACCTTGGCGTTCTTGAGTCGTTTCTGCCCGTCCATCCCGACGTCGGGGATGATCAGGTGCCTGCTGTAGCGCGCGACCTCGTCGTTGGAGAGTTCGGCCGCTGGTTCCACCAGCGGGGGCAAGGATGACACGGCAGGCCTCCCGAGTATGCGAGTCGGACGGGTGAACTGAGTCGAACAACGACCCGGCGCACCTCGTCATTCCCGCAAGTGCAACGGCTCAGCCGGCGCTCGTCCGATCGGGGAAGGGCCACGGGTTGGGTTTGCAGACCAGCGCCGGGTTGGCGCGGATGTCCGGATCGAGCGCCATGATCTCCGAGTTGGACACCCCGAAGGACTGCTGCATCATGATCGGCGCCGGCGCTCCGTTGGCCGGGCACGGGACGTGATGCTCATACCCGATGCCGTGACCGACCTCGTGGTTCACCAGGTATTGCCGGTAGGCGACGTCGTCGCCCTCGTAGGACTGCGCGCCGCGAATCCAGCGCGCCTCGTTGAGGGTGACCCGTTCCTGTGGCGGATAGAAGCACGAGGTCTCCAGTTTGATCTGGTACCCGCAGAGTTCGCGCGTGGTGTTCGTCGACGTCAGGGACAACCGCAGGTCCGGGTTGCCGCGATCGATCCGACGGAACGACACCTTGCCGTCACCGATCCAGCTCTTGTCGTTGGCCAGCGTGGCGTCGACCATCTTCGCGAACGCCTGATCGCCACCGTATTCGGCCGGGATCAGACCGTTCTCGACCTCGACGGTGTAGGTGTACACCTGCCCGCCACGACCGACCTGCGGTGTCGTGCCCGGAACCACGCGAAAGGTCTTGCGCCCCACCGTGGTGAAGCCACCTCCGCCCGGCAGCGCCCCCGCGGGCAGTTGCGCGGGCGCGATCTCTCCGGTGGGTGCACCGATCGGCCGGGTCTCCTTGGTGACCTCGGCGTTGCGGGCCGACGAGTCCGGGCCGACCGGCGCGCCGGCGTTGGTCGTGTTGTCGTCACGAATCGTGTAGACGAGCAGCACGATGGTCAGGACCACCAGAACCGGGATCGCATAGGCACGCCACCCGTAGGTCGCCACGAATCGACCGATCGCACTCTGCTTCTTGCGCGGTGGCGCGCTGTCACGGTCCGAGCGTGGCCGGCCGTTGTCGTCGGTCGGGTCCCAGCGGGCTCGCAGCGGCTGATCCGGGAGCGGACGCCGACGGGTGGTCGTCGCAGACCGAGGCGCGGCTGCCGAAGACGGGGCGGTGCGTGGCGGCGTCTGGTCCGTGCGGTTCTCGCCTGTCCCCGTTGGCGTCTGGGCTGCCTCAAACGATCCGCCGGAAGCGAACGATCCACCGGGCACCTGGTCGGCGGCGTGTGGTGACCGCGGATCGGCATCGCGCGCACGGGGCCGCCCCGTCCGGCGCTCCGCGCTCCCCGTCCCCGACGCATCATCTGTGCGGCTCACGGTTCACACCCTCTCACAGAACCGACCAATACCACGTGCGACATCACACGTCCTCATCGAAGGCTGTGAATTCACTTGTGCGATCCACGCGGTTTGTGGGTCACGAGTCCGAGTACCCTCTAACCATGTCAACGGCGGCTAATGTCTCCTCCGGGCGCAACGGGACCCGTCTACCCCGCAGTGCACGGCGCTTGCAGTTGCTCGAGGCCGCAAGCGAGATCTTCGTCGAGCGCGGCTATCACTCGGCGGGCATGGACGAGATCGCAATTCACGCCGGCGTCAGCAAACCAGTCCTCTACCAACACTTCCCGTCGAAGCTCGACCTCTACATCGCGGTGGTCGATTCGCACGCGGAGAAGCTGGTCGTTGACGTGAACAACGCGTTGCTCACCACCACCGACAATCGCCGGCGCGTACGGGCGGCAGTGCAGGCGTTCTTCGACTTCATCGACTCCGACAATTCCGGATATCGGTTGATCTTCGCCTCCGACGTGATGGACCCGGCGGTCATCCGGCGTACCGAGGGCGCCACCGAGGCGTGTGTGGACGCCGTGTACGGGCTGGTCATGCAGGATTCCGGACTCGACCCCTACCGCTCGCGCATGCTGGCGGCCGGACTCGTCGGAGCGAGCCAGGTCAACGCCCGCTATTGGCTCGAGGCTCGCCGGCCGATCGACAAGCAGACCGCGGTGGACACCACCGTCGCCTTGCTGTGGGGCGGGCTGTCCCATGTGCCGCGCCAGGTCGAGATCGACGCCGCGGCGTCTGCCCTTGCCGCCGCCGACACCGCCGCCGAGTCGCCCACCGACGCCGAGTAGTCGGCCGGTTGAGACGAGAGAACGCACCGAGCCGATCTGCTCGATGCGTTCTTCTCGGGTTGTACCGGGTAATCGATCAGGAACCGAAGCCGACCCGTCGGTTCTCCGCGGCGCCGACCTCGACGTAGGCGATCTTGGCGGCGGGCACCAGATAGCGGGCACCGCGTTCGTCGGTGAGCGAGAGCAGCGGCTCCTTGCCGGTCAGCACGGCTTCGACAGCCGCGAACGCCTTGTCGCTCTCCAGCGGAGACTGGATCGACAGTTCGCGAGGGCTGTCGGTGATACCGATCTTCACTTCAATGGTCATGGCCACCCTTCTGTGTGGAAACCTCGTGCGTCCACGCCGACGGACGAGACGCCGAGTGCCTGCCGCACAAGGCTAGTCCAGCGATCACCGTGACCCACACCGGCTCCGCTCACAGCGAAAAGCCACATTCACCGGCACACGATCTCCGAGTCCGATCAGCCCAGCCCCATGTCGGACATCCGCTCGGCGTGCCGTGCGGTGATCGAGTCGAAGAAGTCGGCGACGCCGTTGAGGGAGGTGGCCCCCGAGAACAGCAGGTCGGTCACGCCCTCCTCGGCCGCGAGTACCCACTGGGCGTGGGTGACGGCCTCCCCGAGCAGTCGTCGGCCCCACAGGGTCAGCGGCGAGCGCAGCGCCGGGTCGGCGGCGATCGCCGCCTTGACCTGCTCACGGGCGAACTGGGAGTTCCCGGTTTCGGCCATCACCTGGGCCACCACCTGCTGGGCGACCGGCGGCATCATCTCGGAGAGTTCGGTGTAGAAGTCGGCGGCCAGCCCGTCGCCGACGTAGGCCTTCACCAGGGCCTCGAGCCAGGTCCGTGGGGTGGTCGCCCGGTGGTACTGGTCGAAGACGGCGCGATAGCGCTCGATCGACTCGGCGGGATCGAGTCCGCGGCGTGACACCTGCTCGGCGAGCAGTTCGAAGTGCGCGATCTCCGACGCCGCCATCCGCGCGATCGCGATCCCGCTGGGAATGTCGGGGGCCATCGAGGATTCGTCGATCAGCCGGTAGAACGCGGCGTACTCGCCGGCGAGGAGCACCGCGAAGAGCTTGCCGACGGCCCTGTCCTCCTCGTCGTCGAGGGTTGCCGGGAGCGGTTCGGGCGAGGCGGTGGGCGACGACATGCCCCGATGGTAACGGTCGCGCCTGCAGGCGGCCGGTGAGCACCACGTACACTCGTGAACGGTGTGGTCGGCGAACGCCGGTCGTCCATGCACGTGGAGGCAGCCTTCCGGCGCCCTGCGCGCGTGCGACGCCGAGGGGTTCTCACACTCGGGAGCCCGTCGGAATCCCCGTCGGAGTCCACCGACTCCTCGCAGACCACCCGGACATTGCGCGCGCACTGCCGAGCCCACCCGCTCGCCCGACGCGACCATGGCGGTCGCGCGGCGAACGCGAACCACCGGGAGTCCCGAGAACCACTCGACCCGGTGCCACTCGCAGGATTCGTGGAGCCTTTCGTGCGCGCTCGAGCGACACATGAAAGGCGCACGCACAACCCATGACTACTCCCGAACTCCAGACCGACGAGGTCCAGACGACCATCGTCGATGAGGAGCACACCTCGCCGACCTTCGCCGACCTCGGCGTCGACGAGCACATCGTGTCGGCCCTCGCCGACGACGGCAAGACCCGAACCTTCGCCATCCAGGAACTGACCTTGCCGCTCGCCCTCGGCGGTAGCGATCTGATCGGTCAGGCCCGTACCGGCATGGGCAAGACCCTCGGTTTCGGCGTTCCGCTGCTGCATCGTCTGGTCCACCCCGAGCAGTCGGGCGTGCGACCCCTGGACAATACCCCGCGCGCGCTGGTGATCGTGCCGACCCGCGAGTTGTGCCTGCAGGTGACCGGCGATCTGGAGGTGGCCGCCAAGAAGCTGGTCGTCACCCTGCCGAGCCCTGATCCGGTCGAGGGCGACGACGCGCCCGCCGCGAAGCCTCGCCGGCGGCCGCTGAAGATCACCTCGATCTACGGTGGACGCCCGTACGAGTCGCAGATCGCGGATCTGCGTGCCGGCGTCGACGTGGTCGTCGGTACCCCCGGTCGTCTGCTCGACCTCGCCCAGCAGGGACACCTCATCCTCGGCAAGGTCGCGGTCCTGGTGCTCGACGAGGCCGACGAGATGCTGGATCTGGGCTTCCTGCCCGACATCGAACGCATCATGGCCACGCTGCCCGACCAGAAGCAGACCATGTTGTTCTCGGCGACGATGCCGGGCCCGATCGTCACCCTCGCGCGCACGTTCTTGAAGCAGCCCACCCACATCCGCGCCGAGCACGCCAACGACTCCGCCGTCCACGAGCGGACCACACAGTACGTCTACCGCGCGCACGCGCTGGACAAGGCCGAACTCGTCGCACGCATCCTGCAGGCCGAGGGGCGTGGCGCGACGATGATCTTCACGCGCACCAAGCGGACAGCGCAGAAGGTTGCCGACGACCTCGCCGAACGCGGGTTCTCCGTCGGTGCGGTCCACGGTGACCTCGGCCAGGTGGCCCGCGAGAAGGCGTTGAAGAAGTTCCGTACCGGCGAGATCGACGTACTCGTCGCCACCGACGTCGCCGCGCGCGGCATCGACATCGACGACGTCACCCACGTCATCAACTACCAGTGCCCCGAGGACGACAAGACCTATGTGCACCGCATCGGCCGGACCGGCCGCGCCGGACGCACCGGGATCGCGGTCACCCTCGTCGACTGGGACGAGTTGCACCGGTGGGAACTGATCAACGCGGCGCTCCAACTCGGTGTCCCCGAACCGGCCGAGACCTACTCGACCTCCGAGCACCTGCTCAGCGAACTGTCCATCCCGGAGTCGGCGACCGGACGGATCACCGCCCCCCGACGTAGTTCGGCCGAGGGCGACGGCGAACGCGTCGAGCGACGCGAGCGTCGGGAACGACCCGCCCGCAGTTCACGCACGCGCCGCCGGACCCGTGGCGGCCAGACGGTCGACACGGACGGCGAACAGAACACCGGCGACGAGCCCACGACGACCGATACCGCCGGGAGCTCGGCGGACAGTACGGGCTCGGCCGACGCGGAGTCGGCCACCGAGACCGGTGACGCTCCCCGCAAGCGGCGTCGCCGGCGTGGCGGCGCCCGTCGACGCGGCGGGCAGAACGCGCCGGCCACCTCGGACAGCGGCGCCTCGGAGTAGAGTCCACCGGACCTGCCGACGCGCAGCCGCGACGAGGAGTATTCGAGATCAGCACGTCGACCCCATCCCGGAAGCCGCCGGCGCGGCGGGTGCGCCCGGAGCGACGCACCCGTGTCGACCTCCTGGTGAGCCTGTTCATCGTCATCGTGCTCGTGGTGGCGGGGGTGATCGTCTGGTGGATCAGTCCCGCGCGGACCACCGACAGCGTCCCGGCGCGCTCGACTCCCCCGACGGTCACACCGGCCACCGGGGTGCCCGAGGCCTTCGCGTCCCGGTGGTCTGCCGAGTCCGCGGCCACCGACGTGCCGGCGATCACCGCATCGACCATCGTGACCGCCGATGGCGGGACGGTTGCCGGGCACGACCCCTCCTCCGGCCGGGTCTTGTGGCGATACTCGCGTGACTCCGCACTCTGCACCGCCGCGGCCGCGTGGCCCGGCAGCGTCAACGAGGTGCTCGCGGTGTACCGCAATTCGCGTGGCTGCTCGGAGGTGACCGCGCTCGACGGTTCGACCGGTGTCCGCAAGGGCGCGCGCACCAGCGATGCCGACGACACGCTGCACCTGATCACCGACTCCGGCTACGTCCTGGCACAGGGTCCCGGCCGTCTGGAGACGTGGGGATCAAATATGGTGCGCGGCATCGAATACGGGCGCGTGACCGCACCGGTCAAGCCCGGCGTGCAGCCCGGCCGCACCGACTGCCACCTGTATTCGTCGGCGATCTCGGGCGATCGGGTCGCCGTCATCGAACGCTGTGCGGGCGATCCCGGATACCGGCTGACGGTGCTCGGTGCGCTACTCGACAGCAACGAGCAGGTCACCCAGTACGGGTCGTCACTCATCACCGATCGGGCGTCGGCCGACCCGCCGGCGCTGATCGCGATGAGCACCTCCGGGATCGCGGTCTACGACGGCGGCACCAACGGCAACGGACCCACGCCTGCCACCCCGAGGATCCGACTGTTCACCGCCGACGGCGCCGCGGGCGCGTCGAGCGAGGTCAAGGGCGCGCCGCGACCTCCGGCCGACAGTGTCGCGACGTTCTCGTCGGGGCTGATCACCTATTACACCGGCGAGGCCACCGTCGTCCTCGACGCGCAGTCACTGCGCCCGCGCTATCAGATCCCGGCCGCACTCGGTCCCGGTGAGGTGATGGCCGATCAGTTGTTGCTGCCGAGTCCGTCGGGGATCACCGTCCGCGATCCCGCCGACGGCGCCGACATCCGTACCATCACCCTGCCGCGACGCTCCGCGACGAACGGCGGGACGGTGATCCTGCGTGTTCTCGGCGATCTCGTCGTCGAGCAGCGTGGAGCACAGCTGGAAGTGTTCGGGCCCAAGGGCTGACGGTCGGGGCCGAGTGCCTGACGAGTCGGGCCTCGATGACCTGTGACGGATCAGGCGAGGTCGGCGGTGCGCACGTCGCCGCCGCCGTCCCAGTACTTCCAGAGGTTCTCCGCGAGTTCGCGATATGCGGTGGCGCCCTTGTTCTTTCGACCGCGCATCACCGACGCCCCGGAGGCCGACGCCTCGGCGAAGCGCACCGTACGCGGGATGGGCGGGTCGAGGACGGGCAGTCCGTAGCGGTCGGAGACGTCGGAGAGTACGTCGCGGCTGTGGGTGGTGCGCGCGTCGTAGAGGGTGGCCACCGCGCCGAGCATCGTCAGCCCGGGATTGGTGATCTGCTGGACCTCGGTGACGGTGCGCATCAGTTGCCCGACGCCCCGGTGTGCGAGCGTCTCGCACTGCAGGGGCACGATCACCTCGTCGGCGGCGGTGAGCCCGTTGAGGGTCAGCACACCCAGCGACGGCGGGCAGTCGATCAGGATCACGTCGAAATCCTCGGCCACCTCGGCCAACGCCCGTTTCAACGCATATTCCCGCCCGGGCCGCATCAGCAACAGCGCCTCGGCTCCGGCGAGGTCGATCGTCGCGGGCAGCAGCGTGACGTTGTCCTCGGTGTCGAGCAACACGTCGGCGATCTCCTCGTCGCCGAGCAGCACGTCGTGTACCGAGGACTGCACCTGGTCCGGATCGTGACCGAGTGAAAACGTAAGGCACCCTTGCGGATCCAAATCCACAACGAGAACCGACGAGTCCAGGTCCGCCAGCGCCGCCCCCAACGACGCGACGGTCGTGGTCTTGGCCACCCCACCCTTTTGGTTCGCAACCGCAAGCAAGCGCGTCATGGGTCCACTGTAAGGGTTTACCCAGGCAAATACTGTGCGCCGACCCGTACCCCAGCGCGACGCCCACCGCGGGCCATGGCGATGCCGGGTGCCACGACGATGCGAGGTTAATGTTTGCGCCCTCGTGGACGTCGCGTCGTGCGTTCGGCCCGCCGTGCGGGTGGAGGCGTCGGCTCGTCGAGCTCGAGATCCCCGGCCAGCCAGCGGATCGACGCCGGGGTGAACAAGCCCACCAAGGTGATGAGCGCGAGAACGGCCAGCGGGACCGCGAACAGCGGCTGATGACTGGTGAACAGGTAGTAGGACACCGGCAGCAGCAGGATCTGCGCGACCAGCGAGATGGCCCGGCCCCACCGGCGGCCGACGAGCAACGCCACCCCACCGGCGAGCACACCGCCGAAGATGATCGCGAGCCACAACGCGGTGCCGATACCGTTGAACGCGTCGTGCCGGTCCTCGGTCAGACCGCGCACCACGAGGACGACGGCGATGATCAGGGCCACCACTCCCTCGAGGGTCGTCAGCGCCCCCGCCACCCGAATGGCGGTCGGCGGGCGATCGGTGTCCGCCGGATCGCGGTGGGACATCGACGCGTCCGACTCGCCCGGTTCGGTGACTCGCGGCTGGTCATCGCCGGATCGCCGACCTCGTGGCCCACCCCCCGGCTCACTGCGTTTGCTCACCTGTCCAGGGTAAGCGGACCCGCCACGGGGCTCACAGCGCCCGCCCGGCCGACCGCGCCGGGCGCCGACCCCATATCCTCGGGTGTCGTGCGCGTCATGCTCATCGTCAATCCGTTCGCCACCGCGACCAGCCCCGCGGGCCGCGACGCTCTCGTCAACACCCTGAGCGCGCACTTCCCGGTCGACGTCGAGCACACCACCCACCGCGGACATGCAGGTGAACTCGGTGCGCGCGCGGTGGCCGAGAACTACGACGCGGTGATCGTGCACGGCGGCGACGGATCGGTCAACGAGACGGTCAACGGATTACTCGGCCCGCCCGGGGACGCCGCGCCGGCCCGCCTGCCCGCCCTGGCCGTGATCCCCGGCGGCAGCGCCAATGTGTTCTCCCGCACACTCGGTATCGATCCCGATCCGCTGCAGGCGACGCGTCAGATCATCGATCTGCTCGACCGCGACAGTCACCGACGAATCGGGCTGGGCCACTCGGCCGATCGATGGTTCCTGTTCAACGCGGGCATGGGGATGGACGCGATCATCGTGCACGCGATGGAGGACAAGCGCCACGCGGGCAAACCCGCCACCCCCGGCCGTTACCTGTGGACCACCATCGCCAGCTTCCTTCGAAATGCCGGTGGCACAGCCAGTTTCACGGTCACCGCAGCGGGTCACGACCCGAGGACCGGCGTGCGGTTCGCCTTCGTCTCCAACACCAGCCCCTGGACCTACCTCGGCCGCCGCGAGATCCGGATCAATCCGGGAACCGGATTCGACACCCGGCTCGGCGTCTTCGCCGCGACGTCGACCGGCGTACTGCGCAATCTTCCGCTCGCGACCCGCCTTCTCGCACAGCGCAATCCCAAAGCCCATCATCTCTTCCGCGACGACGACGTGGCCTGGGTCTCGTTCGCGGCAACCGAGCCGGTGGACGTGCAGATGGACGGCGACTACATCGGGGCCTACACCGACATCCGGTTCGATCACCGCCACGACGCGCTCGACGTGGTCGCACCCGCCGCGTCGACGGGGGCCTGACGCAACATCACCGAACGCAACATCCCTGACGCAACATCACCGTCATCGTGTCAACACCTGGCCGCAGCACGGCGGGGACCCTTGACAGAGCGGCCCGATCACTGTGACATGAACCGTTGCCACGTTCGCTTGGTGTTGCACGTCACCCGAGGATGTGACCAATCGGACGATCGAGAGCTAGCCGACCTGGGAAAACGCGTGACGCGACACGTGATCGAAGCGTAGGATAGATCATCGGAGTTCGAGCTGACGCACGGACCCCCTGCCATCGGGGGTCAGCCGAAGTGATATTGCGACAACAGTGATATTGCCCACGTGTTAACGGAACACCATTGACTTCGGCTGGATTCGTGAAAGTATTCACAAGCAACAGCGCGGAAACAATCGGTGCCTCCGCGTGAACGATCGGTTACAGCCAACACGAACCAACCAACGGTTATCGAGTGGTGCCCTGCGCACCTGAAGGAGAAGGAATGGACTGGCGTCACAAGGCAATCTGTCGCGACGAGGATCCGGAGCTGTTCTTCCCGGTGGGAACCAGCGGTCCGGCCATCGCCCAGGTCGCTGATGCGAAGCTCGTCTGCGCGCGGTGCCCGGTCACCGCCGAGTGCCTGTCGTGGGCTCTGGAATCGGGCCAGGATGCAGGCGTCTGGGGCGGCATGAGCGAGGACGAGCGTCGGGCACTCAAGCGGCGCACCGCACGCACCCGTACCCGTAGCAGCGTCTAGCGAACAGCGATCACGGCTGCCACTGTCCGGCGGCCCACAAGAGACCCGGCCTCGGCCGGGTTTTTTGTTGCCCGCCCACGCCGCGATCCCCGGCCCTCAGCGCGGTTCGCGGCGCAGCGGCACGACGAGGACAACCTCGGCTCCCGGCCCCTCGGGATTCGCCCCGGCGCGCACCTCGCCGCCGAGCTCGATCGACACCAGGGTCTGCACGATCCGCAGCCCCAGGCGATCCGAGGCCGCGAGGTCGAACCCGTCGGGTAGCCCCGAACCGTTGTCGCGCACCGCAATCCGGAGCCGACGCACGTCTCGGTCGGCCCGGATGTCGATGCGCGCATCGGTGCGCGACGGAGCGAATCCGTGCTCGATCGCGTTCTGGACGAGTTCGGTGAGAACCATCACCAGCGGCATCGCGAGATCCGAGGCGAGCACGCCGAGCCGGTCGCGGCGGCGCACCATCACCGGCTGCTCCCCCGAGGCGACATCGACGAGGGTGGGCACGAGACGGTCCACGGCCTCGTCGAGGTCGACCTCTTCATCGACGCTGCCGGAGAGCAATTCGTGGACGAGCGCGATGGAGGCCACACGTCGTACCGCCTCGGTGAGTGCGGTGCGCGCCTCGTCGTTGGTGGTGCGCCGCGCCTGCAGACGCAGCAACGCCGACACCGACTGCAGGTTGTTCTTGACGCGGTGATGGATCTCCCGGATCGTCGCGTCCTTGCTGATGAGGGCGAGGTCGCGCCGTTTGACCTCGGTGACGTCGCGGATCAGGACCACCGCCCCGGAGCTGACGCCGCGGGGACGCAGGGCAACAGCGCGGATGAGCACGGTGGCACTGCGGGCGTCGGCTTCCATCCGCATCCCGATGTCGCGGTAGGGGCCCGCGGGCGGATCGCTGATCCCACAGGCGGCGTCGATCATCACCGCGGCATCCTGCGACTCGAACGGATCGGTCAGCAGTGTCGCGGTCACCTCCGAGAGCCGGGCGCCACTGAGATCGGAGGTCCAGCCCATGCGGTGAAACGCCGACAGCGCGTTGGGACTGGAGTAGACGACCATGCCGCGGGCGTCGATGCGCACGAACCCGTCGCCGGCACGCGGGGTCGACAGCCCCTGCGGATTGCCCTCGTACTGCGGGAATGTGCCGTCGGCGACCATCTGGCACAGGTCATTGGCCGAATCCTGGTACGCCAGTTCGAGCGGCGAGGGCAGCCGCGGATGGGTCAGGTCGACCGCACGGGTCAGCACCCCGACGATCCGCTCGTCCCCGGACGGGTCGACGTAACGCACCGGCACCGTCTCGCGCCGGATGGCCATCGCGCCCAGCCACGTCGGGTCCTCGTCCCGCAGGATGCGGCCCTCGGCGAAGGCCCGTGCCACCTGCGGATGTACCGCCGGATCGACCACGGTGCCGACCTCGTCACTGGGGAAGACCGTCGAGGCGGTGTTCGGCCGGCATTGGGCGACGTTGACGATCTCGCCGGTGTCGGTGCGCACCGACAGGACGAAGTCGGCGAACGACAGGTCGGCCAACAACTGCCATTCGGCGACGAGCCGCTGCAGATGGCCGGCGGCACTGTCGGAAAGAGTGGTGTGCTCGGCGAGCAGATCGACCAGGGTGGACATCGGAGATCGGGCCTCAGTACGCCGGCACCGGGCCGGTCACGCTCGTTCGTAGACGGCGATGACGTCGCCGGCCTGGATGACGTCGCCCACCGCGACCTTGACCTCGGCGAGGGTGCCCGCGTCCTCGGCGAGCACCGGGATCTCCATCTTCATCGACTCCAGGAGCACCAGGGTGTCGCCGACCTCGACGTGCTGACCCGCCTGAACCAGCACCTCCATCACGCTCGCCACGATCTCTGCCACGACGTCCTCAGCCATGCCCATGAATCTAGGGCATGGGCGACCCCCGGGCCGAAAGCGCCCGAGACCGAGCAGGGCCCGGACACGAAAAAGCCCGGGCGGGAGCCGATCATATCGATCGGCGATCACCGCGCCGGGCGTTTCGCGTTCGCGCTCAGGCGTTGGGACGCTTGCCGTGGTTGGCTGCGTTCTTCTTCCGTGCGCGCTTCTTGCGTCCGCGCTTACCCATGACGGGCCTCCTTCATCCAGATGTGCTCAGCGATTGTCCCACGTGCGGCATCCGATCCGACAATCGCCCGTCCGGATCGCCCTGGCGGTGGGACCTAGTCACCGGTGGAGTAGCGCGTCTCGGTGACGATGACGGACCTGCGGATCTCGATCCGCAGCCGGTCCCGTAGACCGGCCGGCGCCCGCTCGCCACCGCATTTGCGGTTGATGAGCGCTTTGAGTTCACTCTCGATGCCGTAGTGCGCAAGACACGACGGGCAGTTGTCGAGGTGACCCTTGAGTCGGGCGCGCGCGTCCGGATCGCATTCGTTGTCCAGCAGCAACCAGACGTCGGCGATCACCGCCGAGCAGTCCAGCGAGCTGAATTCCGGATCGTCGTCGGCCGGTACCTGTGGTTGCTCACTCATCGGGCCACCTCGCTCGTCGTCGCCGAGCGGTTGAACCCGCGCTCGCGGGCGACGTCGGCCAGCAACTCACGCAGCTGGCGGCGTCCGCGGTGCAGGCGCGACATGACCGTTCCGATGGGTGTGTCCATGATCTCGGCGATCTCCTTGTACGGAAGTCCCTCGACGTCGGCGTAGTACACCGCCATCCGGAAGTCCTCGGGCAACGCCTGCAGCGCCGCCTTGATCTCGTCATCGGGGAGGGCGTCGAGCGCTTCGATCTCCGCCGACCGCAGACCCGTCGAGGTGTGCTCGGCGTTCGCGGCCAGCTGCCAGTCGGTGATCTCGTCGGTCGGGTATTGCGCAGGCTGCCGCTGCTTCTTGCGGTAGCCGTTGATGTAGGTGTTGGTCAGAATCCGGTACAGCCACGCCTTGAGGTTGGTGCCCTCGCGGAACGACGCGAATGCGGAGAACGCCTTCACGTAGGTTTCCTGCACGAGATCCTCGGCGTCGGCGGGGTTGCGGGTCATCCGCAGCGCTGCGCCGTACATCTGATCGAGCAGCGGCAATGCGTCGCGCTCGAAGCGCTCGGTGAGGTCCTGCGCGGATTCACCCGGGTCCGCGCGCCGCGGGGCCGCCGAACCCGGTCCGTCGGACGCTCCGGTCGTGGGGCTCGATCCATCTGAGGGGCTCGACGCTTCCGGACCGGCCCCCGGGGAGCTCTCGCGGCCGTCTGAATCGGGTTCGGTCACTGCGATCCCTTCGGTGGTGACGCCGGTGGACACCGTTGCCGGTGGCCCGATGATGTCGATCAAGTCTACCGATCCCGGGTCGGCCACCGGCGTCCGAGGTTCACTCGATCGGCGTCGGTCGAGCAGCATGTCCGCACTCACCTACCCACCTGCCTTTCTGCGCTGTCGAACCGCCGACACCGTCGTATCCGGGCGCGGGTTCTGGTTCACCCGCATGCCCGACACAAGTGTCCGGCTCGTTCGTCTGTCGTGGGCCGAGCGTCGTATCGACCATCGCGTCGATGGCATCGCGTCCGCCCCGGCCACTGCACTCAACAGGACCGACACCACAATTGTTCCGGCAGCATCACCGCACCCCGGCGTGCGGTGATGCGGTCGGCGGGCTATCGAGACGCGTGAGAGGCCCGCCGGCGTCGGGTCACGACGGTCCGCGATCGGCCGGTCCGCCACCGGCCACCGGCGGGACCTCCGTCACGTCCACCGGCTCGGTCCAGGCAGTGCGGAACTCGGCGGGTGTCATGCGGTACTGCGCCCGAAAGCGGTTGCGAAGTGTTGACACGGAGCCGAATCCGCATGCCGCGGCGACCATGTCCAGGCTCGGGTGCACCCGACGGAGCAGGAGTTCGCGGGCACGCACGAGCCGTCGCTCGGTGATCATCGTCGCGGGGGTCTCCTCGCTGTCGGCGAAGTGCCGATATAGCTGACGGCGGCTCATGTGGAGCGACCGGGCTATGGTCTCCGCGCAGAACTCGGGATCCTGGAAGTACTGCTCGACGAGCGCGCGCGTCGCCGCCCTGACGTTTTCCGAGTCGCCGCCGCTTTCCGAGTCGCCGCCGAGCTCCGAGTCGGACCGATCCTGGGTCAGCAAAGCCCGGACGAGGTCGATCGCGGCGAGCTCGGATCCGGGGTCGGTATCGGCGCCACCGGCTGCGATGTCACACGCGAAGGTACGGAGGAACGCGGCCGCCGCCCGCGCCAGCGGCGTGTCCGACTGCACCGGAGACATCGGCCGACGCGTCGGACCCGATTCGTTACCGAGCAGACGCACCGGAACCGCGATCCCGGCGATGTCGGAGATCCGCTGCGAGGTGCGCGAGTAGGGCTGATCGTTGTCGAAGATCAGCACACTGTCGCGCGAATCGTCGGTGACGGACCGGTCCCCCTGGAGAAAGCGACCGCCGTCGGGCACGGTCGTGGTGACCACGAGGTAGGGCGAGGGGTGGTCGCCGATGAGCTCCGCCGACCGCGACACGGTGCACGGGGTCCGCAAGATCACGAAGGCGTGCAGGTCGGTCAGCGGACGCCAGAAGACGATCTCGTCGAAGTCCTCGGCGACATCGGCGGCGACGTGTATGACCGGGGTCCGGTTGACCAGCCCCTCGCGCCCGGAGCTGCGGACATAGCTGATCGGATTGTTGCCCACCGGGTTGTCGGCCCCGATGCGTCGGCGCCACGCCTGAACCAGATTCGTCGGTAGACCCAGCCGGCGGATCTGGTGGCCCACGTGATCACCGAACTCGCTGTCGGGGCCCTCGAGCTCGCCACGCCGGCAGCACGATCAGCGAGGCGACGAAGAAGCAGACCGCTCCCACGAAGGTGCCGGTGTTGGCGAGCACGTCGTCGACGGTGGCACCGTTGGGCGTGATGTAGGCGCCGACCGCCGATACCCCGAAGGCGATGCAGCCCAACAGGTTCACCTGTCCCGCCCACCAATCGACGTCACCCGGATTCCAGATCGGGTTGCTGTGCGAATACGCGACGAGGACGAACGCCGCCGACAGGAGGAAGGCCACCGAACCGCCCGCATCCGGCGACCAGACCAGATGTTTCTGGGCGGCCAGGGTGTGGGCGGTGACCGCAGAGGTGGTGCTGACGTTGAACAGCACGGTGCCCAGGGATTGCGTGGCGGCGGCGAGCCATTCGGCCCGGACCATCCGACCGGGCGCGTAGTCGACCGCCACGCTGACCGGGCCGCTGTTGATCACCTGGATGAGTCCGGCGGCGGTGAAGAACCACGCGCCGATGAAATAACAGATGTTGGCGTTGGCGGCGCCCATCCAGATGCCCAGCCACGGCGCGGATCCGAGCGCGAACAGCGCCGAGCCGATCATGAAACCCCAACACTGTTTGGTCAGGGTCGGGACCAGTATCGCCTGCATGGCGCTCGGAGTCGCTGCGGCCGAACCACTCTCGGACGTGGAGCTCATCAGTGATGGAAGTGGGAGCCGGTTCCCTCGCGTGGCATCGGCGACTCCAGCTGATCCAGGAACGCGACCTCACTCTCCAGATCGGTCACCAACGCCGTCGCCAGATCGTGACTCAACCCCGCCCGCACCACGATCCGCTGCAGGGTCCAGTCGGCCAACCCGTCGGCCATCGGATACGCCGGCACCAGCCATCCCTTGAGCCGCAACCGATCCGACAGGTCGTACAGCGACCATTTGTCGGTGTAACCGTCCTTCAGTTTCCACGCGAAGACCGGAATCGTGTCCCCCTTGCTGACCAGCTCGAACGGCCCCATCTCGGCGATCGCCGACGACAGATACGTGGCCACGTCGATCGATCCCTGCTGGATCAACCGATAACCCTCGCGCCCCAGCCGCAGGAAGTTGTAGTACTGCAACAACACCTGCGCGCCCGGACGTGAGAAGTTCAGGGCCAGCGTCGGCATGTCACCACCGAGGTAGCTGCAGTGGAACACCATGCTCTCCGGCAAGGCCTCGGTGTCACGCCACACGATCCATCCCAAACCCGGATACACCAGCCCGTACTTGTGTCCCGAGGTGTTGATCGACACCACCCGCGAGACCCGGAAATCCCATTCCAGGTCCGGCTGACAGAACGGCGCCACCATCGCACCCGACGCACCGTCGACGTGGATCTTGACATCAAGCCCGGTGTTCTTCTCGATCTCGTCGAGCTTTGCCGAGATCTGTTGTACCGGTTCGTACAAGCCGTTGTAGGTCACGCCCAGGATCGCGACGACCCCGATGGTGTTCTCGTCGACGTACTTCTCCAATTCGTGCCCGTCGAACACGAAGTGCTCCTGCGAGACCGGCACCCAGCGGGGCTCGACCTCGAAATAGTTGAGGAATTTCTCCCAGCACACCTGCACCGCCGTCGACAACACCAGATTCGGCTTCTCGATCGACTTGCCCTCCGCCTTGCGCCGGGCCTGCCAGTGACGCTTGAGCGCGAGCCCGCCGAGCATCGCCGCCTCCGACGACCCGATCGTCGAGGTCCCAATCGACTTGTCGACATCCGGCACGTGCCAGAGATCGGCGATGATCTTCCAACACCGATCCTCGATCGCCGCGGTCTGCGGGTACTCGTCCTTGTCGATCATGTTCTTGTCGTAGGTTTCCGCATAGAGCTTGCGGGCCTCGTCATCCATCCACGTCGAGACGAACGTCGCCAGATTCAACCGCGCGTTCCCGTCGAGCATCGCCTCGTCGTGAACGATCTGATACGCCGTCTCGGGCAGACTCATACCCTCGGGGATGGCGAACTTCGGATACTCGGTGGCCTCACCGGGACGCACGAACACCGGGTTCACCGTCAACGAATCGTTGAGATTGGTGGTGGCGCGGGCATTGGTGTGCTTTCGCGTGGTCATGACTGATGTCCTTCCGACTGACGAGATGGGCGGTGATGAGTGCACGAATGATGGGGTCGGGGTCGTCGCCTCGTAAGGACTACACCTCCACCGGCGGATACAGCCGGTCCATGGTGTACTGCCTGTTGCGGCGCGCGGCCAGGGTCGAGACCGCCAGGAAGATCGCGGTCAGCACGAGTATGACCGCCAGGGACCCCCAGAATCTGTAGTCCACGTTCTCGGCGACGGTGAGTTGTCTCAGGCCCGTCACCGTGTAGGTCATGGGATCGACCCAGTGGATGTACTGGAAGGGTTTGGTCGTGGTCGGCACCGGATAGATCCCACCCGCCGAGGTGAGCATGACCATGAGAAAGGCCAGCGTCACCACTCTGCCGACCGCGAGACCGAACAACGCGTTGAACATCTGGATCATCGCGAGGAACATCGCGACCATCAGCAGCATGAACCCGAAGGTCGCCCACGGGTGCGACGGACGCAATCCCACCGCGAACACCACCACCAGGTAGAGGATGAGGGCTTGCAGGAATCCGACGAAGAACGTCGGGGCATACGACGCGAGCACCACCCGAAACGGGTTGATCCCCTGGGCGATCGGCCGGGCCTGCAGGGGTTTGAACAGCATCCAGGCGATGATGCTGCCGACGAACAACGCCAGGCCGAAGAAGAACGGGGTGAATCCCGTTCCGAAGGTCGACGCCTCGTTGAGGGTGGTCTCCTTCAACGCGACCGGCTGACCGAGCGCCTTCGCGAGTGCATCCTTCTGCGCCTGCGACCATTGGGGTACGGCCTTGATGCCCTCGTCGACGCCGGTCGCCAACTGTTGGGTACCTGCCGTGAGTTGTGTTGTGCCGGAGGCGAGTTGGTTGGCACCGTCGGACAGTTGCACCAGGCCGCTGCTCAACTGGTCGGCACCCGAGCTCAGCTCACCCGCCGCCGACCTCGCCGCCTGAATGTCGCTGGTGAGTGTTCCACTCTGCAGCAGACCCATCACGGTGCGCAGCGGGCTGTTGGGGTCGGACAGTTGTGCCGAGAGAAGGTTGGCGTCGCCACGAACCTGGGTGAGCTGATTGCTCGCCGTGGGCCCGAGGCCCTGATTCCCGAGGAAGTCCTGCACCGGCGCCAATGAACCGGCCAGTGCACGGACATTGGGGTCGAGGCTGGTGCGGAGTTGACCGATGACCGCGCCGAGCGCGTTGTAGGCCTGCGACTGGGTCTGTGCGGCCGCGTTCAGCTGGGTGGTCACCGCACCGGTGTTGGCCGCGAGCCGGGTCGCGGTGGCACTCAGCTCGGCCGGACTGAGCCCGGAACTTCCGTTGAGCGCGTTGAGGATCGGCGTGGTCGCCGAGTCGACGGCACTGTTCAGCTCACCGAGGCCGGCGGCCAGCTGTCCCGCGCCGTCCTTGGCGGTGACGAGATTGGTCGAGAGTTCGTGCGCCCCGGTGTTCGCCTGTTTCATCCCGGTGTTGAGCTGGTTCACCCCTGATTGCACCTGCGCGAGCTTGGGCATGAGTTTGGTGACTTCCTGCAAAACGATGTCGAAGGTCTGGGCGCCGACCTGGGCGCCCACCTGGTTCACCACCTGCTCGGCGGCGTCCTGCCCCATCACCGTCGCCAGATAGTTGGTGGCGTCGTTGTAGGTGAAGACGAGCTGCGCCGAACGCGCATTGCCGCTCGCGGGCGACGAGACGGCCTCGCTGAAGTCCTCGGGCAAGGTGATCGAGAAATAGTACTTGCCGCCGGCCACCCCGTCGGCCGCTTCCTGCGCCGAAACCTCGTGCAGGTCGAGCTGTTTGGAGTCGACGAGCCCCTGCACCACCTGGTCACCGGCCTTGAGTGGTTGACCTTGCACGGTGGCGCCCTGGTCGGAATTGACCAGGGCGACCGGGATCTTGTTGACCGCGTCGAACGGATTCCAGAACGCCCACAGGTACAGCGCCCCGTACATCAGCGGCATCAGGATGATGACGATGAGGGCGAGCCGAGGCATCCGCCCCCGGTAGTAACGCTTGAAATCGCTGCCAGGCGAGAAAGCGGCGAGCATCCTCTAGATCCGATCTTCTTGGTCGAGCTTGACGAATTCGTGGTCGGTGAGGTTGTGCACCTCGATGACATCGCGGAATCCCAGATCCGAGAAGCCGCCGTTGACGTCGGCGGTGACGACGGTCTGGTGCCGGCCCAGGTCGATCAGCCGCTGCAGCAGCATGTGGGAACTGTTGACCCGATTGAGTCGGTCGACTCCCCCCACCACCAGCAACTCCGGCCTGGCGACGTTGGCCACCGCGATGCGGAACAGCGCCGCGGTCAACTCGGGCAGTTCCTCGACGTAGGCGTCCATCGTCGGTAGCGCGTACGGGCCGAAGACCGGCCGACAGATCCTCTCGAGATCGTCGGCGTCGGCTTGCGGCACCCACTTGTACCAGGGCGCATGCCACCGGATGGTCTCGGTGAGGACGTCGCGGACCCGGATCGTCTGCTCGATGTCGTCGACCTCGTCGATATCGGCGATCGCCGCCCGGGCGAACAGGTGCTGGGCCTTGTTGGTGCGTCCGAAGGCCGTGAGATGACCGGAGGACGGCTTCATCCGGCCGGCCAGCGTCAGCATCAGCGCCGTGCGGCCTCGACCGCCCGAACCGACCAGCACGGTGACGCCGCCCCGCCGAACGGTCAGGGTGGTGGGTCCGTAGATGTGGCCCCATGATGCCCGGACCCCGATGTCCTCGGCGATCAGCAGCGCTTCACCGGCGTCGGACGGGTCTGTCCGTGTGCCGGTCCCGGCGACGGGGATCTGTTCGGTCGGTGCTCCGTCGGCATCGTTGTCGTCCGGTCCGAAGTCGGCTCTCGCCTCTGTCACGGCTACCTTTCTCCCGTGCCCACACGCACGTTGTTGTCCGTGGCGGCCCGCTTTTGTTCGCTGACCGAAGAATCCACCATCTCGACACTTCGCACGAATTCTCTGCACGCGGCCGTGAAACCAACGACGTCATCTAATCTCAGCGTTCGCCGATTCGCCAACAAACTTCCACTTCGCATCCGAGCGACAATCGTCTCGCGAGCAGCCCATCGATTCATCCGTTCGGACCAACGCGGCTCCCGGTACCGCGCTCGCGACCTCGCGAGATGCGGCTCTGCCGGGCTCGGGGCGAGCACTTTATCATCGGTATCGCCGCATTGTGGAGAAATCTTGGTGAATGCCGCCTCGGCCCGCGCCGATCATCGGTGTCGGCGGTGCACGAATTGTGACACAGATTTGTTGCCCATCTGTCCCGAATCCGATGTCTCGACCTCCGCTAGGGTGACGACGACAAGATCGGCTATCAGTCAGCATGATTCGGCGTCACCGGGGTGATCGGAGTCGGCCCACGAGCGCCGCGGGCACCACATTCGAGGTGCGACATGGCCCGATTTGGGACATGATGCCGACGAATCTGCGACAGTTCTCGGCATAACCCAAAGAATCGAGCCGGACACGACGTGGCGACCTATCGGTACCGGGATAATCGGAGTCCGGGGTCGCGCACTTTTCACGGTCGCCCGAAAAGAATTCACCCCTGCAGCAGGACCACCACGCGTGCACCAGGCGCACGCCCTCGAGAAAGCGGACCCAACAATGTGCACTCGCGTGATCTGGCCGGATGCCAACGGCTCGGTTGTCGTCGGTCGTAACATGGATTTCCACAAAGACCTCATGACGAACCTGTGGAAGCAACCCCGGGGAGTGCAGCGCGACGACGGGGTCAAGGGAGAACTCACCTGGACCTCGAAATACGGCAGCGTCATCGCCACCGCGTTCGACATCATCTCCGTCGACGGACTCAACGAGGCGGGCCTCGGCGGACACGTCCTGTGGCTGGCCGAGTCGACCTACGGACAACTCGACGAGTCCCGCCCGGCGTTGAGTCAGGCGATCTGGCTGCAGTACTTCCTCGACAATTTCGCCACCGTCGCCGAGGCGGTCGCCTGGATCGACGAGACGTCGGTGCAGGTCATCCAGATGCCCGATCCGACCGGTGGCAATCCGCCCACCATCCACCTCGCGTTGGACGACGCCACCGGCGACTCGGCGATCATCGAGTACATCGACGGTCGCGCGCAGGTCTATCACAGCGCCGATTACCACGTGATGACCAATTCCCCGACCTACGACCAACAGCTGACGCTGCTCACGCGCTGGGAGGGGCTCGGTGGCGATCAGCCGCTGCCCGGTGACACCGAGGCCGAGCACCGCTTCGCCCGCGCGGCCTACTACGCGAAGCGACTGCCGCAGCCGAGTACCCAGCTCGAATCGATCGCGAGCATGTTCAGCGTGATACGCAATGCCGCCCAGCCGTTCCGGATCCCCGACCCCGGCAAGCCGGATGCGTCGCAGACGATCTGGCAGGTCGTGCTCGACCTGACCAACAAGCGGTACGTGTACGAGTCCACCACCCGACCCAACGTGGTGTGGGTCGACCTCGCCGATCTCGACTTCTCCGAGGGCAGCGGACAACTCAAGCTCGACCTGCTGAGCAAACTGTCCCTCGAGGGCGGGATCGCGGGCAACGTGGCTTCGGACTTCGCCGACGACGGACCGATGACCTTCCTGTCCTTCGCACTCCTCGAACAGCTCGAGAAAGCCCAGGGCGCGAGCGCCACCAAATCCTGAGCGCGAGCGCCACGAAGCCCTGAGCGCGAGCGCCGCCAGGTCCTGAGCGTCCCCCGGCGAGCGACGTCGGCTCGGTGCGATTTGCCGTGACGGTGGCGTCCACGACATCGTGGACGCCACCGTACTCATGCAGCGAGAGGACATCGATGTGGCCGCCACCCCTGCCGTCGCCGCGCTCACCGCGCAGTCGATACCCCATCGCGTGCACCGCTACCGCCACGACCCGCGAACCACCGCATACGGCGCCGAGGCCGTCGACGTGCTCGGCGCGGCCTTCGGGGTGGCTGCCGAGCAGATCCTCAAGACGTTGGTCATCGAGTTGTCCGGCACCCGTTCGGGTCTCGCGGTGGCCGTCGTGCCGGTGCCGCGCTCGTTGTCGCTGAAGGCAGCGGCCGCCGCGCTGGACGCCGGGCGCGCGGTGATGGCCGACGCCAAGGCGGTCACCCGGAGCACCGGCTACGTTCTCGGCGGGGTCTCCCCCATCGGCCAGCGCATCACGCTGCCGACCGTCGTCGACGAGTCGGTTCTGCGGTGGCCGCACGTGTGGTGCAGCGCCGGACGCCGGGGGCTCGAGGTGGAGGTGGCCCCCGCGGATCTGATCGCGATCACCTCGGCGGTGACCGCCGACATCTGCGCCGCCGCGGGCTGACGGTCACTGTCGCCCGGGCCCCGGCGCACTGCGGTAGACATGACGTCATGTGCGGACGATATGCGGTGACCACGGACCCGGCGAAACTCGCTGCCGAGATCGACGCGGTGAACGAGGTGCCGGTCCCGCTGGACGCCGCGGCGGGCACACCGGGTTCACCGGGGCCCAACTACAACGTCGCGCCGACCACGACGGTGATGACCGTCGTCAAACGCCACGACCATGATGATCCCGACGACGACCCGCGACTGCGTGTGCGCGCCATGCGCTGGGGGCTCGTCCCGGCGTGGGCCAAGGAGGTCGGCAAGGGACCGCTGCTGTTCAATGCCCGCGCCGAAACGGCCGGGGAGAAGAGTTCGTTCCGAGCGTCGGTGAAGTCGCGACGTTGCCTGGTCCCGATGGACGGTTGGTACGAGTGGAAGAAGGGCCCGCCCGACTCCAAGGGCAAGCCGACCAAGGTGCCGTTCTTCATGTCACCGGTCGACGGGACCCGGTTGTTCATGGCCGGCCTCTGGTCGGTGTGGCACGACCGTACCGATGACGCGGCGCCGCCGCTGTTGAGCTGTTCGATCCTGACGACCGACGCCGTCGGCGATCTGCGCGAGGTGCACGATCGGATGCCGCTGATCATGCCCTACGACAATTGGGACGCGTGGCTCGATCCCGACCACCGTGCGCCGGATACGCTCTTCGCACCGCCGAGTGCCGACGTCGCGGCCGCGATCGTGATTCGTGAGGTGTCACCGCTGGTGAATCGGGTGGCCAACAATTCTCCGGAGCTCCTGAACCCGGTGTGAGGCCGCGGCCGATGGGTCAGTTGTCGGGGACCAGTACCGCCGCGCCGTCGAACCGTCCGGCCTTCAGGTCGGCGAGGGCCGCGTCGGCCCGCGACAGCGGGTAGGTGTGGGTGGTGGCGGTGATCCCGTATTCCTCGACCAGCCGCAGGAATTCGCGACCGTCACCCCGGGTGTTGGCCGTCACCGAGCGGATCTCCTTCTCGTAGAACAGCTCTCGCTCGTAGTTGAGAGAAGGGATGTCGCTGAGGTGGATGCCGGCGATGGAGAGCACCCCGCCGCGGTCGAGGGCCCGCATCGCCACCGGCACGAGCTCACCCACCGGGGCGAAGGTGATCGCGGCATCGAGCGGCTCGGGCGGGGCGTCGTAGGCATCGACCGCCGAGACCGCACCCAACGACAGTGCCAGCTCGCGCGCCTGCTCCCCCCGCGTCATCACATGCACCCGCGCACCCTGCGCGATGGCGATCTGCGCGGCGAGATGCGCGCTGCCGCCGAATCCGTAGAGCCCCAACCGACCTCCGGGCGGCAGGGACGCCCGCATCAGCGCGCGATAGCCGATGATGCCGGCGCACAGCAGCGGGGCAAGGGTCACATCATCGACGCCGCCGGGTAGGTGATAGGCGAAATCGGCGGGTACGGTGGTGAATTCGGCGTAGCCACCGTCGACATCCCAGCCGGTGTAGGTCGAATTCGGGCAGAGGTTCTCGGCCCCGCGCACACAGTAGCCGCAGGTTCCGTCGGTGTGGTGGAGCCAGGCGACGCCCACGCGGTCGCCGACCGCGTATCCCTGTGCCTGCGCCGAGTCCGACGACCTCGCCGACCACCTCGTGGCCCGGGGTCACCCCGACCCGGTGGACCGGCAGATCACCTTCGCAGACGTGCAGGTCGGTGCGACACACCCCGCACGCACGCATCCGCACGAGCAGCTCACCGGCACCGGGTTCGGGGATCGGCTTGTCGACCGGCTGCAGCGGCCCGGGGCGATCCGAACTGTCGCGATCGGACTCCGGGTCGATCGGCGCAGGTGTGGTGACGGCCCATGCACGCATGCTCACACAGTAGGCGCCATCCGGTACTCGTAGGCGTCGAGCGGGAATCTGCCCATCTCCCGCAGGGTGGTCAGCGTCGACGTGGGGCGCAGCAGTGCCGCCTCGCCCTGGTGGTTGAAGTAGTAGCTCCGCGAACTCGCGCAGTCGCCGCGGTAGAAGACCGACGAATCGAGCTTGGCGGTGACCTCGTCGAGGAACTGCGCATTCGCCTGCTCGGTGACCTCGAAGGTCGTCGCCCCGCGTCGTTTCAGCTCACCGAAGAGCCGCCCGATGTGGATCATCTGGCCTTCGATGGTGGTGAAGTACGACAACCCGCTGTAGGAGTAGGGACTGTTGAGCGACAACAGATTCGGGAATTTCGGCATGGTCAGCCCCTGGTACGCCTGGAACCGGCGGGTCCGCCACCAGAGCCCGAGCTCCACGCCGTCGCGCCCGAGGACCGGGAAGGCGGGAAAGTTGCTGTCCCACAGATCGAATCCGGTGGCGAGGACGAGGGTGTCGATCTCGGTGCGCCGACCATCGCCCGCGACGATGGCGTCGGGTTCCAGGTGGCCGATCCCATTCGTCTCCAGGGTGACATTGTCGCGAACGAAGGACCGGAAGTAGCTGTTGGAGAACGTCGGTCGTTTGCATCCGAAGTCGTAGTCGGGGGTCAGCGCCCGACGCAACGCCGCGTCGGGGACCTGCGCCCGCAAGTGCGCCCGCGCCAGCAGCGCGGCACCCTTGTTGCCCAGTCTGGCCTGGCGGAAGTGCAGCACACCGACCACCATGAGCAGTTCCAGCGCTGCCGTGTTCACCAGGCGCGCCGCGCGTTGCACCGGGGGCACCCGGGCGAACAACTGCTGCACCGGCTTCGCGATCGCCATGTCGAGCTTGGGCACCACCCAGATGGGAGTGCGCTGGAAGACCGTCAGGTGGCGTGCGACCCGCGCCGCCTCGGGGATCAATTGCACCGCGGTCGCACCGGTTCCGATCACCGCGATGCGCTTGTCGGTGAGGTCGGCGGAGTCGTCCCAGTCGGCGGTGTGCAGGACCGTGCCCTCGAAGGAGTCGATCCCCGGGAAGTCGGGGATGTGGGGTTGGGAGAGGAAGCCGGTGGCGGTCACCAGATAGCGGCACGTGCGTGCCGTGCCGTCATCGGTGTGCACCACCCAGAACTGTTGCTGCTCATCCCATTCGGCGGACTCGACGCTGACGCCGAACTCCATGTGCCGTGTGAGATCGTAGGTGTCGGCGACGTGCGTCGCATAGCGTTTGAGTTCGGGTCCCGGCGCGAACAATCGCGACCAGTAGGGGTTCGGCGCGAACGAGTACGAGTAGGTCACCGAGGCGATGTCGACGGCCAGGCCCGGGTAGTGGTTCACATGCCAGGTGCCACCGAGGTCGTCCTCGCGTTCGAGGATTGCGAGGTCGTCGATGCCGAGACGTCGGAATTCGATGGCCGCCCCGAGCCCACCGAATCCGGCGCCCACGATGATCACCTCGTGATGCTCTCGCATGTGTCCCCCTTCGAGAGGTCACGCGTCCGTGGAGGCCACCGCGACCATTACCTGTTACCAGGTTTCACAGTAACCCACATCACCATGGGAAGGCTCAGGGGATCGGCGACCCGTCGTAGAGCACGTCGAAGAACTGGGTGGCCACCAGGGTCTCGCCCTTGACCCGATTGATGCCGAGCTGTTTGCGATACGCCAGCACATGCTGCAGCGACAATGCCGAATACAGCAGTGGCAGATGATCTTTGCGCTGCTCGTACACACCCTTCGCGCCGCGTGAGGCGCGCAGGTCCGCACGGGCACGAGTCGGGTGCATCAGGGCGTCGCGGATGACTGCGGCCCGGATCATCTTCTTGCGGCCCTCGGGCACGACGACGAGCTCACCGGAATCGAACAGCGCGGTGTCGAACTCCTCGGCGGTGGCCAGGGTGCACCCGGCGGTCGGGCGCGGGTTGCACTCGACCATGTGGTGCACCCCGTCGTCGGTCATCAGGTAGTCGAAGCTCAGTTGTCCGTGCCAATTCAGTTCGCGCGCAATGCGTTGCGCGGTCTCCAGAGACTGCGGCGAATCCACCGACCGGAAGACCACGCCCCCGCGGTTGTCGATCGCGAGCGGGTGTTCATAGCAGGAGTGCAGGACGACCTCGCCGTGGTGGACCACACTCCAGCTGCAGCGGTCGACCCCGGCCAGGAATTCCTGGACCAGCCAGGGGTCCTCGGGGGTGGGCGTGATGTCGCCGAGGTCGGTCTCGCCGGCGAGCGGTCCGGTGTTGGTGGCGATGTCGAGACCGCCGCGCCCGAAGGCCGCCCGCGCGAACCAGTGATCCCAGCGGCCGGTTGCCGCACGCAGTTCCGCCGGGCTCGTCGCGGTGATCGTCTCGGCGACCGGTAGGCCCAGCCGCGCGCACAGCTCGGTGAAGCCGACCTTGTCGTGCACCATACGCAGGGTGTCGAAGTCGGGGAAGAACAACTCGACGTCGCGGCCGTCGGCGAGCTGATCTCGATGCTTGGCGAGATAGAAGACGTCCTCGAACATCGGCAGCAGCCAGTTGATCCGCTCGGAGTCGAGAATCCCCGCGATGGCATCGACGTAGGCCTGGGTTTCCTGGGTGGGGGCGGGCACCACCATGTGCTTGCTCGCACCTCGCGAATGGTTGCCGGGCGCCGATCGGAAGGTGTCGGTCGCGACGACGAACCGGCCCGTCTCCCCCAGCTTGTGGATCTCGTCGACGGCGAAGGGCATCCGGGACGTGGTGACGAGGATTCTGGGATCGACAGGCGCCATGCCACGACGGTAGTGCACCCACGGTTCGCCGAGTGGATACTCCGGGCAGACCGCCACCGCGCATCACGCCGGTGGGCGCCCGCCATCGGGGATACGCTGTGGGGCGTCATGGCTTCCCACACACCGACTCCCGGTCCCGGCGGAGGAGATCCGCGTCCCTCGACGCGCCGCACACTCGGTGCGGGGTCGGCGTTCGCGGCCGCCGTCGCCGCGTTCGCGGTGGTGATGATGGGCACCACGCTGCCGACGCCGCTCTATGCGATCTATGGCGCCGAATTGGGCTTCGGCGTCACGACCACGACGGTGATCTTCGCCGTCTACGCCGCCGGGGTGATTGCGGCGCTCATCGTGTTCGGCCGCTGGTCCGACGTCATCGGCCGACGGCCGCTGTTGCTGGCGGGCGTCGTCATCTCCGCGATCAGTGCCGTCGTCTTCGTCACCGCGGGCGGGCTCGCCGAGCTCCTGGCCGGGCGCGTCATCTCGGGGCTGTCGGCGGGTATCTACACCGGCACCGCCACGGCAGCGGTGATCGAACTGGCCCCGCGATCCTGGCAGTCGCGCGCTCCGGCGATCGCCACCGCCGCGAACATGGGCGGGCTGGGACTCGGCCCACTGGTGGCGGGCATTCTCGCGCAGTACGTCCCCGCGCCCCTGCACACCGTCTTCCTGGTCGACCTGGCGGCACTCGCCGTGGTCGGGGTGGCGATCTGGTTCGTCGCCGAACCTGCACGGCTGCGGCCGGGGGCCCGGCTGGGCGTGCAACGGCTGTCGGTGCCACCGCAGGTGCGCGAGGTGTTCACCGGGCCGGCGATCGCGGCCTTCGCCGGGTTCGCTGTCCTGGGCACCTTCACCGCGGTGGCGCCGTCGTTTCTCGCCAAGGTGATCGGCATCGACAACCATGCCGCGGCCGGGGCGCTCGTCGCGGTCCTACTCGCGTCGTCGGCGACCATCCAGATCCTCGGGCGCCACGCACCCACCGGCACGGCGCTGATCGCCGGGTGCGCGACGCTCGTCGTCGGGGTGGCCGTCCTGGCCTGGTCACTGGCCGCGGCCTCGCTGACCCTGATGATCGTCGGTGCGGTGATCGCCGGTGCCGGGCAAGGCATCTCGTTCAGCAAAGGCATGGCGGCGGTCGTCGCGGCGAGCCCACCGGACCGGCGCGCGGAGGTGACGTCCACCTATTTCGTCGTCGCCTACATCGCGCTGTCGGTCCCGATCATCGGGCAGGGCATCGCCGCGGCCCACTGGGGTCTGGTGACCGCCGGGATCGCCTTCGACATCGGGGTCGGGGTGCTGTGTGCGGTCGCGATGGTCCTCATCGCCATCGCGTTGCGCCGGGGCCGATCGGCCGGGCGGGACTCGGCGACGTCCTAGGTCTCACCTCCAGGACATATTTCATCCAGGGAAGTCCTCACCCGAGGAAGTCCTCGCCAGACAAGCCATCACCCGAGGAAGTCGTCGTCCTCGCGAGACCCACCCCCGACGCCCGCGTCCTCGAGCGCGGCCACCAGCGAGGCGAACCGCGCGTTCGACGGCAGGTCCTCGACGAGCACCGGACGCAGCTCGTCGTCGGCGAGGGGGATACACCAGTTCGGGTACTGATCGCCGTCGGTGCCGGGCTGGTTCTGGATGCGCCGCTCGCCGACCGCGTCCACCAGCGCCACCCCCAGCAGCAGCGACGGGCTCGCCGCGATCAGTTGGTAGAGGGCGTTGATCGTCCGCGGATCGGTCAGCGGGATGTCCGGTGACCACAGGCCACGCTCGATCGCCAGCGCGAGGATCGCATCGCGGTCGTGCTCCTCGCGGGCACGATCGTCGTCCTCGCTCTCGGTGAGCAATCCGAGTTCGGCCCGCAATGTGATGTGGTCACCGGCGAGGTAGCCGACCGTCGGTGGCAGATCGTGGGTGGTGACCGAGGTCAGACACAGCTCCCGATACTCCTCGGGCGGGATCGGCGCGTACTCGCCGTGTTCGAACCACAGGATCGAGCAGCCGAGGATGCCGCGCGCGGCCAGCGTGTCCTGCACCGTCTTCTCGAACACGCCGAGATCTTCACCGATGACCACGGCACCGGCACGTTGTGCCTCCAGCGCGAGGATCCCGATCAGCGCGTCGTGGTCGTAGCGCACGTAGGTGCCCTCGGCCGCGGATCGTCCCTCGGGAATCCACCACAGCCGGAACAGCCCGAGGATGTGGTCGACGCGCAGACCACCGGCGTGGCGCAGCACGGTGCGCAGCATGTCGCGATAGGCCGCGTATCCCGACTCGGCGAGTCGCCGCGGATGCCACGGTGGCTGATTCCAGTTCTGGCCTTGCTGATTGAAGCCGTCCGGCGGTGCTCCGACCGTCGCACCGGTGGCGAGGACCTCGCCGAACGACCACACGTCGGCGCTGTCGCGACCCACTCCGACGGCGAGGTCGGCGATGATGCCGATGCGCATTCCCGCCGCCAGCGCGGCGTGCTGGGCCCGGGCCAGTTGTTCGTCGCAGATCCATTGCAGCCATGTATGGAACTCGATGCGTCCGGCCAGCCGGCGGCGCTCGGTCTCGACAAAGGCCGGATCACCGAGTTTGTCGGCCCACGCCGGGCTGTCCCGCCCGTATTCCTCGACCAGCGCGCACCAGGTGGCGAAATCACGCAGGCCGGTGCCCTCACGACGACGGAACTGCCGATATGCAGCGGCCCGCGCCGCTCGCAGCGGGACCGCGTGAAGCAGCTCCAGCGCGGTCAGCTTTGCGCGGAAGGCCTTGTTGCGCTTGATCTTCTTCGTCGAGACGTCGTCGGCGACAAAACTCTTCGCGAGTTTGTCGACACATTTGCGGTCGGCCTTGGGCAGGTCGACGTATTCCGCGATGTCGGTGATCGCGATGTAGAGGGGATTGACGAATCGGCGGGTCGCCGGCAGATACGGCGAGTTCTCGATCGGCGGCACCGGCTGCGCGGCGTGCAGCGGGTTCACCTGGACGAAGTCGGCGCCGTAGGTGCTGGCCGTCTCGGCCGCGATCTCGGCGAGGTCGGCGAAGTCGCCGACTCCCCACGACCGCGCGGAGCGCACCGAATACAGCTGCAGCGCCGTCCCCCACCGCTGCTCACCGCGCAGGGCGTCGGCGGTACTCAGCCGCCGCGGCGTCACGATCAACGGCGCCGTCGCCGTGCTCCCGCTGATCTCGTCGGCGACCGAGATCGTGTGATATCCCGGCGAGAGTCCTTCCGGGACTGCGAAACTCGCCCGTCCGGTGAGCACGCCGTCGACGGGGCGCGGTTCCCACCACACGTCGAGTTGCACCGGGCGCACCAGGTCTCCGGCTTCGGTGGTGACCTCGACCTCCACGGGATTGCCGTGGGGCACATGGACCCAGAACACCGCGGCGTCGCCCTCGGTGACCACGGTGACCGGCGGCACCAACGCGCGCCAGTCGGCGATCTCGGCGTCGGCGAGGGCGGCGTCGATCTCCGCGTCGGTGTCGGCGGCGATACCCATCGCCCCCAGCACCGCGCGCAGGGTTGCCGCACTCACCTCGTGTTCGGCGGAGTCCCATCCCACATAGCTGGTCGCCACACCGGCGCGGCGCGCCAGCTCGGCCAGTCGTTGCCCTACCGAATCGGTCACGACTGCATCGTCTCATCGTCGGGGTCGTGTCGCTCGGGTTGCCGAGGACGCCGCCGAGGACTTGAATCAAGTGTGGCGTAGCTCACTCGGTGAGGTCCGCCTGCACCCCTACCGCCGCGAGTGAGGAATCCCCATGGCCGACACGCTCACCCTCGATCCCGCCACCACCGCTCTCGTCCTCATCGAGTACCAGAACGAGTTCACCTCCGACGGCGGTGTGCTGCACGACGCGGTCGCCGAGGTGATGGACAAGACCGGCATGCTCACCAACACCACCTCGCTGGTGCAGACTGCGCGTGAGGCCGGGGTGACGATCATGCACGCCCCGATCACCTTTGCTCCCGGCTACGGCGAGCTCACCCGACACCCGTACGGGATCCTCAAGGGCGTCGTCGACGGCAATGCCTTCGTGAAGGGCACGTGGGGTGCGCAGATCGTCGACGAGTTGGCGCCCGCCGACGGTGACATTCTCATCGAGGGCAAGCGCGGACTCGACACCTTCGCCTCGACCAACATCGATTTCATCTTGCGCAGCAAGGGAATCGAGACGGTGATCCTCGCCGGATTCCTCACCAACTGTTGTGTGGAATCGACGATGCGCTCGGCGTACGAGAACGGATACCGGGTGATCACGCTCACCGACTGCACCGCGGCGACCTCGGTCGCCGAACACGACAACGCGATCTCCTTCGACTACCCGATGTTCTCGCATCCGGTCGAGTCCGCCGACGTGCGTGCGGCGCTGTGAGCCGCCCGACTCTCAGAGGTGCAGGTCGCGCTGCCGGATCGCCGCCGTCGCGGCCACGCTGATCAGTCCGGTGGCCACCAGGTAACCCGCCGCCCACCACGGCGATCCGCCACCGGCACCGATGAGTGCGGTCAGGATCAGCGGTGTCAGACCCGAGGCATAGATGCCGGAGAACTGGTAGACGACCGAGAGTCCGGTGTAGCGCACCGGCGTCGGGTACAGCGAGGCGAACAAGGTGCCCTGGGCGCCGTAGAACAGTGCGTGGACCACACCGAAGACGATCACCAGGCTGACGGTGAACCACACCAGGTTCTCGGTGCCGAACAGTGCGAAGACCGGATAGACCGCGACCGCGTAGGCGATCATGCCGATCAGGTAGATGCGGCGCGGCCCGTAGCGGTCGGTCAGCAATCCCGACGCCGGCAGGCCCACCGCCATCACGAGTGCGGCGATGGTGACCGACACCAGGACCGGCACCCGCGGTAGGCCCAGACTGCCGGTGGCGTAGGCGATCGCGAACACGCCCCAGGTGTTGAACGCCGATCCCTCACCCCAGCGGGCGAGCAGACCGAGGACGGTGTTGCGGGTGTTGGGTGGAAGGACGACGTCGCGCAGCGGGGCACTCGACTTCTGCTCGAGCTCGGCGACCTCACGGAAGGCCGGGGTCTCCGAGACCTTCAACCGCACCACGAATCCGATGACCACCAGCACGATGCTCAACAGGAACGCGATCCGCCATCCGTAGACCAGGAAGTCGTGATCGTTGAAGGCCACCTGGAGTATCGCGAAGACACCGGTGCCCAACGCGAGCCCGAGCGCCAGGCCGATCTGCGGGATCGACCCGAACAGACCACGACGCCGCGCCGGGCTGTGTTCGACGGCGAGCAGCACCGCGCCGGCCCATTCGCCGCCGAGGGCGAACCCCTGCAGGATGCGCAGGCACAGCAGCAGTACCGGGGCGAGGAACCCGATCTGAGCGGCGGTCGGCAGGACACCCATGAGTGCCGTCGCCGCGCCCATCAGCACCATCGTCACCGCGAGGGTGCGTTTGCGGCCGATGCGGTCGCCGATGTGTCCGAACACGACACCACCGATCGGGCGCACGACGAAGCCGACGGCAAAGGTCGCGAACGACAACAGCGTTCCGACGAAGCTGCTCTGATCGGGAAAGAAGACCTTGGAGAACACCAGGCTCGCGGCGGTCGCGTAGAGGAAGAAGTCGTACCACTCGATGGTGGTGCCGAGCAGGCTGGCGGCGACGACCGTGCGCAGCCGGCGCCGCCGTGCGGCGTCGTCCTCGGCGGGAACGTCGGGTGTGATGTCGGTCAGGGTGGAACTCACAAATGCTCCACCGTAGGGATGCGTTCGGCGCACGACCAGGGTCACGATCACCGTGATCGTAATGTGGCGTGGCCGTGCGGCGCGGCTCGACTCAGCCGAAGAGCACCCCGGGATTGAGCAGACCCTGCGGATCGAGGGCGTCCTTGATGGCGCGCATCGTGGCCAGGTCGGTCGGCGAACGACCGAGTCGGGTCCACGCCGTCTTCGCCCGGCCGATCCCGTGTTCGGCGCTGATGCTGCCGTCGAGCCGGGCGACGATCCCGAAGACCGCGTCGGTGACGGTGTCGGCTGCCTCGGCCGGGACGTCGAGGAGGTTCACGTGGATGTTGCCGTCGCCGATGTGCCCGAAGAGGATGGGGCGGCAGGCGACGTCGAGATGACCGGGCAGGTCCTGTAATTCGGCGATGGCATGCGGGAGGGAGCGGATCGGGAACGACACGTCGAGTTTGACGACCGGGGTCGTGGTGGCCCGGGCGATGGCCTCGGTGTGGCTCTCCCGGATCTCCCACAGGGCCCGCGCGGGACCGGGCTCGAGCACGGCGTCGACGATGCCGTCGGCGTCGTCGAGGAGGTCGATGACGGCGGCCTCGGTGTCGCCGGCGCCGGAGACCTCGAGCAGCAGATGGTAGGGAGCGGGGGTGGAGACCGGACGTCGGCTGCCGTGTTCGGCGACGAGGTCGACACCCTCGCGGGTCATGAACTCGGCGGCCTCGATCGCCAGACCTGCCTCGCGGGCCCGCCCGATCAGGGTGAGCGCGTCGGCCACCCGCTTGAGTGCGGCCACGACGACAACGGTCGCGACCGGCGGGCCGACCAACCGGAACAACACTCTGGTGATGATGGCCAGAGTGCCTTCACTCCCGGCGAGCAAGCCCGGGATATCATATCCCACATTGTCTTTCACGAGCGGCGACCAGCGTCGCAGGACGGCGCCGTCGGCGCGGACGGCCTCGATGCCGAGTAACGCCGCTCGGGTGTTGCCGTGCCGGATCATGCGGATGCCACCGGCGTTGGTGGCGACGACACCGCCCGCGGTGGCGCTGTCCCGGGAAGCGAGGTCGACCGGGAACATCAGTCCGTGGACCGCGGCATGCGCATCGATGGCGGCGATCGTCGCTCCGGCCTGCGCGCCCACGCATCGTCCGATCGGGTCGACCTCGTCGAGATCTGTCATCCGCGCCGTGCTGAGCACGATGCGTCGGCGCCCATCTGCGGTCGCCGGCGGCACCGACCCGCCGACGAGGCCGGTGTTGCCGCCTTGAATACAGACCTGAATCTGCTGAGCTGCAGCCACTTTCATCACAGCAGCCACCTCGTCGACGGTACGCGGCCGGACCACCGCATCGGCGATGCCGGTATAGCGGCCCATCCAGTCGACGAGGTATCCGGCCATGGCGTCGTCGTCGGTGAGCACGTTGCGCTCACCGACGATCTCCGCGAGCGCCCGCCCGAAACCGCTCATGTCAGTGCATCTCGCGAGCCTGCACTAGGCCAGCGCCGTCTCGATCGGCACGTCGCCGTCGTTGAACTCGATGACCCGCTTCGCGGTGGCCGGATCGGCGATCACCGCCGCAGCGACCGCGGCGACGTTGTCGCGACTGACCTCGCTCTTGGATGTCGTGCTCCCCGATGTTCCGGACCCGGCGGAGGTGTCCGATCCCCCGACCTCGATGCGGCCGGAGCCCGGGTCGTCGGTGAGTCGGCTCGGCCCGAGAATCGTCCAGGCCAGATCGGTGCTCGTGAGATGGGCGTCGGCCGCAGCCTTGGCCTCGGCATAGGCGTAGAACGAATTATCCTCGGGGACACCGTGATCGGGTCCGGCACCGTAGTAGGAGACCATGACGTAGCGCGGCACGCCGGCCGCCGCTGCGGCGTCGATGGAGCGGATCGCGGCATCGCGGTCGACCGCGAAGGTGCGCTCGGGGTTGCCGCCACCGGCACCTGCCGACCACACGACGACGTCGTGCCCGGTGAGCGCCTCGGCGATGGCCTCGGTGTCGAGGTGCTCCACATCGGCGACGACGGGCGTGGCGCCGGTCGCGATGATGTCGTCACTCTGCGCCTGGTTGCGGATCACCGAGCTGACCGCGTCGCCTCGTGCGGTGAGCAGCCGCGCCAGTCGCAGCGCGATCTTCCCGTGTCCCCCGATGATGATCACTCGTGCCACAGTGCACCTCGTTTTCGTGTTGGGTTCTCATTCGTCTTGGGCGGTCGGGTGCGGTTCGTCGCCATCCCGCCCTACTCCACCGTAAGCACACGTCGACGGCGAGAATTCCCCGCTGTGAAACCGAGCACGCCCGAAGTACACATCAGAGCATCCCGGCTTTACTGTTCGCTTACTTAGCACCAGGAAACTATATTCGGCGGCGTACCTCCCGAAAGGAGCGTTCCGATGTCGACGACCGCACCGGACACCACGACCGCTGTCGAGGCCACCGCCACGCCCGACACCTCCGACGTCGCGGTTCTCTATCACCACCTGGTCCGGATCACCCGATCACTGCGCACCGGCGGCCAGGGCGTGCTCAGCGCGGGTGTGGCCTCGGCGCTGTGGACGATCATCAATCACGGTCCGCTGCGCCTGTCCGAACTCGCCGATCGGGAGTCGGTGACGATGCCGACGATGTCGCGCATCGTCGCCTCCCTGGAACAGCAGGGCTTCGTCGAGCGCGCGCCCGACCCCGACGACGGGCGCGCACGACAGCTCGTCGCGACCGTCGCGGGCACCGAACACATCAACCAAGCACGCTCGGCAAGGGCCCAGATCCTCGGTGCGGCCATGGAACGCCTTGACCCGCAGATGCGCTCACATCTGACCGAGGGCGTGGTGGCCCTCGCCTCAGCTCTGTCCGACGACGACCTCACCTGATCTCGATGAGCACGGGGTCGTACCCCGATGACCTCAGACCATGACCGCCGAGAGCATCGAGAGTTTCTCGTGGCTCTCGCTTCCGGGTATCGCGGTGTACACCAGCAGTGCGTGGGCGCGGTCCGGGTCGAGCAGCGTCTGACAATTCACCTCGACCAGGCCCAGGTCGGGATGCAGGAGGCGCTTGACGTCGTCGGCGAGTCGGGTGCCGACGTCGTGCTCATCCCACAACTCGGCGAACTGCGGACTCTGCGAACGTAATTCGTCGGCCACTCGCGCCGCACGCGAGCGCGGGCCCTGCATCGTCACCGCTGTCCGCAGGCGCGCGGTGTGCGCTCGCGCGTGATGGTCGTGATCGGCCTCGGGAAACCGTGCGCGGGTCGCCTCATCGGTGAACCACCGGTAGGTGATACTGCGGCGATACCCGGTGTGAACACTGTCGTCACCGATGAGCGCCACGCACAACGCGTTCTGCCACAACGTTTCTCCCGCACTGTTGACGACCATGGCCGGGGTGTCGGTGAGCCGGTCGACGATCCGCATCATGCCGGGTCCGACGTGATCGTCGTGCGCCATCCGATCCGGCGGATTCAGACCGGCCAGCCGGAACAGGTGGTCGCGTTCGTCGAGCCGCAGGTGTAGCGCCTGGGCGATCGCGGCGATCATCTGCGCCGACGGATGCGGGCCGCGCTGCTGCTCGAGCCGGCTGTAATAGTCGGTCGACATCCCGGCCAGTTGCGCCAGCTCCTCGCGACGCAGTCCGCGGGTGCGTCGGCGGACTCCGGCGGGCAGCCCGACGTCGGCCGGTTGCAGTGCATCGCGCCGGGAACGCAGGAACTGGGCGAGTCCGGCCCGGTCGATGGTGGTTCCGAGGCTGGTGGTCATCTGTCCACACCTACTCCGGCCGGCCGACACTATCCAGGGATCACCGATCCGTGGATGGGTAGGTCCTGGCGGGCAGGGCACACCGATGGTGAAGTGGCATCCATGAAACTCACCGACAACACCGTCTTCATCCCCGGCGCGACCTCCGGCATCGGCCTGGGGTTGGCGTTGCGTCTGCACGAACTCGGCAACACCGTGATCATCGGCGGGCGCCGTACGGCGCTGCTGGACGAGATCGCCGCGGCCCACCCCGGCATCCACACCGTCCGCATCGACACCGCCGACGCCGACGACATCACCCGGGTGAGCACCGAGGTGCAGCAACGTTTTCCCGAGACCAACGTGCTGATCGCGATGGCCGGGATCATGCGCCCGGAAGACCTGACCACAAGCGGTTTCCTCGACACCGCGGAGGCGGTGGTGACAACCAACATCCTGGGACCGTTGCGACTGATCGCCGCGTTCACCGAGTTCCTCTCCGACCGTCCCGACCCCACCATCATCACCGTGTCCTCCGGACTCGCCTTCACCCCGATGGTCGCCACCGCGACCTACAGCGCCTCCAAGGCGGCGATTCACTCGTTCACCGACTCGTTGCGAGTGCAGTTGGCACCCAAGGGGATCGACGTGCTGGAGCTGGTTCCACCGGCCGTACGGACCGACCTCATGCCCGGGCAGGCGCAGGCGGAGTGGGCGATGCCGCTCGAGGATTTCCTCGACGAGGTGCTGAGCCTGCTGCCCGAGGCGACCGACGAGATCCTCGTCGAGCGGGTCAAGCCGCTGCGGCATTCGGAGGCGCAGGGCACCCGGCGTGAACTCATCGACCAGCTCGCCCAGCTGAGCTGATCGATGCGTCCGCCGAACCGGCGAGGGCCCGCGGTCAGGGGAGTTTGACCAACGCCTCGGTCATGACCGCAAGCGTGAGTGCCTCGAACTGCTCGTAGTGCCCGTGATGGCCGTATTTGGCGCGCAGTGTCGGCCACGGCTCGAACGCGGCGGCCGCGCCGACGACGTTGCCCTCGTGGATGTAGGCGGGCAGCACGTTCTGAATGGTGGTGTCAAGACGCAGCCGCTTGACCGTGTCCTGGTGCAGCGCCGACGACGGCCGGTACTTGCTGATGACGACTCCGAGCTCGCGGATGTCGCGTCCGATCTCGCCGGCAAAGTCGGCGACGTGCCGCTGCACGTGCGGAATGGCGTAGGTGGACAACACATCCGGGATGGTCGGGATGAGGAAGCCGTCGGCGCAGGCGAGCCCGTTGAGGGTGAAGGGACCCATGGTGGGTGGGCAGTCGATGAGGATGAAGTCGTAGTCGTCGGCGACGGGTGCGATGGCGCGGCGCAGGATCTCCACGGCGGCGGCGTGGTCGTCGGCCAGTACCCGCCGCGCACTCAACTCCTCGGCGAGCTCGATCAGATCCAGCGACGCCGGCAGCAGGTCCACCCCGGTGACCTCCGCCACCGAGGACACCTCACGCTGCAGTACGGCCTCACGGTCGAAATACGAGGTGCCGTCGAGGGCGTCGGAGAACAAGGTGGCAAGGGTTCGGCCCCGATCGTTGAGTTCGAGCCAGCGCTCGGACCCGATCATGACCGTCGTCAGGCTGGTCTGGGCGTCCAGATCGATCAGGAACACCCGTTTGCCGAACACGGCGGACAGGAATTCGGCAACCCCGGCGGTCACCGTCGTCTTGCCCACCCCTCCCTTCAGACTGATGGTGGCGATCACCCTCGGCATGAGGGGAGAGTAACCGCAGTGGGGTCATCGTCGCAGGTCGACGCTGTATCTCCAAGTCTGCCTCGGCCGGTCTGCCCCGGCTCCCGGTCTGTGGGATCAGAAGCCGGACGACGTGGGTCCGCCCTTGCTGCGGGAGGCCCGGAACAGCATGATCGCGCCGTAGACGGCCAGGCCGATCAGGCCGATCCAGAACAGTCCCTTGAGGATCGGTCCGAGCATCGCCAGTGCGATGAGGACGATCGCGATGATGCCCAGGACCTTCCAGAAGTTCGGGCCGTTACGGCGTGCGCTGCTGTCATGGGTGGTGGTGGTATCTGTTGTGGTGTTCATGACTCCACCATGCGCCGTCCGTCGGCCGAATTCACTGGTCAGCGGGGTTTCTGGGGGAAAGATCAGGGGTCTCCCCCATCCGAGCCGCGCCCTGCGGCCCGGGCCCGGGGGTCGGGATCGCCGGTGGTGTAGTGGCAACCAAGGACCGCGGGACCACTGATCGCCCGGCGGTCCCGGAACCAGGCGACGCATACGTCCGCGACGCAGCCGCGTGAGCGGGTGAGCAGATATCCGTGCGTGCAATCACGGAACCGATCCTCGTAGTTCCAGCGGTCGAGCATCGCGCGTGGTACCGCGTATCCGGCAACCGCCGGGATGGTCATCACTGTCGTCGAGAGCCTGACCATGAAGGTTTGGTCACGCAGCACCAGGATCTGTGCGCACGGCACGTCGGCGGCATCGTCGGAGTCGTCGTACTCGGCGGGACCGAGGTCGAGGACGCCGCCGGCAGGCATGCCCGCTACGGAATCGGTGAGCCAGTCACGCATCGCCGTCCAGGCCAGGCCCGGATCGGGTTCGCCTGTTTCGGGCGTGACGAGATCGGGTGTGTTGGGGTCGGGAGCATCGAAATCGGGGGTGTGTGGGTCGAACACCGTGGCCTCCTCTGCGTCGGGATGGGCCCAGTGAAGCATCGGCCACCGACAAGAACTCGAACGCAAGTGCGATTCGCCGATCTGGCGCCTTCGACCAGCGCGAATGTGAACACGGTCACCGGCGCTGGCGCGGCGCACCCGCGCGTCCGGCGGTGTGCGGATGCGGAAGGCAAGATCATCAGCATGCCGATTCCCGATTTCATCCGTGATCTTCGTGGGCACGTGGGGCACTCCCCGCTGTGGCTGTCGGGGGTCAGTGGGGTCGTCGTCGACGACTCCGGTCGCGTGTTGCTGACCCACCGAGCCGACACCGAGGAGTGGGCGGTGGTCTCGGGGGTCCTCGAGCCCGGCGAAGAACCCGCGCACGCGATCGTTCGGGAGATCGCCGAGGAAACCGGGATCACCGCGGTCGTCGACCGTCTGACGAGTATCGACGTGACACCGATGATCACCTATCCGAACGGGGATCAGACGCAGTATCTCGACGTGTGCTTTCTCGCGCGGCACGTCGACGGCGAACCACGCGTCGGCGACGACGAGAACCTCGCGGTGGCCTGGTTTGTCCCCGATGATCTGCCGCAGCCGCTCGCGGAGACGACACGTCAGCGTCTGGCCCGCGCCCTCGACGGGGACGAACGCGCCTGGTTCCGACGCTGAGGTCGATATCGCTGAGGTCAATGTCCCTGAGGTGAATGTCACCGTCGGAATATCGCGCGGCCCGGGAGTCCTTGAACCGACCATGGCCGATTCCCCGAACGCCGATATCCCGAACACCAACACCCCGGACCCCAACGACAACACCCTCGACATCGACTCCGCCGCGGTGACCGCCCGTCAGGTCGTTGCCGTGCGGTACGGCGACCCGGTCGACGCCCTCGCGGTCGTCAAGGCCGAGTTGCCGGTCCCCGATCAGGGGCAGGTCGTGGTGGCGGTCGAGGCGATCGGGGTGAACCCGATCGACGCCAAGATCATCCGGGGTTTCATGGGCACCGACGAGTCCGCCCTGCCGCGACCGGTCGGCAACGAGTTCGCGGGCACCGTTCGGGCCGTCGGACCCGGCACCGACGATCTCGCCGTCGGCGATCCGGTCATCGGCTATCCGGTGCCCGGCGCGTACGCCGACCACGTCGTGGTCGCCACCGACCGGCTCCATCGCCGGCCCGAGAGCCTCGACGTGCAGCGCGCCGCCGGGCTGTTGCTGGTGGGCGTGACGGCCGCCGATGCCACCGCCACCGCACACGTCGCCGACGGCGATGTCGTCGTGGTGCACGGCGGCGCGGGTGCGGTGGGTGTCGTCGCCGTCCAGCTCGCGGTGAAGGCCGGGGCGACGGTCATCGCCACCGCGGCGCCGACCAATCACGAGTATCTGCGTGGGCTCGGGGCGTTCCCGGTCACCTATGGCGACGGGCTGATCGAGCGCATCCGCGAGGCGGCGCCGGGGACGGTCACCGTCGCCATCGACACGGTCGGCACCGATGAGGCGATCGATGTCTCGCTGGAACTGGTGGCCGATCGCTCACGCATCGTGAGCATCGCCGCCTTCGGTCGCGCCGAGGACGGCATCGTGCTGATCGACGGATCGAGCAGCGACAGCAAGCGCCACCGGGCCGAGGCCATCGAGCCGCTGATCGCCGCGGCCGCCGATGGGTCCCTGGTGACCGAGGTCGCCGCGACGTACCCTCTGGACAGGGCCGGTCACGCGTTGGCCGACCTGTCCGGGCGCCACCCCCGGGGCAAGTTCGTCCTCCTCCCGTGAGGCATTCCCCTCGTACGCACCCGGCGGGTCCACACTCCACCATCACAGTGAAAGGTGTTTCATGACAGTCCCTTCCATCACCCTCAACAATGGCGTCGAGATTCCTCAGCTCGGTTTCGGTGTCTTCCAGATCAAGCCCGAGGACACCGTCGAGGCCACCCTCTCGGCCCTCGAGGTGGGCTATCGTCACATCGACACCGCGCAGATGTACGGGAACGAAGCCGAAGTCGGTGAGGCAGTACGCAAGTCGGGCATACCGCGCGACGAGGTCTTCATCACCACCAAGCTCAACAACAGCTTTCACGCCTTCGACGACGCCCTCGAGGCCACCGACAAGTCCCTGGAACGGCTCGGTGTCGAGCACGTCGACCTGTATCTGATCCATTGGCCGCTGCCCGAGGTCGGCGATTTCGTCGAGACCTGGAAGGCGATGGAGAAGATCTACGCCGACGGCAAGGCCCGCGCGATCGGTGTCTCCAATTTCCAGAAGCATCACCTCGAGCGCCTGTTCGCCGAGACCGAGGTCGTGCCCGCGGCCAACCAGATCGAGGTGCACCCCTACCTCACCCAGAACCCGTTGCGCGCCTTCGATTCCGAACACAACATCGCCACCGAGGCATGGTCGCCGATTGCGCAGGGCGACGTCCTCGATGATCCGGTGCTGAAGAAGATCGCCGAGGAGAAGGCCCGCACGGTGGCACAGGTGGTGTTGCGCTGGCACATTCAGCGCGGCGACATCGTCTTCCCCAAGTCGGTGACGCGCTCGCGCGTCGAGGAGAACTTCGCGCTCTTCGACTTCGATCTGTCCGCCGAGGACATGGCTGCCGTCGACGGACTCAACAAGGACAAGCGGCGCGGACCCGATCCCGACACGTTCAACTACGTTCCCTGACCGACCCGTGTCCTGACCCACCGTTGACCTGACCGGCCCACCCACCGACCCCTCGTGCGCGCGCCGTGCGCAGAATGTGTCCATGCACATCTCGCGGCGCGCGCACCGGGTGGCACCCTTCTACGCGATGGAGTTCGCCAAGAAGGCCGCGGCCGTGGAGGCGGCCGGTCACCGGGTCATCCGACTCAACATCGGCGAACCGGATTTCGGCCCGCCCCCGCAGTTCCTCGCCGCCGCCCGCGACGCCGCCGACGGCCGGCCGATGGCCTACACCGAGGCCCTCGGCACCGTCGAACTGCGCGAGGCGGTCGCCGGGTTCTACGCGACGCACTTTCGCGCCGAGGTCGATCCGCGTCGGGTCGCCGTCACCACCGGCGCCTCGGCCGCGCTGCTGCTGACCTGCGCTGCGCTGATCGACGACGGCGACGGCGTGCTCATCGGCGACCCGTCCTATCCGTGCAATCGGCAGTTCGCCGAGAGCTTCGGAGCGCGGGTGTCGTTGATCCCCACGACACCGGAAACCTATTACCAACTGACACCGGATCTCGTCACACGATCGTGGGAAGAGATGACGCGCGGGGTGATCGTGGCCTCGCCGTCGAATCCGACGGGTACCTCGATCCCCCACGACGACCTGCGTCGGCTGTGTCGCGAGGTCGGCGATCGCGGCGGATGGAGCATCGTCGACGAGATCTACCTGGGCCTCGCCGATCCCGACGCCGACGGCCACCCGCCGCGCAGTGTGCTCACCGACCCGACCGCAACGGCGTCGACAGTCGTCATCAACAGTTTCTCCAAGTACTTCGGCATGACCGGATGGCGGCTGGGGTGGGCGATCCTGCCCGACGGCCTCGTCGACGCCGTCGAGCGGCTCGCGCAGAACTACTACGTCAGTCCGCCGACCCCGGCGCAGCACGCGGCCTTGAGCTGTTTCACCCCGGAGTCGCTCGGTGTCGCCGAGGATCGTCGGCGGGAGTTCGTCAATCGTCGTCGCCTCGTCCTCGACGGTCTCGAGCGCATCGGCCTGCCCGTCCCGGTCCCGCCGGACGGCGCGTTCTACGTCTACATCGACGTCTCGCCGACGGGCCTGAGGTCGGCGGAGTTCTGTGATCGTGCCCTGCGCGAGGCGCATGTCGCGCTCACCCCGGGCAAGGATTTCGGCGTCGCCACCGCCGACGACCACATCCGGCTGTCGTATGCGGCCTCGACCGCCGATCTCACCGACGCACTCGAGCGGTTGGAGCGCTTCGTCGGCGACCTGGCAGGGTAGTCGCCATGGCGACATCCACACCGCACTCTGCACCACACGCCGCGACCGACCGCATCGCCCGTGCTGCCAACGATTGGTTGCGTTCCACCGACACCTCGGCCCTGCCCGGCGTCGTCACCGGGGTGAGCACCGCCGAGCAGACGGTCCACCTCGGTTCCGTCGGACCGATCGCCACCGACTCGGTACTCGCCCTCTACTCGGTCACCAAGTCGCTCACCGCAACCGTCGCTCTGCAACTCGTCGACGACGGCGTCCTCGACCTCGACGCCCCGGCCGCCGAGTACGAACCACGACTGGCCGAACTCGCCGTGCTCGACGGATTCGACGACGACACGCCACGCCTACGGGAACCGGCGAGTATCCCGACCACACGTCAACTCCTCACCCACACAGCGGGTTTCGCCTACACCTTCTTCGACGCGGAGTTCACCCGGGTGGCCCGGGCCCAGGATCTGCCCGACGTGGCCGCCGGCACCGTCGACTCCTTGGGGACGACGCTGATGTTCGACCCCGGCACCCGCTGGGAGTACGGAACCAATCTCGACTGGGTCGGACTGGTCATCGAGGGCATCACCGGCGATCGCCTCGGTGACACAATGACGCAGCGGTTGTTGACACCACTGGGCATGTCCGACACCGCCTTTGCGCGCGACGGTGCCGCACTGGCCCGCGCCGCCGCACTGCACGCACGTCTGCCCGACGGCTCCCTCAAAGCGCTGAGCGCCCCGACGGCGCCGGATGCACCACCGGTCGACATGGGCGGGCAGGGCCTCTACTCCACGATCCCCGACGTCCTTCGGTTCCTGCGGCTGTGGCTGCGCGGTGGGCGCACCGAGGACGGCGAGCAACTCCTGCGACCGGAGACGGTCGCCGCGGCCACCGCCGATCAACTCGGCGATCTGCAGGTCACCGCACTGCCCGGCGTCGATCCGCGGCGCACCGGTAACGCGGAGTTCTTTCCCGGCGTCGCGAAGGGCTGGAACCTTCTCGCGATGACCAACGAGTCCGACGCCCCCACCGGGCGCCGCAGCGGCTCCTACGGATGGGCCGGACTGGCCAACGTGTACTTCTGGATCGATCCATCGAGCGGAATCGCCGGCGCCTGGGGGACCCAGCTCTTCCCGTTCGCGGACCCGACGGCAATGACCGCAGCGCTGGATTTCGAGGCCGCGGTGTACCGAGCGCTCAACGGGGCGTCGCCCGGCCGATGAGTTTCTGCCGTGCTGCCGGTCGATACGGATACGAGCACACCGACGGATCGCCCGTCGGCCGCACCGACAAGGAGTTCACCGATGGGAAAGATCCACGTTCACGAGTTCGTCAGCCTCGACGGCCGATTCGAGGACCCGTCATTCACCGCGCCCTACGGGTTCACCGACGCCATGGGTGCCACCCTGGGTGAGATCATGTCGTCGTCGACAGCGATCCTGCTGGGCCACAACACCTTCGACATGTTTGCCCCGGCCTGGTCGACCCGAACGGCCGATGACGATCCCGGCGCGCCGTTTTTCAACGACACACCCAAGTACGTCGTGTCCTCGACGCTGACCGATGCCGAGGCGCAAGAGACGTGGCGCAATTCGTCGGCACTCGGCCCCTACTCCGCCCAGAACGTCGCCGATCTCAAAGAGCGTACCGATGGCAGCATCTACATCAGCGGGAGCGGACAACTGGTGCGGGCACTGCTGGCCGACGGATTGGTCGACGAGCTCCATCTGCTCGTCTACCCGGTGGTCCTGGGAACCGGCGCGCGTCTGTTCGACGACCTCGGGGACACCCGACTGCGCGTCGTCGGCCACGACGTCTTCGACAACGGGGTCGTGCACCTGTCCTACGGACCAGAGGCGCAGTAACCCCGCCCAAATCTGTGTCGACTTCGCCTTTGTGTGTCCTGCAGGACACACAACGCCGAAGTCGACACACATTCGCGACAGGTCAGGCCGCCATCAGCGCGAGGTGGACCAGCCAGTGACGCACCTTCGCGACCACCGTGCCGCGGCGCAGATCGTCCCAGACCCAGCGGATCACCATGATGCCCATCGAACGGAGCGCGTCTTCGCGGGCCTTCTCGCGCAGGACGACCTCGGTGACGTCCTCTCCGGGCCGCAGTAGCTTCTGGTACTTGACCTTGCCGTCGAACTCCCCGACGAGCAGGCCGTCCCAATCGAAATCGGTCCGAGCGACGAAGATGCCGTGCTTGTCGTAGAACTCGTGCTGCAGCCGAGCCGGACGCAGCCCGGCCTCGATCAGTTGGGCGCGACTCCACGACTCCCCCGGGCTCTCGGCCTTTCCGTCGGCGAACTGCAGTGCGTGCCGGGCCCGTCCGACCCCGCGACGAGAACCGGCCAGCATTGTGGCCATCACCTCGCGATCGGCACCCCGGCGGAGCGCGGCGTCGAAGACGGCCAGTGCCCTCGCGAAACCGTCGGCGCCGCAAGCGACATCGACGGCGGTCCGTTCGAGCGAGGTCACCGACACGCCGTCGATCACGACGGTGTGCGCCTCGGATACCTCGCCGACGTGACAGTGCAGCGTCGTGGTCCGAAAGCCCGTCGGCGCGGTGCGGTGGACGCGACGGAAGTTGGGTTCGAGCATGGCGAGGCCGTGGACCGCGGCCGCGCTCTGGTGGCTCAACGGCGCGTCGGAGGTCCCGGTGAGCACCGTTGCGATCGCGGTCAGTCGGTGGAGTTCCTCGGGCTCCCGGCGCACCGCCTCGGCGTAGACCCCGCGGACGATCCGCACGATCTGCTTGGTGCGCACCGCTCGGGCGAGATCCTCGTCGGTCAGTCCGACCGCGATCACCGACGCTCGATGGATGAGGCCGTGGGTATCGGCGGGAAAGGTCATCATGCCGAGTTGGACGCGGCACGCCTTGCCGCAGTTCCGCCCGACGTCAGATCTTCCGCAGACGGATATGTGGCCAGTCTCACAGTGAGACGGGTGTGAGACGCGTCACGCGGTTGTATCGGTAGCGCTTCAGCCCGCAGGCCGACACCGCGTCGGCTCTTCTACAGGAGGCGCACATTGAGCAGGCAGAGCTTGACCAAGGCCCATGCGAAGATCACCGAGCTGTCGTGGGAGCCCACCTTCGCCACCCCGGCAACCCGGTTCGGAACCGACTACACGTTCGAGAAGGCACCAAAAAAGGATCCGCTCAAGCAGATCATGCGGTCGTACTTCCCGATGGAAGAGGAGAAGGACAACCGCGTCTACGGCGCCATGGACGGCGCGATCCGCGGCAACATGTTCCGTCAGGTCCAGGAACGCTGGCTCGAATGGCAGAAGCTGTTCTTGTCGATCATCCCGTTCCCCGAGATCTCGGCGGCCCGCGCGATGCCGATGGCCATCGACGCCGTCCCCAACCCGGAGATCCACAACGGACTCGCGGTACAGATGATCGATGAGGTTCGTCATTCGACGATCCAGATGAACCTCAAAAAGCTGTACATGAACAACTACATCGACCCGGCCGGCTTCGACATCACCGAGAAGGCCTTCGCCAACAACTACGCGGGCACGATCGGCCGTCAGTTCGGCGAGGGATTCATCACCGGTGATGCCATCACCGCCGCGAACATCTACCTGACGGTGGTCGCCGAGACGGCCTTCACCAACACCCTGTTCGTGGCGATGCCCGACGAGGCCGCGGCCAACGGCGACTACCTGCTGCCGACGGTCTTCCACTCGGTGCAGTCCGACGAGTCCCGCCACATCTCCAACGGCTATTCCATCCTGCTGATGGCCCTGGCCGACGAGCGCAATCGTCCACTGCTCGAACGGGATCTGCGCTACGCATGGTGGAACAACCACTGCGTCGTCGACGCCGCGATCGGTACCTTCATCGAGTACGGCACCAAGGACCGCCGCAAGGACCGGGAGTCCTACGCCGAGATGTGGCGTCGGTGGATCTACGACGACTACTACCGCAGTTACCTTCTGCCGCTGGAGAAGTACGGGTTGACCATCCCGCACGATCTGGTCGAGGAGGCCTGGAACCGCATTGTCGACAAGCACTACGTGCACGAGGTCGCCCGCTTCTTCGCCACCGGCTGGCCGGTCAACTACTGGCGGATCGACGCCATGACCGACACCGACTTCGAGTGGTTCGAGGAGAAGTACCCCGGCTGGTACAACAAGTTCGGCAAGTGGTGGGAGAACTACAACCGTCTGGCCTACCCCGGCAAGAACAAGCCGATCGCCTTCGAGGACGTCGACTACCAGTACCCGCACCGCTGCTGGACCTGCATGGTGCCGTGCCTCATCCGCGAGGACATGGTCACCGACAAGGTCGACGGCCAGTGGCGCACCTACTGCTCGGAGACCTGCGCCTGGACCGACAAGGTGGCGTTCCGTCCCGAGTACGAGGGTCGTCCGACACCGAACATGGGTCGCCTCACCGGTTTCCGCGAATGGGAGACGCTGCATCACGGCAAGGATCTCGCCGACATCATCACCGATCTCGGCTACGTCCGCGATGACGGCAAGACCCTGATCCCGCAACCGCATCTGGATCTCGACCCCAAGAAGATGTGGACGCTCGACGATGTGCGCGGCATCCCGTTCGGCAGCCCCAACGTGGCGCTCAACGAGATGAGCGATGACGAGCGTGACGCTCACATCGCCGCCTACATGGCCAACAAGAACGGGGCCGTCACGGTCTGATCCGTGACGCTCTGATCCGGAAACGCCGGGAGCCCCTGGCCAGGGCGTATCGAGGCCCACCACCGCACGCGTGACCTCGATACGCCCTGGCCGTTCCGGCCACACCCGCACACCGCCTTGCGCCCCAGGAGACTTCATGGCCGACACGCACAAGATCAGCTTCGAACCCGTCGACATCGAGATGGAGGTCGGCGAGGACGAAACCATCCTCGACGCCGCATTCCGACAGGGAATCCACCTCATGCACGGCTGCCGCGAGGGCCGTTGTTCGGCCTGCAAGTCGTACATGCTCGAAGGCGACGTCCAGATGGACGACTACTCCACCTTCGCCTGCAATGATGCCGAAGAGGCCGAGGGTTACGTACTTCTCTGCCGCACTTACGCTTACAGCGACTGCGAGATCGAGCTCCTCAACTTCGACGAGGACGAACTCCTCGGCGGTGCACCCATTCAGGATGTCACCACGAAAATCGCTGCCATCGAACCGATGACCCCCGACATCGTGTCCCTCAAACTCGATGTCGTCGAACCGGAGTCCGTGGGGTTCAAGTCGGGACAGTATTTCGACCTGTTCATCCCGGGCACCGAGGACAAGCGCTCGTTCTCGATTGCCACCACCCCGGCCACCCCGGACCGGCTCGAGTTCCTGATCAAGAAGTATCCCGGTGGACTGTTCGCCGGCATGCTCACCGACGGCCTGTCGGTGGGTCAGGAGATCAAGCTGAACGGTCCGTACGGGTCGTGCACCCTGCGCAACGGGCACGTCCTGCCGATCGTGGCAATCGGCGGCGGCGCGGGGATGGCACCGCTACTTTCTCTCCTGAGACACATCAGCGAGACCGGCCTGAACCGTCCGGTTCGGTTCTATTACGGAGCCCGAACCGCCGCCGATCTCTTCCTACTCGACGAAATCGCCACTCTCGGTGAGAAGATCGAGGACTTCTCGTTCACCGCATGCCTGTCGGAGAGCACCGACGACGCACCCGAGGGCGTCACCGTCATCGGCGGGAACGTCACCGACATCGTCAACGACAACGAAGCGGACCTGGCCCGAACGGAGGTGTATTTCTGCGGTCCCCCACCCATGGTCGATGCAGCTCTCGCACTGGCGGAACAGCATTCGGTTCCCCACGACCAGATCTTCTACGACAAGTTCACCAGCCCGGCATTCGACTCCTGATCACGACCACCGCGGTCGAGTCAGCCTGAACGACAGGAACGAAAGGTATGTCCGCACCAGCGCAACCCCGGGAACGCAGTTTCCCGTCCATCGAATTCACCGACGCCGAGGCCGGCGCACGGGAATTCCCGAGCAGCCGCAGCCGCAAGTACAACTACTATCAGCCCTCCAAGAAGCGCGCCACGATCTACGAGGACGTCACAGTCGACGTCCAGCCGGATCCCGAACGGCACCTCACCCAGGGCTGGATTTACGGCTTCGGCGACGGCCCCGGCGGATACCCGAAGGAATGGACCTCGGCACAGTCGAGCAACTGGCATCAGTTCCTCGACCCCAACGAGGAGTGGGAACAGTCGATCTACCGCAACAACTCCGCGGTCGTGCATCAGGTGGATCTGTGCCTGCAGAACGCCAAGCGCGCACGGGCCTACGACGGCTGGAACTCCGCGTGGCTCAAGTTCATCGAGCGCAACCTCGGTGCCTGGATGCACGCCGAGAGCGGTATGGGTCTGCACGTGTTCACCTCGATTCAGCGGTCCGCGCCAACCAACATGATCAACAACGCGGTCTGCGTCAACGCCGCCCACAAACTGCGTTTCGCGCAGGATCTGGCGCTGTTCAATCTCGACCTCTCCGAGGCCGAGGAAGCGTTCGACGGATCGGCACACAAGGAGGTCTGGCAGTCGGCTCCCGAGTGGCAGCCCACCCGCGAGGCGGTCGAACGCCTGACCGCGATCGGCGACTGGGCCGAATTGTTGTTCTGCTCCAACATCGTCTTCGAGCAGCTGGTGGGCTCACTGTTCCGGTCCGAGCTGGTCATGCAGGTCGCCGCCCGCAACGGCGACTACATCACCCCGACGATCGTCGGCACCGGAGAGTACGACTACGACCGGGACCTGAACTACTCGCGCGCACTGTTCCAGATGCTCGCCCGCGACGAGAAGCACGGCATCGACAATCGGAAGCTGTTCTCGCGGTGGATGTCCGAATGGGTTCCCCGGTGCCTCGACGCCGCCCGCGGACTGCAGCCGATCTGGTCGCAACCGGCGGACAAGTCCGTCACGTTCTCATCCAGCCTCGAACACGCGAAGACCAAGTTCGCCGATGTCCTGGCTGCCATCGATGTCGATATCCCAGAGGAGTTGAACAAGTGAGCACCATGCAATTCGGGGCCGACACCGAGTTCTCCAACATGTGCGGCGTGACGCTCATGAACACACCGATCGGGCGCATCGTCGCCGACGTGATGGGCGCCAAGGACGGTGTCGAACTCACCGAGTACCCCTCGATGATCCGCGTCGACGGGGTCAACCGCCTCGTTTTCGACTACGACGAACTGACCGACGCCCTCGGCCAGGACTTCGACGGATCGATCTTCGAGGAGATCAGCTCGACCCACTACGGCCGGATGGTTCATCTCGACGACAAGACCATCCTGTTCGCCAGTCCCGAGGACGCCGCCGAGTTCATCGGCTTCGATCTGACCGCCTCCTAGGGCGTGTCTCCCAATTCTTCTGCGATGGATTTGCGGGGTCGATGGGTTTCCTGGCAAGGCGGAGGAGGGAGCGATAGCGGAGCTATCGTGACCGACGACAACGCCGCCAGGGGGCCATCGAGCCGCAAAGACGCGCAAAGGGAATTGGGAGACATGCCCTAAGAGCGGTCGCCACAGAACTTCGCCGCCGGGGTCATTCCGCCCCCGCAAGCAGGCCCCGGCGGCGAATTCCACCATCCGACAAGACACCACAGCACCAGTTTTCAGCCCACACAGCCCCGTCAACGCCGCGAGAGAGCGAGTGATAACGATGTACGAGAAGAATGGCGACAAGTATTTCATCGTCGATGCCCACGTCCACCTGTGGGACGGCCGCGAATCCAACCAGCGCAACATCCACGGCAAACAGTTCATCGACTGCTTTTACGACTATCACCGCAATCTCAGTCCCGCCGAGGAGCTGTGGGATTACGACACCTACTGCTACTACGGCCCCGATCGCCTCATGCGGGATCTCTTCGAGGAGGGGCCGGCCGATCACGCGATCTTCCAGGCCACCATCCTGCGGGATTTCTACGTCAACGGTTTCGCCCAGGTCGACGACTCGCTGAAGCTCTGCCAGGACAATCCCGGCAAGCTCACCTACAACCACGCCTATGATCCGCGCGACGGCGAGGACGGCCTCGAGCAGCTCCGCCGCGACGCCGAGACGATGGATCTCAAGGGCGTGAAGCTCTACACCGCCGAATGGCACGGCGACTCAAGGGGATACAAGCTCGACGACCACTGGTCGCGCCGGTATCTCGAGGAGTGCATCAAGCTGGGCATCAAGAACGTGCACGTGCACAAGGGCCCGACCATCCGGCCGCTCGACCGGGATGCCTTCGATGTCGCCGACGTCGACAAGGTCGCCACCGACTATCTCGACCTGAACTTCATCATCGAGCATGTCGGGCTCCCCCGCCTCGAGGACTTCTGCTGGATCGCCACCCAGGAGTCGAATGTCTACGGCGGTCTGGCCGTGGCGATTCCGTTCATCCACACGCGGCCACGCTACTTCGCGCAGATCATCGGTGAGCTCCTGTACTGGATCGGCGAGGACAAGATCCTCTTCGCCAGCGACTACGCGCTGTGGACCCCGCAGTGGCTGGTGGAACGTTTCGTCGACTTCCAGATCCCCGAGGACATGACCGAGTACGCCCCGATCACCACCGATCAGAAGCGAAAGATCCTCGGCCTCAACGCTGCCGCGCTGTACCCGCACATCGAGGTGCCCGCCGAGCTGCGCATCCCCACCGACGCCGCCGACCCGGGAGCCGAGGTGGCCGCGGGCGCGAAGGATGCGGTGGCATCATGACGGCCCTGTCGGAGCCGACCGATACCGATGTGATGGTCGTCGACGCGGTGCTCGGGGCTCTCGGTACGGTGCTCGATCCCGAACTCGACCAACCGATCACCGAGTTGAACTTCGTCCGATCGATCTTCATCGACGACGACGGGGTCGCCGTTCACCTGCGGTTGCCCACGTCGTTCTGCTCGCCCAACTTCGCGTATCTGATGGCCTCCGATGCCCTCGACGCACTCGAGGACATCGACGGCATCGGGGATGTGCGGGTCATGCTCGATGACCACCACGACTCGGACAAGATCAACGCCGGGCTCGCCGCGCACGCCGGCTACAAGGGCACCTTCGGTGTGGAGGCCGAACAGGATCTCGAGGAGCTGCGGCTGACGTTCTTGCGCAAGGCACACACCGCGGCGATGGAACGCGCTGTGGCCAAGCTCATCTCGTCCGGTCAGGCCACCGTCGACGACTGTGAACATCTCTTGCTGCGTGATCTGCCCGACGGTTCCGCCAAGTGGGCACTGTTGCGCCGCCGCGTGCAGCTGGGTCTGGGTGTGTGTCCCAACTGCCGGGTCGTCGTCGGCGAGGACGGCACCTCGCTGCCACCCGAGCAGATCCCGATGCGATTGCGCTTCGCGCGATCGGTGCGGATCTCCATGGAGGGCAACAGCCATTTCTGCCGTGGTCTGCTGGCCACCCGTTACGCCGACGACGGCGAGTGTGACGGCACCAGCGGCCCGGTCATCACCAATCTGCGCACCAGCGGTGGCGCACTCGAGGAGAAGAGGTCGGCATGAGAGCGGTACAGGTGGTCGGATACCACGACAAGTTGCAGCTCAACGAGATTCCGGATCCGGAGATCACCGGGCCACTCGATGTGATCGTGCGGATCGGCGGTGCCGGCGTGTGCCGGACCGATCTGCACATCCTCGAAGGCCAGTGGGAGGCCAAGAGCGGTGTGGCCCTTCCGTACACGATCGGCCACGAGAACGCCGGCTGGGTCGAGGCGATCGGCGATGCCGTCACCAACGTCGCGGTGGGCGACAAGGTGATCCTGCACCCGCTGATCACCTGCGGACTGTGCCGGGCGTGCCGCGACGGTGACGACGTGCATTGCGAGAACAGCAAGTTCCCCGGAATCGACACCGACGGTGGTTATGCGGACTATCTGAAGACGACGGCCCGCAGCGTGGTGCGCATCGACGACTCGCTCGAGCCCGCCGCGGTGGCCGCACTCGCCGACGCCGGGCTGACCGCCTACCACGCGGCCGCCAAGGTCGCGCGGATGACCCGCCCCGGCGATACATGCGTCGTGATCGGTGCAGGCGGTTTGGGCCACATCGGGATTCAGGTGCTCTCCGCGATCTCCGGGGTCACCATCGTGGTGCTCGACCGCAACCCCGACGCGGTGGCACTCGCCGTCGAGGTCGGTGCGCACGAGGGAATCGTCGCCGACGGCAACCACATCGAGAAGGTTCTCGAGCTGACCGACGGCAAGGGCGCCGAGGCGGTGCTCGACTTCGTCGGCGAGGGCGGCGCGACCGCCGAGGGTGTCGCGATGTTGCGGCAGGCCGGCAACTATTTCGTCGTCGGGTACGGCGAGAACATCAATGTCCCCACCATCGACATCATCTCGACCGAGATCAACTTCATCGGCAATCTCGTCGGTTCCTACAACGACCTGACCGAGCTGATGACGCTGGCCGCCCAGGGCAAGGTCACGCTGCACACCGCGACCTATCCGCTCACCGATTTCCAGCAGGCCCTCGACGACCTCGATGCGGGCAAGGTCAGGGGGCGCGCCATCCTGATCCCCTGACCCACACCCGAGAACACCGCAAACACCCGAAACGATCTACCCCGCACGACATTCGAGAAAGGTTGGACAACATGGCCAAGGAGTTGCGCTACAACGCCGAAGCGCGGCTGCGGCTGGAACGGGGCGTCAATGCCCTCGCCGACGCGGTCAAGGTGACGTTGGGACCCAAGGGTCGCAACGCCGTCCTGGAGAAGCTCACCGGACCACCGACGATCACCAACGACGGTGTGACCATCGCCCGCGAGATCCAGCTCCGAGACCCGTTCGCCAACATGGGCGCCCAACTGGTCAAGGAAGTCGCCATGAAGACCAACGGGGTGGTCGGTGACGGCACCACCACCGCGACGGTCCTGGCCCAGGCCATGGTCCGCGAGGGCCTGCGAGCCGTCGAACAGGGCGCCAATCCGATGCGGGTGCGTCGGGGTATCGAACGCGCCGTCGCCGCCGTGCTCGGCTCGCTGACCGAGCAGGCCGTGCAGATCGGTGGCCGCAGTGACCTCGAACGCGTCGCATCGCTGGCGGCCAGCGACGACGAGGTGATCGGTGAGGTCATCGCCGCCGCCGTCGAGCACGTCGGGAAGAACGGAGTCATCACCACCGAGGAGAGCGACACCCTCGGGCTGTCGGTCGAGGTCGTCGACGGGATCGAATTCGATCACGGGTACATCTCCGGGTACATGGTGACCAATCCCGAACGCATGGAGGCGGTGCTCGACAACCCCGTCGTACTGCTCACCAACAAGAAGATCACCTCGGTGCAGGAGATCATGCCTGCCATCGAGGTCGCCAAGCGTGCCGATCGGCCACTGCTGGTGCTGGCCGAGGACGTCGACGGACCGGCCCTGCAGCTGCTCGTCGGCGGCAACATGCACAACACGATGCGGTCGGTGGTCGTCCGCGCCCCGGGATTCGGGCATCGGCGGATCGCCGAACTCGAAGATCTCTCGGTCGCCCTGGGTGGCCACGTGATCGCCAAGGACACCGGGATCGAACTCTCCGAGGTCAGCATGGAGCACCTCGGCACCTGCGACCGGGTGACCGTCACCGAGAACGAGACGACCATCGTCGGCGCGCACGGCGACCAGGAACTCGTCGACGCCCGCGTACGCCATCTGGAGGCGCAGCTCGAGCGGGCACGAATCGACGCCGACCGCGACGCCCTGGAGTTGCGGATCGCACGGATGACCGGCCGGGTCGCGGTGATCCGGGTCGGCGGCGTCACCAGCGTCGAGCTCAAGGAGCGGATGCTGCGGGTCGAGGACGCGCTGGCCGCGACCCGGGCCGCGGTGGAGGCCGGGATCGTCTCCGGTGGCGGCACGGCACTCGCCCAGTCCCACCGGGCGCTGGAATCGCTGGACACCTCCGGTGATGAGGGCGTCGGCGTGCAGGTGGTGCGCAACTCGCTGGCCGAGCCGCTGTTCTGGATCGCCACCAACGCCGGCTACGACGGCGAAGAGGTGGTCAAGGTGGTGACCGGGCTGCCCCTCGGGCACGGGTTCAACGCGCTGAGCGGCTCCTACGGCGACATGTTCGACGAGGGCGTCATCGATCCGTGCAAGGTGACCCGGGCGGCGTTGGAGAGTGCCGCGTCGATCGCGGCATTGCTGATCACCACCGAGACAGCGGTGGTCGAGGAGGTGCTCGGCAATCCCGGCGCCATCCCCGCGCCGGGCTTCGGCGATCTCGCCGAGGGCATGGTCCGCCCGTCCAACATCTACTGAGTCGTGTGTGCCGGGTCGACGGGCCCGGCACACACCGCCGGGAATGATCCGACGCCGAATCGTTCCCACCCAGGACTGGGCCGGCCGCGATCCGAACGAAGTGATTCGTTCGCGGCGTTGATCGCGGCCGGTCCTCCCCAGGGGGTACACTCGCAGCAGGTGAGACCCAGATCACAGCGGAGCCCCCGATCGCAGAGGAGCCTTTTGCTCGGTGATTCCACAGCCCACACCACCAGCAGCCATGTCCACCGCAGCGATCGCCAGAGCACGGGAGAAATTCCTGAGCGACGACGCGCTCGATGATGCCGTCCGCGACTCGATTTCGACGTCGTGGAAGCGTTCGCGTGCCTTCAACGTCCACGCCGATCGCCTCGAGCTGCCGTTCGTCCGCGAACCGAACCTCGAGGGCCCGCTGATCAGCGCGGCCCGCCCGATCCTGAGCCAACTCGCCGACGACCTGTCCACCGAGCCGGTCTCGATCATCCTGACCTCCGCCGACGGGGTGGTGCTCTCGCGCACCACCGCCAGCCGCCGGCTGCAACAGATGCTCGACGAGGTCAGCCTGGCCCCCGGGTACAGCTACAGCGAGGAGCACGCGGGCACCAACGGCATCGGCACCGCGCTCGAGACCCGGCAGCCAACCCTGGTCCGCGGCTCCGAGCATTACGCCGGATGCCTCGGGCCACTGTCCTGCGCGGGCGTGCCGATCGTGCACCCCATCTCCGGAGCGGTCGTCGGTGCCCTCGACCTGACGTGTCCGTCCGACGACGAACACCCCTCGACGCTATTGCTGTCCCTGGCCAAATCCGCCACCTCGCAGATCATGCACCGCATGGTCTCGCAGGCCAGCGAACGGGAATCCCGGCTGCTCAACGCCTACCTCGCCACCTGTCGGCGCGCCCCGCAGGCGATGGTGCTCGCCATCTCCGGCGACGTCGTGCTGATGAACCGAAGACTGCGCCACAGCATCGATCCCGGCGACCAACTCGCGATCCTCGAACACGCCGTTGACCAGTCGCCGGACCGCGTGTCGGCGAATCGGGTCAACACGTTGCCCAGCGGTCGGGTCGCGCGATTGTCACCGGTCGACGAGCACTTCGACTCCGACACCGCGATCGCCGTGTTCCGGGTCCATCTGCTCGATTCCGCACCCACACCACCCGCCTCCACCCCGCTGCGTCCCGTCGCCTCGCTACCCGGGGTGGTCGGCCGCAGCTCGTCGTGGCGCCAATGCTGCGCCCGGATCTCCGGGCACGTCCAGGCCGGGCAGTGGATCGCCGTTTCCGGCGAAAGTGGTTCCGGCCGTACGGCTTTGCTGCGTGCTGCCGCAGAACGCTACCAGCCGTCGACGACTCGGATCTTCACTGCCGACGATTTCGATGCCGACCCCGATTCCGGGTCGGACACCGATGAAACCCTCGACGCCCTCGCCACCGAACTCGACCGCGATGGGTTCTGCATCATCCTGCGCGACCTCGACCGGGTGCCGGACCACACCCAGGCGGCGATCGCCGACCTGCTGCCCGGCCGGGAGTACGCCGGCTGGCTCGGAGTCACCACCGCCCTGCATGCGGCCGATGCCGCGTCGATGCTGTTGCCGTTCTTCGGCCACACCGTCGAGTTGCCGCCGCTGCGGCACCGCATCGAGGATCTCCACGATCTCGTACCTGCCCTGCTGCGCCAGCTCACCCGTGGACGGGAGCTCACCGTGGCCTCCGACGCCATGGCCCAGCTCAGCAAGTACGGGTGGCCCGGCAACGTGGCCGAATTGCGCCAGACGCTACGAGAGGTGGTCACCCATCAGCGTTCCGGGGTGATCGGCGTCAGCCAACTCCCGCCACGATGCCGGACCACGAGTCGGCACACCCTCACCCGCATCGAGGCGCTCGAACGTGACGCGATCGTGCGCAGCCTGGAGGAGAACGGCAACAGCAAAGCGGCTGCCGCACATGCGCTCGGCATCTCGCGCGCCACGATCTACCGCAAGATCAAGGAGTTCGGGATCGTCACCTGACGCCCGGCGGGCAACGGAAACCCCACGGCGCGCGACGAACCCGACGGTGCGCGACGGCCGGCGGCACCCGCCATGAACTGCCACATCCCTGCCATGAACTGCACAAAGGCGCTACCGTCAAGGAGTGGACATCGACGATCAGCGCGCATACCTCTGCTCGGCGGCCCACCAACTCGCCTCGGCGGGCCACACGATCGGCACCGGTGGCAACCTGTCGGCCCGCGTCGGCGACCACGTGCTGGTCACCCCGTCGGGCTGCCGACTCGATTCGGTGTCGCCCGAACAACTGGTGGTGGTCGATCTCGACGGAACCGTCGCGGTTCCCACCCCGTACCGACCCACCTCCGAACTGCGCCTCCACCTCGACATCTACCGCACCTCGTCGACGGCCGCGGTCGCCCACGCACATCCGATCGCGTCGGTCGCCGTCGGCAACATCGTCGACGAACTCCCGGCGATCCACTACACCGCGGCCATGCTCGGCGGCTCGGTGCGCGTGGCGCCGTACGCGGTCTTCGGCAGCCCCGAACTGAGCACGGGTATCAACGAGGCCCTCTTCGAACGGACCGCGGCGCTCATGCGCAATCACGGTGCCATCGCCGTCGGCAGCAACATCGAAACCGCCTGCGAGCACATCGAACTACTCGAGTGGCTCTGCGAGGTCTACCTGCGTTCGGTCAGCGCGGGCACCCCCGCGGTACTCGACGAGAACCAACTCACCGAGGTCGTGGCGACTGCCGCCCGCCGGCACTACACCCCGTTCCCCGGCCGGGAGCGGTGACCGGAGCTCTCCTCCGCCCGCACCATCCGTGAGGCCATCCGCGCGTAGGCCACACCGAGTTGCACCGGATCGCGGTGGGTTCGGCTGGGAAACCAACGACACACGTCGACGCACAGCGACGAGATCGCGAGGATCACGTCGTCGGCGTCGTCGGCGAGGAACTCACCCGCCTGAACCCCTGCGGTGACGATCGTCGTCAACATCGCCGTCGTCTCGTGCCGCAGGTCGGCGATCGCGCGGAAATGCTCGGGCCGCAACGCCCGCATCTCGTACTGGACCACCTTGGCCAACTGATGATGACGCGCCTGCCATTCGGCGAAGGCGGCGACCACGGCACGCAACCGGTCCGGGTACGGCGCGGACGGTTCGTCGGCCGCCCGCATGGCGTCGTTGACCGCCTGATGGCCCTCGAGGGCGATCGAGTAGAGCAACTCCTCCTTGGACCGGAAGTGCGGGTACATCGCCGCCGCACTCATCCCGAGTCGCGCGGTGATCTGCCGGGTCGAGGTCCCCGCGTAGCCGAACTCGGCGAACGACGCGATGGCGGCAGCACGGATACGCTGCGCCGCAGCCGATTCGGTGGCATGCACGAGCGCCATCACCTCACTCCCGGTTCTCAGGGCCCGCCGATGTTGACGACGAACCGCCACACCAGGCAGTATAAGCAAGTGCTCACAAAATGAGCGAGTGCTTGGCTGCACACCGGACGAAATGGAGCGTCATGGCCGAACCGCTGTCCCGTCGCGACCTGGAGTTCTTGCTCTACGAATGGCTCGACGTCGAAAAGCTCACCGAGCGTCCACGTTTCGCCGAGCACTCCCGCGAGACCTTCGACGCGGTCCTCGAACTGTCCGCCGACATCGCAACCCGGCGCTACGCGCCCCACAACGCACTCGGCGACGCCCACGAGCCCTACGTCGGCGACGACGGCACGGTCGTCCTGCCCGACGAGATCACCTCGGGCATCAACGAATTCCTCAAGGCCGGGCTCGTCGCGGGCTCCTTCGACGAAGAACTCGGCGGGATGGCACTGCCGACGGTGGTGAACCGGGCGAGCGCCGCATGGTTCCAGGCAGCCAACGCCGCGATGTCGTCCTACACCTTCCTCAGCGTCGGCAACGCCAACCTGATCGCCGAATACGGCACACCCGAACAGATCGACACCTGGGTCCGACCCATCGTCGAGGGCCGCTACTTCGGCACGATGTGCCTGTCCGAACCGCAGGCCGGCTCCTCGCTCGCCGACATCACCACCAAGGCCACCCCCACGGCCGACGGCACCTACCGCGTCACCGGCACCAAGATGTGGATCTCGGCCGGCGACCACGAACTCGGCGAGAACATCGTCCACCTCGTGCTGGCCAAGACCCCCGGCGGCGGCCCCGGCGTCAAGGGCATCTCCCTGTTCATCGTGCCCAAATATCTCCCCGACGGCACCCGCAACGACGTCGCACTCGTCGGGCTGAACCACAAGATGGGCAACCGGGCCACCACCAACTGCCTGCTCAACTTCGGCGACGGCACCCACTCCCCCGACCCCGCTCCGGGAGCAGTTGCGTTCCTGGTGGGCGAAGAGCACAAGGGCCTGTCCTACATGTTCCACATGATGAACGAGGCACGCATCGGCGTCGGATTCCTCGCCACCTCACTGGGATATGCCGGTTACCTCGCATCCCTGGAATACGCCAAGGTACGCACGCAGGGACGTCCGGTCGACCAGAAGGACCCCACCGCCAAGCCCGTCCCCATCGTCGAACACGCCGACGTGAAGCGGATGTTGTTGGCGCAGAAGTCCTATGTCGAGGGATCGCTCGCGCTGGGACTGTACTGCTCCAAGCTCGTCGACCTCCAGCAGACCGGCGACGACGCCGAGCAGGCCCGCGCCGGACTGCTTCTCGACGTGCTGACCCCGATCGCCAAATCCTGGCCGTCACAATGGTGTCTCGAGGCCAACTCCCTGGCCATCCAGGTCCTCGGCGGTTACGGCTACACCCGCGAATTCCCGGTCGAGCAGTACTACCGCGACAATCGACTGAATCCGATCCACGAGGGCGCCCACGGCATCCACGGCCTGGACCTGTTGGGACGCAAGGTCATCATGCGCGATGGCGCGGGACTGACCCTGCTCGCCGAGACCATCGGCGACACCATCGCCGGAGCCGAGGCCGATCCGGCGCTCGCCGAATACGCCGCCGCACTGCGCACCCGACTCGACACACTCGTCGCGACCACCGTCGCCGTGTGGTCGGCAGGCGACGTGGCCGTCTCCCTGGCCAACGCGACCGCCTACCTCGAGGCCACCGGGCACATCGTCATCGCCTGGATGTGGCTCGAGCAGCTACTCGCGGTCGGCGCGTCGACCGGCGACTTCTACGACGGCAAACGCGCTGCGGCACAATACTTCTACCGGTACGAACTGCCGAAGACCGGGCCGCAGTTCGAGCTGCTGACCGCACTCGATCGCACCACCCTCGACACCGATCCGGCCTGGCTGTAGCCCACCTCCACATACCGTCGATCCATCACGCAGTCGACCAACCCTCACGAAGGAGCTCCCGAAAGTGTCCGTCCTCGATATGTTCTCCCTGACCGACAAGGTCGTCGTCGTCACCGGCGCCTCGTCGGGTCTCGGCGTCTCGTTCGCCATCGCCTTCGCCGAAGCCGGCGCCGACGTCGTCCTGGCCGCGCGCCGCACCGACCGCCTGGCCGACACCGCGGCCAGAGTCGAGGCCACCGGGCGCAAGGCACTGTCGGTGACCGCCGACGTGGCCGACCCGGAGTCGTGCCAGAAGGTGATCGACGCCGCGATCGAGGCCTTCGGTCGCGTCGACGTGCTGATCAACAACGCGGGCATCGGCACCGCGGTGCCGGCGACACGGGAGACGCCCGAGCAGTTCCGCAACGTCATCGACGTCAATCTCAACGGCTCGTACTGGATGGCGCAGGCGGCCGGCCGGGTCATGCAGCCGGGTAGCTCGATCATCAACATCTCGTCGATCCTGGGCATCACCACCGCCTCGCTCCCGCAGGCCGCGTACGCCGCGAGCAAGGCCGGGATCATCGGCCTCACCCGCGATCTCGCCCAGCAGTGGGGCGCCCGCAAGGGTATTCGCGTCAACGCGTTGGCCCCCGGATTCTTCAAGTCCGAGATGACCGACGGCTACAAGGACGGCTACCTCGACTCACAGATGCCCCGTGTCTTGTTGGGCCGCACCGGTGATCCGGCGGAGCTCGCCGCGACGGCGGTCTGGCTGGCGTCCCCGGCCGGCGGCTATGTCACCGGCCAGACCCTCGCGGTCGACGGCGGCATCACCGTCACGTAGATCCGCGTACCCATCACGTCCGGTGAGCGATCACCCGAACGAGCGAAAGGTCAAGGCAGGCAGTGCGGTACGTGGCGGTCGGTGACAGTTTCACCGAAGGAGTCGGCGACGAACCCGATGGCCCCGACACCCCGCGCGGGTGGGCCGACCTCGTCGCCGAGGGGCTCGCCGCCGCGCACGGCGGGATCGACTACGCCAACCTTGCCGTGCGCGGGCGGCTCCTCGAGCCCATCGTCACCGATCAGGTCGACGCCGCCCTGCGCCTCGACCCGTTGCCGACATTGATCACCCTCAACGGCGGCGGCAACGACATGCTGCGCACCGGCGACCTCACCGGACTCGTCGAACTCACCCGCTCCGCGGTACGGCGATGCCGTGACGCCGGAATCCGCGTGGTCCTCCTCGCCGGCGCCGACCCCTCGGATGGTCTGCCCTTCGGGTCGACCATCCGGCGCCGCGGCGAGTACCTCACCAACGAGGTCGCGACCATCGCCGTCACCGAGGACGTGGAGTTCATCGACGTCTTCCACGACACCGAGATCCGCCGCCCCGAGTACTGGTCGCCGGATCGGTTGCATCTCAACGCGATCGGCCACCGCCGCACCGCCGCACTGATCCTGCGCGGCCTCGGGGTGCCGACGACGACGCCCACTCGCCCCGAACCGCAACCGCGTCCCCCGCGTCTCGTCGCCGAGGCCGAATTCGCGCGCGAGCACCTGTTCCCGTGGGTGATGCGACGCCTTCGCAAGCAGTCCTCCGGCGACGACCGAACCGCCAAGTATCCGGACTGGGTGTCGGTCGACCCCGCCGGCATCGGCTGAGGCGAGCACCGCTCACACCATCGACGAGTCCCGGCTTGCGTCCGGCGACCGCGCTGCGTCGAGTGCCACCGCACGGAAGTCCCGGGAGAAATCGATTCCCCGCATCTGCGCGAGGTATTGACCGGCGAACCCCGGGTACATGGTGGCGTTGAACCCGTCGTCGGTGAGATACCAACTGCGGCAACCGGAATTCCAGGTGGTGCCCTCCAGTCGTTTCTGGATCGACCGGTTATGGGCATCTTGGGCGGGTCGGTGCACGTCGAGCAACCGCAATCCGCGGTCGACGATCAGCGAGATGGCGGTGACGATCGCATCGATCTGTGCCTCCATGTACACCAACGCCGAATTGTGCCCCGGGCCGGAGTTCGGGCCGAAGGTGAAATAGAGATTCGGATACCCCGACACCGCGATCGACTTGTACGCGTATGCGCCACCGGACCATTCGTCGGCGAGCACTCGACCGTCACGGCTGCGGATCGGGATCGGCGATCCCTGCTTGGACACCTCGAATCCGGTCGCGAACACCAGTGCGTCGAATCGCCGCTCGATCCCCTCCACGGTCCGCACGCCGTGTTCGCAGATCCGCGCGATCGGCCACGTCACCAGGGTGCAGTTGTCGGCCTGCAACGCGGGATAGTAGTCGCTGGTCATCAGCAGCCGCTTGCAGCCGGCCCGGAAATCCGGGGTGAGCTGTCGCCGGATCCACGGATCGCGCACCTGAGCAACGAGATTGATCTTCGCGACCCCCTCGATGACCCGCGTGAACGGCGTGTTCCACACGGCGCCCAGCGCGACCGACTCGTGCCCGAGGTACCAGAGTTGACGTGCCACCGTCTGTGAGTACGGCACCGTCCGATACACCCGTCTGGTCAACGAGGAGATCCGTCGATCGGCTCGCGGCAGCACCCACCCGGGAGTGCGCTGGAACACCGTGACGTCGGCGCCGGAGCGTACCAACTCCGGGATCAGTTGCACCGCACTGGCACCGGTGCCGATCACCCCGACCTTCTTGCCGGCGAAGTCGTAGTCGTGGTCCCATGCCGCCGAGTGCATCCGGTGACCGGTGTACTCGTCGATACCCGGGATCGAGGGATAGCCGGGTGTGGAGAGCGGGCCGGACGCGACGACCACCGCGCGTGTGCGGAGCGACTCCCGATCGGCCAGATCGACGCGCCACGTGCCGGACTCCTCGTCGAACTCCAGCCCGGTCACCAGATGCGAATACCGGATGAACCGTTCCAGGTTGTGGTCGGCGATCATCCGCGCGATGTACGCCAGGATCTCCTCACTTCCCGAATAGGTGTGTGACCATTCGGGATTGGGTGCGAAGGAATACGAGTAGAGCCGCGACGGGATGTCGCAGGCCGCCCCGGGGTAGACGTTGTCGCGCCACGTTCCGCCCGGTCGGACGTCGCGTTCGCAGATGATGAAGTCATCCCGGCCCTGCTGCAGGAGCCGGATGGCGGTGCCGATACCGGCGAACCCGGCCCCGATGATGACGGTGGTGGCATCGAGACCGGCGGCATCGGGAGCAGGCGTGTGCGGGTCCTCGTGCACGGCGCTCACGCGATCGGCTCGTAGGTCAGTTCCTTCGACCAACTCGGCTGCGACCGAAGGAGAAAGCGCGGGTAGAGGTCGGTCAGCGTGACCATCGCGTCGGCGAAGTAGTGATACGGGCTGTCGCGGTTGATGACCCAGCCGGCGTGGTACTTGAGCACCTGGTAGGTGAGCAGCCGGGTGCCGCGGCCCCGGTCGCCGTTCTTGCGGAACCGTTTGATCGCGTCGTAGAGCCGATCCTCCGACAGTCCCATGTCGACGATGTTGTCGCGCATCTTGTTCAGCAGGGGCACATACATCAGGGCACCGATGATGAGTCCCGGCGAGGCCACTGTGCCGACGGTCTGAACCAGCAGGGTGCGCAGGCGGGCGTTGCCGATCATGTCGAGTGCGTGGAAATCGACGGCGAGATGCCGCGACTCGTCGGCATTGATCTTGCGGAACGCGGCATGACAGATCGGATCCTCGACCTCCTCGAGGAGGAACTTCAGCAGCGCCCCGTCGAGGGCCACCTCCAACATAGGGATGACCGTGCCCAGCACCGACAGTGACATGCGGTCGGCGAAGGTGTCGAGCCATTCGATGGCCAGGCGGATGTTGACGTTCGGCTCGGGGACCTCGTCGTCCTCAAGCATCCCCCACCGCCGCATCAGCGCGAGCTCGGCGTTGGCGTGCTTCTGCTCCTCGGCGTGAAAGTACCGGTAGATCTCCGCGAGCGTCTCGTCGGGCGCCTTCTTCGCCAACGCCGCGAACCCGCGGGCGCCCACATTCTCGATCCACACCAGATCGGCCATGAACGCCTTGAGCTTCGGCTTCTGCTCCTCGGTGATCAACTCGGCACCGGGAGCATCCCAGTCGATGTCGGCCAGGGCCCACTGGCGATCCTTGATGGTCGCCAGCATGTCCTCGAGAACTATCGGCATGTCACACTCCTTCTTCGATTCGTGTTGGTGCAGCTTCGATTTCCGCATCGGACGCCAGGCCGTTGTGCTCGGATACCCCCGGTTCGAGGACCTCCGGGTCCACGGCGGCGATCGCCGGGGCCAGACGATGCAGCAGACCCGCCCCGAGGGTGTAGGTCCGCGGGAACAGTCGCTTCATCAGCCAGAGGGCCCTGGCGTCGAGTTGGGGCACCACGTACAACCGTCCCCGGTCGTTGGCGTCGAGGGTCGCCCGCGCGACCTGCTCCGCCGACCGCCCGGAGTACCGCATCAGGGTTTGCGCGAGTTTCATCGCGTCGCCGGTGATCCGACCGTCCACGGCGACATTGGTTTTCACGAACGTCGGACATAGCACGGTCACCGCGAGGTCCGTGCCCGACAACTCCGCGGCAATGGTCTCCGAAAGTGCCAGCACCCCGGCCTTGCCGACGTTGTAGGCGCCCATCCCCGGCGCCGCGGAGAACGCGGCGGCCGAGGCGACGTTGATGAGACCACCCCGTCCGGCCGAGCGCAGTTGGGGCAGAAAGAGTTCCGACCCGAGCACCATTCCGCGCAGGTTGATGTCGAGGGCCCAGGTCCAGTCATCGAGACCGATGCTGCCGACGCAGCGCCCGCCGATGCCGACGCCGGCGTTGTTGATCATCAACGTGGTCGGGCCACCGAGCAGATCCGGTGCGCGGCCGGCGAGGGTGCGCATGTCGTCGATCTCGGCGACGTCGCAGAACAGCGCAATGCCCTCCCCGCGCCCGCCCGCGTCGATCATGGCGACCGTCTCCTCGGCCCGGTCGATGTCGATGTCGGCACAGACGATGCGGCCACCACGGCGCGCGAGTTCGAGAGCGAAGGCGCGCCCGATGCCGCTACCCGCTCCGGTGACGACGGCACGTGCACCCTGTGATCGTCGAGATGTCATGTCGTGGCATACCTTTCCGTATCAGCGTGTTCGGTATCAGCGTGTGCCGTCGCAGCGTTCGTCGCCGCAGCTTTGCCACCCGGTTCCGGACACTCGGTGATGAACCGTGCGACAGCCGCCAAGGCGGGGCCGGCTTCCGGGATCATCGTCGGCAGTGCCTGGAAGACGTGCATCTGTCCGGGCCAGATCTGCAGTTCACTGTCCCCACCGGCGTCGGAGATCATCCGGTGCGCAGCACGTGCATCGCCGAGGAGCATCTCTGCCCCACCGACCTGGATCAGTGTGCGAGGCAGGTCGTCGGCGCGATCGAGCGTCAGAGCGAGGCGAGGCAGGTCGGCCGGATGGCCTCTGGTGTAGTGATCGACCAGACGCTGCGCGGCGACGGCCGAGATCAATGGATCGGGCCCGGTGTCGCGTTCCTGCCTGCGGGCCAGTTCGAGGGTGAGATCGACCAGCGGCGACATCAGTACCATCGCGCGCGGCTGCGCACGCCGGTGTCGCACATTCTCGGCGAGCAGATCCAAGAGGAGATGGCCGCCTGCCGAATCACCTGCGACGGTGACGTTCTCGGGTCGATAGCCGATGTTCTGCAACCAGGCGTAGGCGGCCTCGACGTCGTCGGCGGCAGCAGGGAAGGTGTGTTCGGGTGCGAGTCGGTAGTCGACGCTGAACACCGGCATCCCGGTGAGATGCGCGAGCCGGGCAACGAGTCCGCGGTGCGTGCGCGCCGAGCAGATCGCATACGCACTGCCGTGGACGTAGAGGATGACCCGCCGGGACTTCTCCGATCCCGGGGCATACACCCACTCTCCGCGGAAGCTGCCGGTGGACAGGGCATCGACGCGGACCCGGTAGGGCGGCGGTGACCCGAGCAGCATGGCCATGGCGACGATGGCCCGGGAGACATGTACCGCGAGGACACCGCCGGGCAGGACGTCGGCGAACGGCCGCAACGTGCGTCGGGTCAGCCACGCCGCACACCGCGACTGTCGTGAGGTGTGAATCACACTACCGATGGCATCACCCATGATGCCATTTGTCAATGGCACATTGGTCAATGTTGCAAATGCTTCCGCGCTTTGCCCAACCGGTCCCCGTGTCGGCGTGTGTCCGCTCGCCGGGTGGCCGCGCACAACGTAGACTCAGACGTCCTGGCAATCGTTTCCATTAATCGGGCAACTCGCTCGAGTTGAGCGCGAAAGGACCGAGATGGCATTACACGGCTTCTTGACCAAGGCCGGATCGACGGTCGCGACCGGCCTCGTCGGCGCCGTCGCATACGACGTCGCCCGCAAGGCCATCGCCAAGGCACCGCTACGGCAGGGCGCCGTGGTGGTCACCTCCTGGGGCCTGGTGGGTACCCGGAAAGCCGAGGCCATCGCCGAGGACGCGCGCCTGCGGACCGCCGACATCGTGGCCGAGGCGAAGGACCGTATCGGCGAGGAAGCCAGTCCCCCGGGAGCAGCCGAGCCGCACGACCACGATCACTGACGCCCGCCGTGCAAGAAACTGTGCGGTCCGACGCCGCGGGTCGTCTCCGTCTGGTCGTCGATGCGCTGCGCGGAACGTCGGCGGCACGCGCGGTCGCCGTCGAGGACGCCGTCATCGCGGTGACCGGCGTTCGCGCCGTGCACGTGTACCCGCGCACCGGCTCGGTCGTCGTCTGGTATCGCCGCGACACCGACCGTGGTGCCATCGATCGCGCGATCGCTGCCGGGCAGGCCACCGATCTCACGACGGTCACCCGGGCCGCGCCGCATTCGGCCGACGTCACCAATTCCGACATCCTGCGGATGGGTATCGGCGCGGGCGCCCTGATCCTTCTGGGGTTGCGGCGCTACGGATTCCGACGACCACCGATGCTCGGTCCCGCGTCGCGCACGGTCGCCACCGGCATCACCATCTTCTCCGGCTATCCGTTCCTCAAGGGCGCCTTGCGTTCCCTGCGCGGCGGCCGAGCGGGCACGGATGCGCTGGTGTCGGCGGCGACCGTGGCAAGCCTGTTGTTGCGGGAGAACGTCGTCGCGCTGACCGTCCTGTGGTTGCTCAACATCGGTGAATTCCTCCAGGATCTGACGCTACGTCGCACCCGACGGGCGATCTCGGATCTGTTGCGCGGCAACACCGACACCGCATGGCTGCGGCTCGAGAACGGCAGCGAGGTCTCGGTGCCCGTCGATTCGCTGGCGGTCGGCGACGTCATCGTCGTCCACGATCATGTCGCCGTGCCGGTCGACGGGACGGTACTCGAGGGCGAGGCGGTGATCGACCAGTCCGCGCTGACCGGCGAGAACCTGCCCGTCACCGCACAGGTCGGCGCCCACGTGCACGCGGGCTCAGTGGTGGTCAGCGGGCGGTTGGTGATCACCACCTCGGCGGTCGGCGCCGACACCGCCATCGGTCGGATCATCGCCCGCGTCGAGGAAGCCCAGCACGATCGGGCGCCCATCCAGACTGTCGGCGAACAGTTCTCGGGCCGCTTCGTCCCGGCCTCGTTCCTGCTGTCGGCGGCCACCCTGCTCGTCACGCGCGATCTGCGCCGCGCCATGACCATGCTGCTCGTCGCGTGCCCCTGCGCGGTCGGGTTGTCGACGCCCACCGCGATCAGCGGCGCCATCGGCAACGGTGCCCGCCGCGGAATCCTGATCAAGGGCGGCTCGCATCTCGAGGCGGCCGGCCGCATCACCGCCATGGTCTTCGACAAGACCGGCACACTGACGACCGGCCGTCCGGTGGTGACCAACGTGATCTCCTTCCACCCCGACTGGTCACCCGAGGACGTCCTGGCCCATGCGGCGAGTTCGGAGATCCACTCGCGACACCCGTTGGCGCAAGCGGTGATCCGGTCGACGACCGAGCGCCGGATCGAGATCCCCACCCACGCCGAGTGTGAGGTCATCGTCGGTCTCGGCATGCGCACCTTCGCCGCCGACGGTCGCGTCCTGTTGTTGGGTAGCCCCGCCCTGTTCGCTCGCCACGAGGTGGCACTGTCCACCGACGCGATCGAGTGGGTGGACAAGCTCCGCAACGAGTGCGAGACGCCACTGTTGCTCGCCGTCGACGGCACCCTCGTCGGCCTGGTGAGTCTGCGCGACGAGGTTCGCCCCGAGGCACGCGAGGTGCTCGATGGGTTGCGGGCCAAGGGAATCGAGCGGATCGCCATGCTCACGGGCGATCACCCGGCCACCGCCGCGGCGATCGCCGGTGAACTCGGCATCGACGACTGGCGGGCCGAGGTGCTTCCGGAGGACAAACTCGCCGCAGTCCGCGAGTTGCAATCCGAAGGTCATCTGGTGGCGATGATCGGTGACGGGGTCAACGACGCGCCCGCACTGGCCGCCGCCGACATCGGCATCGCGATGGGCTTGGCCGGCACCGACGTCGCCGTCGAGACCGCCGACATCGCCTTGGCCGCAGACGATCTGCGCATGCTGTTGGCGGTGGGCGACCTGGGCGAGCACACCCTGCAGGTGATCAAGCAGAACTACGGGATGTCGATCGCCGTCAACGCGATCGGGCTGATCGTCGGCGCCGGTGGCGCGCTGTCCCCGGTGGTGGCGGCGATCCTGCACAACGCGTCGTCGGTGGCCGTGGTGGCCAACAGTTCTCGTCTCATCCGCTACCAAGTGGACCAGTCGAGCGCGGAGAAATCCGACACCGCGTCGCCGCGCTGATAAGGGCACCCCGATCGGGCGGGCGCCGATCAGGGGTTCGGCGAGTGGCGCTCGAGTAACCGGTCGATGAAGGCGACCTGCGCCGGATTGAGCTTGCGGCGTGCGTCGTCGGGAGAAAACCATTCCGCACGGTCGATCTCCGGGAAGGCATGGGTCTTCCCGGACCGTGGCGGCCACGGCATCTCGAAGGTATTGCTGGTGACGACGGAGACGTCGAGGTCACCGTCGATCCCGAAGGCGACGACTCGTTTACCGCTCTTGAGCCGCACCTCACCGAGCTCGATGACCTCACCGTCGGGTGCCGTCTGACCGATCTCCTCGGCGAATTCGCGGCGGGCGGCGACGAGGAGTTCCTCACCGTCCTCGACGAGTCCCTTCGGGATCGACCACGCTCCGTCGTCCTTGCGCGCCCACAGCGGTCCACCCGGATGCGCGAGCAGGACCTCGACGCCGAGTGCCGTGTTCCGATGAATCAGTAACCCGGCACTGAGCTGGGGAATCCGTGCTGCCACATCGATATATTCTGCCGGAAACACCGTCGACACACGATCGCGTCAAATCAGAAATCTCGGGCTCGTAGACAGTGACCATGACGGTTCTCGACACCATCAAGCGCGGCCGTGACGCCGACCATCCGGTCGACGACATCCCGCCGCTGACCAAACTCTTCCCGCTCGGACTGCAACACGTCATGGCGATGTACGCCGGTGCCGTGGCGGTGCCGCTCATCGTCGGTGGCGCAATGGTCGGCGCCGGTCAGATGCGTTCCGACGAGATCGTCCACCTGATCACCGCCGACCTGTTCGTCGCCGGCATCGCCACGTTGCTCCAGGCAGTCGGGTTCTGGCGGTTCGGGGTGCGCCTGCCCCTGATGCAGGGCGTCACATTTGCCGCGGTCGGGCCGATGATCACCATCGGGCTCAACCACGGCATCACCGCGATCTACGGTTCGGTGATCGCCTGCGGCGTGTTCATGATCCTGGTGGCGCCGATCGTCGGTCGGCTGATCAGGTTCTTTCCACCACTGGTCACCGGCACGATCATTCTCATCATCGGGGTGTCGCTGATGAGCGTGGCCGCCGGATGGTTCGGCGGCGGCACCAACAAGGGCGAGGATTTCGGCGCACCCAAATCGATCGCCTTCGGATTCGGCACCCTGCTGTTGATCATTTTGCTCGAGCGGTTCGCGCCGGCGGCGATCAAGCGGGTCTCGGTGCTCGTGGGACTCGTCCTCGGCACCCTGATCTCGATCCCCTTCGGCATGACCGATTGGAGCGGCGTCGGGCAGAGTTCCTGGATCGCTGTACCGCAGCCGTTCTATTTCGGTGTGCCGAGCTTCGACGTCAGCTCCATCATCGCGATGATCATCGTCGCCCTGGTGATCATGACCGAGACCACCGGCGACATCGTGGCCGTCGGCGAGATCGTCGACAAGAAGATCACACCGCGCAAGCTCGCCGACGGCATGCGGGCCGACGGTGTGGGCACCGTCCTGGGCGGGATCTTCAACACCTTCCCCTACACCGCATTCGCGCAGAACGTCGGCCTGGTGGCGATCACGGGCGTCAAGACCCGACACGTCGCGACATGTGCGGGGGCGATCCTGGTGGTCCTCGGCCTGCTCCCGAAAATGGCCGCGATCATCGAGGGCATCCCCCAGCCCGTCCTCGGCGGCGCAGGTGTCGCGCTGTTCGGCATGGTTGCCGCCAGTGGTGTCCGCACCCTGACCCGGGTCAAGTTCAACAACACCAACATCCTGGTGGTCGCCATCTCGGTGGGCGCCGCGATGCTGAGCGAGGCGAGCCTGTCATACACCAACGACAACGGCGAGACCGTGTCGCTCGACTTGTATCACCAGTTCCCGGACTGGTTCCAGACGATCTTCCACTCCGGGATCTCCGCGGGCGCCATCACCGCAATCCTGTTGAACCTCTTACTCAATTGGCGCAGCACCTCACCCGATCCGGTGGATTATCACAACACCGGCGAGATCGAGGTGGTCGACGCCGACGGCCTCTCCGGCTCCGACGCACCGCGGTACGGCGCCTTCGATCCGCGGGATGCGCTCGCCGCCGCCGACCCCGACACCGACCCGGCGACGCTGCGTGTACTCGCCGAGCACGACACCGGTCTCCACCGGTTCATCGTCACCAATCCCTCGGCGCCGCAGGAACTGTGCGAATGGATTCGCGCCCAAGGCGATCCGAAGGTCACCGCGCTACTCGACCGGTGGGACGACAAGACGGGCGGGAAGTTCTCCGCTCGGGACACGGGTACACCGGCCACCTAGAGGCCGCCGGTTCCCGCCGGCGATCGGTGTCGGCGCCGTATCGTTGTCCCATGAACAGCCCACAGCCCGAGGAACTCGACGACCCGGACATCCCGCACGAGTACCCGCACGAATCCGCCTTCGCCTTCGGAGACGCCGAGCCGATCGGTGAGACCGATCGCATCGCGCGGGAGAAGGCGATCTACGAGGCGGGCCGTCATGGCAACGACCTCAACCGCGGTCACGCGCTCGGCGGGTCGGACGGCACCACCGAAGGCCAGTGATCCGAGCACACCGGACCCGCGACGCGCCGGGCGTATTGTCCTGTCCGACCGATCGGTAGCGGTGTAGACACAAGGCATGGAGGTCCTCAGCAGTCGCGTCCTGCTCCGTTCACGAGACCCGGAATCGTTGCAGCATTTTTACCGTCATCAGCTGCGTCTCGCCGTCGCGCGGGAGTACCCGGGCGGGGTCGTCTTTTACGCCGGTAACGGCCTGATCGAGGTTCCCGGGCACATGAGTTCCGATCTCGACACCACCATCGAGCCGTCGGGCGCACTGTGGCTGCAGGTACGTGACGTCTCGGCCGTCGAACGTGAACTGCGGTCAGCGCACGCCACGATCGAGCGCGAACCGCTCACCGAGCCGTGGGGCCTGATCGAGATGCATGTGCGCGACACCGACGGCCGGCTACTCATCATCGTCGAGGTCCCGCCGACGCACCCCCTGCGTCTGGACAACCGCTGACCGGGACGGGATCGGACGTGGCAGGCCCCATGACAGACTGGACCGCATGAGCACGTGGAATGCGCCCGTCGTGTCGGGGCCGGTGAACGCGACCGTGGACCTGCCCGGGTCCAAGTCGATCACCAATCGGGCGTTGCTGCTCGCCGCGCTCGCCGACGGCCCGTCGACCCTCACCGGCACACTACGAAGCCGGGACACCAATCTCATGCTCGCCGCTCTGACCGGACTGGGCATCGGCATCCGGGTCGACGCCGCCGACCCGACGACGGTCTCCATCGAACCGCGACCCATGCACGGCACCGACGTCTATTGCGGGCTCGCAGGCACCGTCATGCGATTCCTGCCGCCGATGGCGGCGTTGGCGTCGGGACCGGTCGACTTCGACGGCGATCCGCAAGCGCGTCAGCGACCGCTCACGACGATCCTCGATGCCCTGCGTGACCTCGGTGTCACCGTCGAGGGCGACTCCCTGCCGTTCACGGTGGTGGGCACCGGATCGGCGCGCGGCGGCGAGGTCACGATCGATGCGTCGGGATCGTCGCAGTTCGTGTCCGGGTTGCTGCTGACCGGCGCACGATTCGACGAGGGACTGACCGTGCGCCACGTCGGAGGTCCGGTTCCGTCGATGCCCCACATCGAGATGACCATCGCGATGCTCGCGACAGCCGGTGTGAAAGTCGTTGTCGACGAACCGAATATCTGGCACGTCGATCCATCGCCGATTCGTGCGGTGGACTGGGCGATCGAACCCGATCTTTCCAACGCGGCCGCCTTCCTCGCCGCGGGCGCCGCGACCGGCGGGGCAGTCAGCGTGCCACGCTGGCCGGCCGTCACCACCCAGCCCGGCGCCCAGATCGCCGATATCCTCGCCGAGATGGGTTGCACCGTCGAACTTCTCGACGGTGCGCTCACCGTGCGCGGACCACTTCGATTGACCGGTATCGACCGCGATCTGCGCGAGGTCGGCGAACTCACACCGACGATCGCAGCACTGGCTGCCCTCGCCGAGAGTGAGTCCCGGCTGACCGGCATCGCCCATCTGCGCGGCCACGAAACCGATCGCCTGGCCGCACTGGCCACCGAGATCGGGCGTCTCGGTGGCGATGTCACCGAGATCGACGACGGCCTGATCATCCGGCCGGCCCCGCTGCACGGCGGGCACTGGGAGTCCTACGCCGACCACCGGATGGCCACCGCAGGCGCGATCATCGGCCTGCGCGTCCCCTCGGTCACCGTCGACGACATCGAGACCACATCGAAGACCTTGCCGGACTTTCCGGGTATGTGGCAGAAGATGATCGGGCATCCGTGAGCCGTCGCGCGGACAGTTACGACGAGTCCGATGTCCGGGTCCGCCCCGGCAAGGGAAGTCGTCCGCGCACCAAGACCCGACCGGCACATGATGATGCGGAGTCGGCGATGGTTGTCTCGGTCGATCGGGGCCGCTGGGGTTGCGTACTCGGTGGCGACCCGGATCGTCGTGTGGTGGCCATGCGCGCACGTGAACTCGGCCGCACCCCGATCGTGGTCGGCGACGATGTCGGGGTGGTCGGCGACCTGACCGGGAAGCCGGATTCACTGGCTCGGATCGTGCGAGTCGACGAGCGGCGAACGGTCCTGCGGCGCACCGCCGATGATACCGATCCGTACGAGCGGATCGTCGCCGCCAACGCCGATCGCCTCCTGATCGTCACGGCCATGGCCGATCCCCCACCCCGGACCGGATTCGTCGAACGCGCCCTCGCCGCGGCGTATGTCGGTGGGCTCGAACCCATCTTGTGTCTCACCAAGTCCGATCTGGCCGATCCCACCGAGTTCACCAGTGCCTTCGACGGACTCGACCTGATCATCGTGCGCGCCGGTCGCGACGATCCACTCGACGACGTCCTCGGCTTGCTGCGCGGGCACCTCACCGCATTGATCGGGCACTCCGGCGTGGGCAAGTCCACCCTCGTCAACCGCCTTGTGCCCGAAGCCGAACGGGCCACCGGTGTGGTCTCGGGGGTCGGCAAGGGCCGACACACCTCCACCGCGTCGGTGGCGTTGGTGTTGCCGCCACATCCCGATGACGTGCGAGGTCCCAAGAACCAGGGCCGACGGTCGTGGGTCATCGACACCCCCGGAATCCGCTCATTCGGTCTCGCCCACGTCGACGCCGACGACATCGTCGACGCCTTCGACGATCTGCGCGATGCCATCGAGAACTGTCCGCGCGGCTGCACCCACCTCGGACCGCCTGCCGATCCGGAATGCGCACTCGACGCCCTCACCGGCGCCTCGCATCGTCGCGCGATGGCGGTGCGGCGCCTGCTCGTCGCGGTGGGTGGCGGCGGGACCGACCCCGAGCCGGAATCGACGAGCGTCGACTCGGAGTAGGGTGCCGGTGGGTGGTGGGGCCGGTGGGTGGTGGTGGCGAAACCAGCGTCGGCGCAGGCGGTCTCGAGGCTCGGCGCACGCGCCTCGCACCTCGACCATCGGGGTTGGAACCATCGGGGCGAAACGACCGGCTACCACGTAGCCATCGGGGTTGGAACCATCGGGGGTAAGCGGCCTCGAGACCCGCCTCAGCGATCGACGACGGTCGTCTCGAAGAAGTAGCGGTCCGCGCGGTAGGCGTGGCGACCCACCTCGACGACCTTGCCCGCATCGTCGAATGCAGTGCGCTGCATGGTCAGCAACGGCGCACCCGGCTCGACGTCGAGCAGAGTGGCCTCCTCGGCGTCGGCGGCTTTCGCGCCGATGACCTGGCGGGCAAGCCGAATGTGGACGCCCTTGGCGCGCAGCCCCTTGTAGAGGCCGCCGTCCTCGAGATCGCCTGGCGGCGGGCAGATGTCGGCGGGTAGGTGATTGGTCATCACCGCCAGTGGCTCGCCGCCTGCGCTGCGTAGCCGTCGGATGGTGACAGCCTCCGCGTCGGCATCGAGACCGAGATCGGTGCGCAGGTCGTCGTCGGGCACCGACCGCCGGTACTCGAGAAGCTGTGTCTCCGGGTGCATTCCGGCCGTGCTGAGATCGTCGAACAGACTGGTCAGTTCCACCGAGCGGTTCACCGGGCTCTGCACCACCTGGGTGCCGACGCCCCGTTTGCGCACGACGACCCCCTTGTCGACGAGCTCCTGGATCGCCTGGCGGATCGTCGGGCGGGAGAGCTTGAGCCGTTTGGCGAGATCGAGCTCGTTCTCGAGACGATCACCCGGAGCGAGCTCGCCACCGATGATCGCGGCCTCGATCGCGCGGGCGAGCTGGTGATACAGCGGCACCGGGGTCGACCGATCGAGATCGATCTGGAGCTGCGTGGTGGCCTGTGTCATGCCTCATAGTATGTCATAACAACCAAACATATGCGTCTTTGACAGGTCGATCAGTCGCCCGGGATGTTGTGCGGCGTGATGACGGCGATCTACGACACTTGCGGACGATGACCCCCGACGAGAGCGCCGTGATGGCTCATCACGATCTTCGCAACCTGCCGCATGTCCGAATGCGCCGACATCGACATGGTGACCATCGCCACGGGTCAATCGAAATCGACCGCGCATCAGCAACTTCATCGCGCGGTGACTTACCGATACCTGCGAGCAGATCGTCGGGCGAGTCGAAGACCGGAGCCCCCGGGAGGTCCGTCGCCACCTCGCGGCGGCGGTCAGGGTTGCCGGTGGCCACCCCGGCCAGCTCGATCTCCGGCACCGCCTGGATACAGGGCGCATGGAAGATCCGTCCACCCGCGCCGTAACCGACCAACCCCAGTCTCACCATCGTCTCCACTTAATTTGTCCGGACATTGGTACAAATGTAGCGTCAGGCGGTCCGCGTCGTTACCTCCCGGACGATGTCGAGCACCGCCCGGGCGGCCGTCGACGGCGAGCGCACCGAGGAGTGCGCGATCGAGACAACCCAGTCGAGATCACGGTCGGTGCAGGGCACCCCCACCGCTCCGGCGTGGTCGTGGGCGACGCTCCAGGGCACCAATGTCACCCCGAAATCGTTGAGCGCCAATCGGATACCGAACTCTTGATCGGCCACCTCGATCACCGATCGGCGATGCGGGAGCCACTTGTCGGTCACCGCGCGGGTGCCCCAGCCGGGCGGGTAGTCGATGGTGCGTTCGGCGGCGAGATCCGCGGCCGCGAAGCCGCCGGCCCGAACCAGCCGGTGGTCGGGGTGGGCCACGAGCACCAGAGGCTCTCGGGCCAGCCGGTACACGGTGATGCCGGGGATCTCCTGATCCGGACCGCCGAGCAGTGCCAGATCCAGCGTTCCGTCGCGCAGCCCGCGGATGTTGCCCTGACTGCCCTGCGGATTCTGCCGCATCGCGATCGCGACACCCGGATGCCGCCGATGCACCGCCCCGAACGCCTCCGCGAGATCGATGGTGACGATGTTGACCAAGGCACCCACCGCGACATCACCGCGGATGTCCCCGCGCAGCGCCGCGAGGGCGTCGACGATCTCGGCGCGCGCCCGGACCGCGGCTCGAGCGGGTTCGACGACGGCGCGCCCGGCCTCGGTGAGCACCAGCGTGGTCGGGGTGCGATCGAAGAGTTGCGCGCCGACCTCGCGCTCGAGTTTGGCCACCGACGTCGACACCGCCGACTGCACGACCTGCATCGACCGTGCCGCAGCGGTGAAGGTGCCATGCTCACAGCACGCGAGGAAGTAGTCGAGTTGCCGCAGTTCCATCGTGATCGCCCTCTCACTCGCCCCCGCCGACCTGGCAATCATCTTCCACGTAGATGTGGCCATCAGAATCTATCGCTTTTCTTCACGGCGACCGCGCCGCACCATGGACACATGGCTTCGACGACCTCCTCCCCGACCACCCGACTCAGCCGGGTGATCGTGCTGTTGTTCGCGGTGACCGCGGGGTCCTCGGCGGGCTGTCTCTACTACCTGCAGCCCCTGCTGCACGAGGTCGGCGGCGACCTCCACGTCTCGACGACGGCCGCGGGCCTGATCATCTCGGTGACCCAGGTCGGCTACCTGATCGGTCTGGCTCTGGTCGTACCGCTGGGCGACTTCCTGGACCGCCGACGGCTCGTCGGCGGGCTGCTGGTCGTGTCGTGCATCGGTTTGGCGATCGCCGCGGCCGCACCCACCTACGCGGTCCTGATGATCATGGTGTTCGCGGTCGGGGTGTCGGCGTCGGCGGCACAGGTGGTCGTACCGTGGGCCGCGGCGGTGGCCGGGCCGAGTGAACGCGGCGCCGTCGTCGGCACGGTGATGAGCGGATTGCTCGTCGGCATCCTGTTCTCCCGCGTCCTGTCGGGCCTCATCGCGCAGGCGGGCGGCTGGCGCACCGTGCTCGTCGTGGCCGCGGTCATGCAGGTGATGATGGCCGCCGCGGTCTGGTGGCGGGCGCCGCACACCGCGGTCGAGCGCTCGGGCACCACGTCGTATCCGCGTGTGCTGGCCTCGATCGCGACGCTGATCCGGTCGGAGAGCGTCCTGCGCCACCGCATGGTGCTCGGCGGACTGAACATGGCCGCGTTCTCGGCGATGTGGACGGCGATCGCCTTCCTGCTCGCCGGAGCCCACGGCTCGTCGTATCACTTCTCCGACGCCGAGATCGGGCTGTTCGGTCTGGCCGGGGTGGCCGGTGCGCTGGCCGCCCCACGGGTCGGCAGACTCGCCGACCGCGGCTATCTGCGCCACACCCAATACGGCGTGTGGGTCGTCCAGCTTCTCAGCTGGGGGCTGTTGTGGGCGGGTGCGCACCAGGTGCTGGTGCTGATCCTCGCGCTGCTCGTCTTCGATTTCGGCGTGCAGGGCGTGCAGATCGCCAACCAGGCCGCGGTGTACTCGCTCGACGGCGAGGCACGCTCTCGGCTGACGACCGCCTACATGGTGGCCTACTTCGCCGGCGGCGTCGCGGGTTCGGCGTTCGGCGGATGGGCATATCAGACCGGCGGGTGGAACCTGGTGTGCGCTGCGGGCGCGGCTACCGCGGTGCTCGGCATCGTGCTGTGGGCGGCGTTCGCTATCGGTGAGCGCGAGCACTCGGTGCAAGGAATCGCCGCGCAGCAACGGCTGCGCGGCGAAGTCCAGGCGGTCTAGGGCGTGTCTCTGAGCCCGACTCAGCGCGCGTGACGACGCAGCCGTCGCCTGCGCCGGGCCTCGGCGATGGCCGAGCGCAACCCGAGCGCCTTGTCGATGCCCGCGAAACGACGTTCCGAGGCGGTCTCGGGTGCATCGTCGGCGGTGTCGCGCAGGAACCGGTCCGGCAATGCGAGTTTGTTGATGGTGCGCAGCGTCTTGCCGTACTGCACCCACAGTGAGCCGGTCGTGTAGGGCAGATCGTATTTGTCACACAGCGCGCGCACCCGCACCGAGATGTCGGCGAGCCGGTTGCTCGGCAGGTCGGGGTACAGGTGGTGCTCGATCTGGTAGCAGAGGTTCCCCGACATGAATGCCATGGCCGGGCCGGCACGAAAGTTGGCGCTGCCCAACATCTGTCGCAGGTACCACTGGCCCTGGGTCTCGTTCTCGAGGGTGTCGACGGTGAATTTCTCCGCGCCGTCCGGGAAGTGCCCGCAGAAGATGACCACATACGCCCAGAGGTTGCGGATCAGATTCGCCGTCAGATTCGCGGTCAGGGTGTGCCGGAAATTCGGCCCGGTCAGCGCCGGGAACAACACATAGTCCTTGGCGACCTGCTTGCCGATCTTGCGGCCGAATTCCTTCATCTGCGGGATCGCGACCTCTTTGGGCTTCTCGCCCTGAATGACCTCTTTGAGCGCGAGGTCGTGCAGGCCGATGCCCCACTCGAAGGTGGCTGCCAGGAGCAGATTGAACAGCGGCTGCAGCGCGCGTCGCGGTTCCCAGGGCTCGTCGCGGGTGACCCGCAGGATCTTGTAGCCGACGTCGTGATCCATGCCGACGACGTTGGTGTACTTGTGATGGATGTAGTTGTGGGAGTGCTTCCAGTGCGGCGACGCGCACACCATGTCCCATTCCCACGTCGTCGAGTGGACCTCGGGATCGTTCATCCAATCCCACTGCCCGTGCATCACATTGTGCCCGAGTTCCATGTTCTCGATGATCTTGGCCAGCGCGAGCGCACCGGTGCCCAGCAGCCACAACGGCCGCCGATGACTGCCGAGCAGCGCGAGACGCCCGGAGACCTCGAGGACCCGGTGAGCGAGAATCGTGCGCCGCAGGTAGGTGACGTCGCGCACCCCGCGGTCGGCCTCGATCTCGCGGCGCAGCGCGTCGAGTTCGGCCCCGAGCGCCTCGACGTCGGCGTCGGTCAGGTGGGCGTACTCATTGATGTCGGTGATTGCCATCGGTGTCCATTATGCGCTTGCGGCGCCGAGACGGGGAGCCCGCCTCAGGCCGCGCGACGCTCCACCACCTGGGACGATCGTCCCACTCGGGTCCGCCGACGCTCGCGCATGGACTTGATCGCCGAGCGCAGTCCGCGGCGCCGACCGGTCAACGGGTCGACGGTCGCGTGCAGTCGAGTGCCCTCGGGCAGACCTTGCTTGAAACGACGTTCGGACGCAGTCTCGGGTGCGTCGTCGGCGGTTGCCGAGAGGTATTTGTCCGGCAGCGACAACTTGGCGATGGTGCGCCACGACTTCGCGTACTGCAGCGGGAACGAGCCGGTGGTGTAGGGCAGATCGTACTTCTCGCACAGCGCGCGCACTCGCACCGCGATCTCGGCGAGCCGATTGCTCGGCAGGTCCGGGAAGATGTGGTGCTCGATCTGGTAGGAGAGGTTGCCGCTCATGAACGCCAGCACGGGACCGCACCGGAAGTTGGCGCTGCCCAACATCTGTCGCAGATACCACTGCGCCTGCGTCTCGGAGTCGACGTCCTGCTTGGTGAACTTCTCGGCGCCGTCCGGGAAGTGCCCGCAGAAGATGACGGCGTTGGTCCACACGTTGCGGATGACGTTGGCCATCGCGTCGGCGGTCGCCGCCTTGCGGAAAGCCGTTGCGGCATCGCGCTTGTCGCCGCCGAACGCCAGGGCTGCCGCGGCGACCAGCGTCGGCTGCACGGCGTAGTCCTTGGCGAGCTGGCGGCCCACCTTGCGGCCCACATCGGCCAGATCCCGGCGGAACTGTTCCTTGGCCTCGGGGGTACGGCGCTTCTTGCCGAGCTCGAGATGCTGTGCGGCAACACCGTATTCGAACAACAGCGCCAGCAGGGCGTTGTACACCAGGTTGCCCAGGTAGAACGGCTGCCATCGCTGATCGCGCGTCACGCGCAGCAGCCCGTAGCCCACGTCGTCGTCCATGCCGAGCACGTTGGTGTACTTGTGATGGATGTAGTTGTGGGTGTGCTTCCAATGCGCCGAGGGATCGGTGTTGTCCCACTCCCAGGTGGTCGAGTGCACCTCGGGATCGTTCATCCAGTCCCACTGCCCGTGCATCACGTTGTGCCCGAGCTCCATGTTCTCCACGATCTTGGCAACGCCGAGCGTGGCCGCGCCCGCCCACCACAGCCCGCGGTTGCGCGAGCCGGCGATCATCGTCCGGCCGGCGAGCTCGAGGCCACGCTGGAAGCGGATGGTGTTGCGGATGTAGCGGGCGTCACGCTCACCGCGCGCCGCCTCGATGTCGGCCCGGATGGCATCGAGTTCGGCGCCGAGGGCTTCGACGTCGGACTCGGACAGGTGGGCGTATTCGGGGATGTCGGTGATCGCCATGGATTCCTCTCACCTCACGCCGCGGCCGGGACAAGCTACTCCCGCCTACGGCTACGTTTCCGTAACTTACGACAGCGTAGGTTACTGGGCGCGAGGTGTCCAGCCTTGGTGAAACAGACATCGGTGCGACCTGGGTCGGGACCGCTCAGAGTGTGCAGTTCTCCCGCAGGAGTTCGTATCCGACGAGATCCTCGATATGGCCGTCGGAACTCGCCGCCAGGGGCTGGGTGCCGAACTCGGTGAAGCCGGCGTTACGGGCGAGCGCCCGGCTGCCCTCATTGGAGGCCGCTGCGAACATGGTCAGCCGCCGGATGTCGAGGACGTCGAAGATGTGGCGCACCGCCGCCGGGAATGCTTCTCCCAGAACACCTTTGCCACGCGACGCCGGATGCGTGTAGAAGCCGATCTCGGCGCCGGTGACGTCGTCGATCGCGAAGATCGAGATGTCGCCCATGTATTCGTCGGTCTCCTGATCGGCGACCGCCCAGGTGCAGGTGCTCCCGCACGCGGCGGTCCACCACTTCCGGGTGCGTTCGACTGCCGCATGTTCGACCGACAGCGGATCGGGGCGCTCGAAGAGGTATTTGCGCGAGATCGGGTCGTCGAGGGTCTCGCGGATACGCTCGTCGTCCTTCTCGGCCAGCGGGCGCAACCGGAATCGCTCGGTGTCGAAGGTGGTGGCGTGCCACCGCGATTTCGGTGCGAAGTCGTCGCCGGCATGCCACTTGGCACACCACGCGTCGACGACGCGGCTGTTCATCTCGAGCCAGTCGGGCAGGCGCGCGAGCAGGGTGAACCCGGCGGCGTGCGCGACCCGAAGACTCGCCAGATTGCCCTCGGCGGCGTGGAACCGCACGACCTCCACGTCGCGTTCGGCGGCTGCATACGTCATCGCGAGCACCACCGCCCGGCGCGCGAGACCCGCTCCCCGGGCATCGGGATGCAGGACGAATCCGACCTCGACGATCCGCCCGGCGCCCTGCAGCTCGACACTGCCTGCGAATCGCCCCTCGTGCTCGATCGCCCAGGTCATGGAATCGCCGTCATCCCACCCTCGCAGAGCCCCGTCGATGAAACGCTCGGCATCGGAGCGGCCGTAGGGCGAGGGCATACGCGCCCAGCGCATGGTCAGCGGGTCGGTGGCGTAACCGACCACGCGATCGATGTCGTCACTCCGGTGTGCCCGCAGGGTGACCACCCCGTCGGAGCAGACCGGAACCTCGGTCGTTTCGGACAGTCGGGACACTTCGGCTCGCACGCGGATCTCCTCCGTGGTCGACAGCAGCCGTGTTCGAGCCTAACGGGTCTGCGACGACGGGGCGATGTTTGCGCCCGATCGACCGTGTCCCGCCTCGTCGGCGGGCGTCGACGCGGCCGGTGTCAGACGTCGAGGGTGCAGTCCCCCGCGGCCGCGCTGACGCAGGTCTGGATACGTTCACCCTCGACGTGTTCGACACCCGACCGCAGATCGCGAACGCATCCGCGGTCGAGCATCACCACACAGCTCTGACAGATGCCCATGCGGCACCCGAACGGCATGAGTACCCCTGCCGACTCCCCTGCCTCGAGCAGTGTCGTGGCGCCGTCGACCTCCTCGGTCCGCCCGGAACGACCGAAGGTGACCGTTCCGCCGACCGCACCCACCACGCCCCGCTCGAGCGCGAACCGTTCGATGTGCAGCAGATCGGCATGGCCGTCGGCGAACACACCAGAAACCATGTCGAGGAAGGCACCCGGGCCGCACGCCCACGTCTGCCGCTGCGTCCAATCCGGGCAGAGCGCGGTCAGCGAGTCCGGGGTCACCTTGCCGTCGGTCCGGGTGTATTGGATGTGCAGATCGATGACGCCGTCGGCGTGCAACCGCGACAGTTCGTCGCCGAAGAGGAGATCCGCGGGCGTCGGGGTGGAATGGATGAGCCGGATGTCGGTGCGCTGGTGGCGGTGGGCCATGGTGCGCAGCATCGAGATGATCGGCGTGATGCCACTGCCGGCCGTGACGAACAAGATCTTGTCCGGAAGTGGTTGCGGGAGCACGAATTCACCTTGCGGCGCCGCCAACCGCACGACGGTGCCCGGCGTCAGGCCATTGACCAGATGCGAAGACAGGAAGCCCTCCGGCATCGCCTTGACGGTGATGGCGATGGTCCCCTCGTCGCGCGTCGTGTCGGGGACCGAGGTCAGCGAGTAGGAGCGCCAGGTCCACCGCCCGTCGACGAGGACACCGATGCCGATGTACTGACCGGGCGCGTAGTCGAAGGAGAATCCCCATCCGGGACGGATACGGATGGTCGCCGAGTCCTCGGTCTCGGCGGTGACCGACACGATCTTGCCGCGCAGCTCGCGCGCCGACCACAGCGGATTGGCCAGATGCAGATAGTCGTCGGGCAGCAGCGGGGTGGTCACCCGGGCAACAGCAGCACGAATCCACTGCCCGCCCCTGGTCCGGGCGGCGATCCCCGACACCGGCTCCTCGAATCGTTCCCGGATGTCCCGGACCCTGATTCCCCCAGCCCTGAATTTCATGACGCCCATCCTCGAACTCGTCGATCCGCTCACCGGACCACCGTAACCTACGGGAGCGTAGGTTACGGTCCGAGAGGGCGATACCCCGTGGCCACCCCGGGTTCTCGGACCCGGGGGATTCAGAGCAGTTCGAGCAGGAACGGCAGCTCCTGGGTGGCATACCACCCCAGGTCGTGATCATCGACGTCACCGACGGCGAGTTCGGCGTCCTCGTCACCGAGATCGGCGGCGTCGATGACGACGACGGCGTTGCGCACCGCGGCCTCGGCGTCGGCCCCGTCGACATGCACCGAGGCGACGGCCGAGCGCGGGATCGGTCCGGCGGCACGGACGACGGCGGCGTCGAGTTCGGGATGCAGGGTGGGGTTCTCGACGTCGGCGGCGACGACCGCCCGACGTGGTGGCAGCTTCGGGGTGACACCGGGCTTGGTGCCGGCCGCATCGGCGGCGAGTTCGGCATCGGCGTGGGCGTCGCCGGGTTCTGGGGCCTCACCGGCGAGCAGCCGCAGCGACGCCCGCGCGGCCTCACGCATCGCGACCTCGGCGAGTTCCTCGTCGTCGCCGGACAGGAACGATTCGCGCAAGGCCGGGGTCAGCGCGAATCCCGTCCCGCCGACCGGCCGGAACTCACCCGACTCGTCGAGTTCCATCAGCATCGTCAACGTCGCCGGAAAGTACACCCTCATCGATGAGTCCTTCGCTTCTGCACGCGCTCACCCTACTGGCCGACGGCGGTCGGCGTGATCGCGCGATCTCGCCCACTCATTGCGCCCCCAGCAATTCCTCGAACGACTCGGCGACGTAGCCCGCGAGCGCGGGCAGATCACCGATGACGCCGCGGTCTGCGGTGAACGCGAAGTTCAACCGGTCGCGGTACTCCACCACCCCGATCGACAACGCGTGTCCGGCGATCAACCCCGGCACCGCATGCACCGCACTCACCTTGCGCCCCAAGACATACCGATCCGACACCGGCGAGCTGGTGATGGACAGGGGGATGTTGTAGCCGCGGGTACCGAGCGACCGGAACGCCCACGAGCTGAATTCCGGGAACGGCACCATGCCGAGGTCGGGAAGCAGTGGCCGCGGACCGAGCGTCACCCGGCGCGACGATTGGGCGTAGCGATCGGCGAGCGCGGCGACCTGTGAGAGCCGCACCTTCGGATTGTCCTCTCCCACGGGCAGATCCGTCACGAAGCCCGGGGCACCCACATCGATCCACGTGGAATCCCGCTCGGCATCCGGCGCCATCCCCGGATCCCGGGTCGACAGCGGGATCTCGACGCGCACCGTGTCGGTGATGGGAGCGGCGACGTCGAAGGACAGCAACCACCGGCGCATCACGCCGCTGACGATCGCGAGCACCACATCGTTGACGGTGCAACGATGGTGCTCGGCGATCTTCGCGCAGTCGCGGCGAGGCACCGAGGACACCGCGAACATCTGCGACGAACTACCCGGCGAGTTCAGCGGACTCTGTGGCGCCGAGTCGGTCACCTCGCCGATCAGATCGCCGATACGTCGCACCGTGGAGTCGACGACCGTGCGGACACCACCGACGACGCCGTTGCCGGTGACGACCGAGTCGATGAACTCCCCCGGCCGCGACACCGCCTCGGCGAGCGCACCGATCGCCAAAGACGTCGCACCGGGTGGGTGCCCGGGCATCCACAGGTCCGGCTCGTACTGCACCACCTCGGCGGTCTCGTCGGTGATCACCTGACTGATCTCGGGTCCGGCGAAGTCGTCGACGAGACACCGATGGCTCTTGGTGAGCACCGCATAGCCGTTGCCCTCGAGCCCCTCGATCAGATACATCTCCCAGAGCGGTCGCGACCGATCCAGCGGGCGCGACATCACGCGGGCGATCAGATCGCCGAGTTCGGTCAGAGTGCCCGGGCGGGGCAGCCCGGAGCGGCGGATGTGGAAGTTGATGTCGAAGTCGTGATCGTCGACCCACACCGGCCGCGCCAGACCCATCGTCACCGGCAGAACGATCTGCCGGTAGCGCGGCGCGAGCTGTAACCGGTTCTCCACCAACGACACCAGCGAGGGATAGTCGAGGATGTGACGCGCGCCGTCGGCCGCGGCCCCGGCGGGCGGGCCGGCATCGTCGAAGATCAGCAGCGCCCCCAGATGGCTGGTCGCGCCCGTCGGATCCAGGAAGTAGTACATCGCCTCGCGCGGGGACAACCGATTGGCCACATCGATGATCGTAAGGCCTGGGGGTGCAACCCCTCGGCAACTGTTGCCCGACGTGGGCGCTCGGTTCTTCACTCGATGCCAGAGTGCCCGGCGAGGAACCGACGACCACGACGGTCCGCCGGCACCGGAGAAGAACGGAGTTGATGATGCGCGCAGCACGCTATTACGACCGGGGGGACATCCGGATCGAGGACATCGACGAGCCCGCCGTCGAGCCCGGCACCGTCGCCATCGATGTGGCGTGGTGCGGGATCTGTGGGACCGACCTGCACGAGTACGCCGACGGACCCATCTTCATCCCGCCGTCGGGACACCCTCAGCCGATCAGCGGCGAAAGCGCGCCGATCACGCTGGGACACGAGATGTCGGGTGTGGTGTCGGCGGTCGGCGACGGCGTCGAGGACCTCGCGCCGGGCGATCACGTCGTCGTGGAGCCCTACATCATCGCCGACGGTGTCGACACCGGCCCGGACAGCCACAACTATCACCTCTCGGCCGACATGAATTTCATCGGGCTCGGTGGTCGCGGTGGTGGCCTCGGCGAGAAGATCGTCGTCGAGCGACGCTGGGTCCACAAGGTGTCCAAGGACATTCCCCTCGACCAGGCGGCGTTGATCGAACCCCTGTCGGTGGGATTCCATGCGGTGCAGCGCAGCGGCGCCGGTGCCGGGGACGTCGCGTTGATCACCGGAGCCGGCCCGATCGGTCTGCTCACCGCGGCGGTGTGCAAGGCCGAGGGCATCACCACGATCGTCAGCGAGCCGAGCCGGCTGCGCCGGGAGAAGGCTCGTGACACCGGCGTCGGTGACCACATCGTCGACCCGTCGACGCAGGACGTGGTCGAGGTCGTCCGGGATCTCACCGGCGGTCGCGGTGCCGACGTCGGCTTCGAATGCACCTCGGTGCAGCCGGCTCTCGACACCCTCTTCGATGCGCTCAAGCCGACGGGAGTCCTTGTGGTGGTGTCGATCTGGGGTCATCCCGGGACGCTCGACATGCAGAAACTGGTGCTCAAGGAGATCGACATGCGCGGCACCATCGCCTACGTCAACAGCCATCCGGCGACCATCCGGCTCGTCGAGGAGGGCAAGGTCGATCTCGCACCCTTCATCACCGGGCGCATCGGACTCGACCAGCTTCTCGACGAGGGCTTCGACACGCTGTTGCACCACAACGAAACCGCGGTGAAGATCTTGGTCTCGCCGTCCGGTGCGGGCGTGAGCTGAGCGCCTGCTCTCAGCTCATCTCCAAAGTCGCCAGCCGCCACCGGTATTCGACCCGAACCGGAAGGCTCGATCGGACCCGGCCGGCCTGGCGCACCCGGACCGGGACGCGTTCGATGCGTCCGGCGAAAGCGCGAACCCGGCGACCCCGCTCGAAACTGCCGAAGATCTCCGCCGTCGACGGATCACACATCTGGATGTGGATCCGTCGTATGCGGGCGCTCACTCCTGCGGCGCGGTTCTCGGGCCGGGCGATGTCGGGGCGCAGCAGGGTGACGATGTGCTCGTAGAGCTGTGGGGAGACCGCGGTCTCCAGGTGTGCCGCCGGACGCCGCCGGTCGAGGACCTCGAGCAGAGCGGTGACGGTCCGCGCGGCAACGCGGCGTGCCTCGACCGTCCCCGCCGGTACCGCCACCGGCTCGGGTCGTCGGACCGGCGGCGTACCGAGCGGTGCGGTCACCAGCGGCCCGTCGGTCGCCCGGCTCGGCTCCCCGACCGGCTCGTAGGCGGGTGCTGCGACGACGCGTAGATGGTCGACGGGCGTATCGGCCACGGCGCGAACGGGGACTTGAGCCCCTGCGCGAACGGGAGCGTCGGCGGGAGCGGTGGCGGTGAGGGTTGTGGTCATGGAAATCGGACGCACCGCAGGGCGCTCCGGTTCCACTTCGTCCGAAGTTTTTTTCGGCGGCCGCCTACCGACGCTTCTTCTTGGCCTTCGGGGGTCGGGAGGTCTTCGTCTGGGCGCGGGCCGCGGCGCGACGCTCACGCCGGGACGCCGACACGATCGCCGGGTCCTCGAGTTCCTCGGCCTCGCTGTGGCTGACCTCGCCACCGCCCTCGTCGGGCCCGGAGAACGTCATCGCCGAGACATCGGGGCCACCGTCGTCGGGCACGCCGTCACCGACCGCCCGCAGTGCGGGCGGCGCCTGGCTCGACGCTCCGGTCGCGGCACCGGCCAGCGCGGGAGCCGGCTGGCGCAGTGAGGCCGCGGCGGGCGCGGGAACGGGCGGGGCCTCGGTCTGCACCTGCACGTTGAACAGGAACTGCAGGGTCTCTTCCTTCAGTCCCTCGAGCATGCCGCTGAACATGTCGAAGCCCTCGCGCTGATACTCCACGACCGGGTCTCGCTGGGCCATCGACCGCAGGTGGATGCCCTCACGCAGGTAGTCCATCTCGTAGAGGTGGTCGCGCCACTTTCGGTCGAGCACCGACAACAGGATCGTCCGCTCGAGCTGACGCATCGCGCCCTCGCCGGCGACCTCGGTGATCTGCGCCTCGCGCTTCTCGTAGGCGGCCTGCGCGTCGGCGATGAGGATCTCCTTGAGCTCCTCGGCGGAGATGTCGTCACGCTCGCCGTACTCGTTCTCGCCGACGACCTCTTTGGGATCGAGCTCGATCGGGTAGAGCGCCCGGCACGCCGACCACAGCTCGTCGAGATCCCAGTCCTCGGCATAACCCTCGGAGGTCGCTCCGTCGACGTATGCGCCGACGACCTCGGCGACCATCTCCAGGATCTGTTCCCGGTGGTCGGAGCCCTCGAGGATGGTGCGGCGCTCGGCGTAGATGACCTTGCGCTGCTCGTTCATCACCTCGTCGTACTTGAGGACGTTCTTGCGGACCTCGAAGTTCTGCTGCTCGACCTGGGTCTGCGCGCTGCGGATGGCCTTGGTGACCATCTTCGCCTCGATCGGCACGTCGTCGGGCAGGTTCACCCGGTTCATGATCGACTCGAGCGCGGCGCCGTTGAACCGGCGCATCAACTCGTCTCCGAGCGAGAGATAGAACCGGGACTCCCCCGGATCGCCCTGTCGACCGGAGCGGCCGCGCAGCTGGTTGTCGATGCGACGCGACTCGTGTCGTTCGGTGCCGAGAACATATAGGCCGCCTGCCTCGCGGACCTGCTCGGCCTCGTCGGCCGCGGCCGCCCGCGCGGTCTCGATCGCCTCTTCCCACGCGGCCTCGTACTCGTCGGGAGTCGACACCGGGTCGAGGCCCGCCTTGCGCAGGCGGGTGTCGGCGATGATGTCGGGGTTGCCGCCGAGCACGACGTCGGTACCACGACCGGCCATGTTGGTGGCGACGGTGACCGCGCCGATCCGGCCGGCCTCGGCGACGATCTGGGCTTCCTGCTCGTGGAATTTCGCGTTCAGCACGGTGTGCGGGATGTCGCGCTTGCTGAGCTGGCGCGAGAGGTACTCCGAGCGCTCGACGCTGGTGGTACCGATCAACACCGGCTGGCCGATCTCGTGGCGCTCGGTGATGTCGTCGACCACCGCGGAGAACTTGGCCTCCTCGGTCTTGTAGATCAGGTCGCCCTGGTCCTTGCGGATCATCGGCTTGTTGGTCGGGATCGGGAGCACGCCCAGTTTGTAGATCTGGTCGAACTCGGCGGCCTCGGTCTCGGCGGTACCCGTCATGCCGGCGAGCTTGTCGTACATGCGGAAGTAGTTCTGCAGCGTGATCGTGGCCAGCGTCTGGTTCTCGGCCTTGATCTCGACGCCTTCCTTGGCCTCGATGGCCTGGTGCAGACCCTCGTTGAACCGGCGACCGTCGAGCACGCGACCGGTGAACTCGTCGACGATGAGGACCTCACCGTTGCGGACGATGTAGTCCTTGTCGCGGTGGAACAGTTCTTTGACCTTGATGGCGTTGTTGAGGTAGCTCACCAGCGGCGAGTTGGCCGCCTCGTAGAGGTTGTCGATGCCCAGCTGGTCCTCGACGAACTCCACGCCGGCCTCGTGCACACCGATGGTCTTCTTCTTGATGTCGACCTCGTAGTGCTCGTCACGCTCGAGTAGCGGTGCGATGCGGGCGAATTCGACGTACCACTTGCTCGATCCCTCGGTCGGCCCGGAGATGATCAGCGGGGTACGCGCCTCGTCGATGAGGATCGAGTCGACCTCGTCGACGATCGCGAAGTTGTGGCCGCGCTGCACCAGCTCCTCGAGGGAGTGCGCCATGTTGTCGCGCAGGTAGTCGAAGCCGAACTCGTTGTTGGTGCCGTAAGTGATGTCGGCGGCATAGGCCTCGCGGCGCTGATCCGGCGACATCCCGGTCAGGATGACCGCGGTCTCGAGGCCGAGGAACCGGTGCACCCGGCCCATCCACTCGGCGTCGCGCTTGGCGAGATAGTCGTTGACGGTGACGACGTGGACGCCGTCGCCGGAGATGGCATTGAGGTAGGCGGGCAACACACAGGTGAGGGTCTTGCCCTCACCGGTCTTCATCTCGGCGATATTGCCGTAGTGCAGCGCCGCGCCACCCATGATCTGGACGTGGAAGTGTTTCTGGTCGAGAACGCGCCAGGCCGCCTCGCGGGCCACCGCGAACGCCTCGGGCAACAGTTCTTCGAGCGTCTCGCCCTCGGCGTAACGCTCCTTGAACTCGTCGGTCTTGGCCCGCAGATCGTCGTCGCCGAGCGCCTCGACCTCGTCGGACAATGTCTCGACGTGCGATGCGATGGCATCGAGTCGCTTGACCATCCGGCCTTCGCCGATGCGCAGCAGCTTGTTCAGCACCGTTGATCGAGTCCCTTACTCATGTCGACGTCCAACCACGGCCCGTGCAGCGCACAGGCCGCCGTCCATCGTACCGAGGCCGCCTGAAGAAGATCTGATCGGCCGCATCGGGGGTCGGGGGTGACCGATTCGGCGCCGACGCGCGGCGGGGCGGTACGGACGTATCGTCCGCACCGCCCCGCCGACGGACTCGACAGGTTCGCCGGTCAGGCGAGCCGGATCAGCCCGTAGTCGAAGGCGTGGCGTCGGTAGACCACCGACGGCTTGTCGCTCTCCTTGTCGTGGAACAGGAAGAAGTCGTGCCCGACGAGCTCCATCTCGTAGAGCGCGTCATCGACGGTCATCGGCACCGCGGGGTGCTCCTTGACGCGGACCACCTGACCGGGCGTGCGTTCGGCGACACCGTCATCCCACTGCTGTTCGGCCGACTGTTCGGCACCCTCGGGCGACGGGCCCGCATCAACCGACAGCTGGTTGTCACGCAGGCGGGGCGCCCCGACCTCGGTGGCCTCGGCCACCGACAAGGGGCGGCGGTTGCCGTAGTGCACCTTGCGGCGGTCCTTGACCCGACGCAGTCGCGACTCGATCTTGTCCAGTGCCGACTCGAGTGCCGAGTAGAAATTCTCGCCACACGCCTGTGCGCGCACCACCGGGCCCTTGCCCATCGCGGTGAGTTCCACCTGCTGACAGACCTTGGACTGGCGGCGATTGCGTTCGTGGTTCAGCTCGACGTCGAAGCGGAAAATGGTCGGATCGTAGCGTTCGAGTCGGGCGAGCTTGTCGCCGACGAAGATCCGGTAATGCTCGGGTATTTCGACGTTGCGGCCGCTGAACGCCACCTTGGCGTCGGGCTCGGCGGGTTCGTCGGACTCCACCGTTCCCGGTGGGATGACGAACGCGGACTGGTTGTCGATGTCGTCGACCGCGGCGACCTTGGATTCGCGCTGGCCCTTGCGGTGGATGACAGATGACATGGAACTACCTCCTGGAAAGTGCTTTTCGACCTCGAGGTGCCGAACACGGGGTCCACCAATCACATGCGCCCAAGAGGAATGTCAAAGAAGTTGGCGCTCAATGATTTCGGATGGATCCTTCGATGTCGACTCAAGAATCGCAGAGCAGGAACCGAGTCAGTACCGACCGACGGTCGGCACCCATGTGCACTGGCCTCACCTCCCGGCGCGGAGCGGTTGTGCGCTCCTGCGATGACCAATCAACCTCTTGTACCTCTGACCGTAGTCGGATGTTCGCAGCGCGGCCACGTTTCTGATCAGTGCGTCACGTCGCGGTCACCGAAGTCGGGACCAACGGCCCACCCGGGAGCGCGACGACCGGCACTCCACAGACCCGAACCCGCCCACGGTGGCGACGGGCACACGCCCACGCGGACGGGACGTCCGAGAGATCCGATGCCACGCTCGACGGGTGAGCACACCCCCGTCCCGCCCGGTGGCCTCCCTCTTCTCGGTCCTCGCCACGGGCCTGGGACGGGTGGGCGTCGAGGGCGCCGACCTCGTCCTGCCGCGCACGTGCGGCGGTTGCGGGCGCCCCGGACGCGATTGGTGTCCCGACTGCGCGGCGAAGGTCGCCGACGCACCCCTCGAATTGCATCCGCGGGTGTCCATCGGGCTCCCGGTGTGGTCGGTGGGCCGCTACCGGGGACCGTTGCGCGCCTCGATCATCGCGATGAAAGAACACGGGCGGCGTGACCTCGTCACACCTCTCGGACGGGCGCTGGCCGACACGGTGATCACGCTGGCGCGCTGGGGCGAGCTGCCCGACGCCGCGCGGCTGCATCTGATCCCGGCACCGACCCGCCCACTCGCGGCCCGGCGTCGGGGCGGCGACCCGGTGACGGCCGTCGCCGGCGTCGCCGCCGCACATCTGGGCCCCCGCACCCGGGTGCGGCCATTGCTGACCACGGCGATGACCACCCGCGACTCGTCGGGGCTCGACGCGCGCGAGCGGCGCGCGAACCTCCGCGGCAGCATCCGACTGCGAGCCGATGCGCACTGTCCTGCGGGTGCGGCGATCCTCGTCGACGACGTACTCACCACCGGCGCCACGGCCGCCGAATCGGTGCGGGTGTGCCGCACCCACGGAATCGGGATCGGCGCGGTCGTGGTCCTCGCCGGGGCCTGAAATACCCTGCGTCACAACAGCGGTCGCGTCAGGGGATGACCGGGATGGTCCCCGGTGTCATCGCCGGTTCGACCTCGGTCCAGTACTCGTCGGCCTGACCGTTGGTGCTGCCGAGACGCAACACACCACGCTGGTCGGCGATGTAGACGGTCGTCGGGTTGGCGACGACCGCGGTGACTGGGGGCGAGACATTGCCGCTGAGCAGGCCGACGGCCGGGGTCCCGCTGATCGACACCTGCACCACCGGGGAGTCGGTCGCGTCCCGGGCGACCATCACGGTGGTCGGCGACGCCCAGTCCAGCGAGACCGCGCGGTTTCCGATGTTGTAGGCGGCGATCATCGGCTGCGCGAGCGTGAGTTGCCCGTCGGCGTTGGTCGCGAGCACCGCGAACACCACCTGCCCGGACACGATCATCGCGACCCGCACCCCGTCGGGGGCGACCTGCAACTCGGTGATCGGCCCGCGCACCAGTGCGGCGACCGCTCCGGCGTCGATCTCGGCGATGCGGGCACCGCCGGGATCGTTGCCGATCCACTCGACGGGCCGCCCGTCGACGACGGCCCAGACCAGCTCGTTCTCCGGGCCGAAGGACGGGCGGGTGATCGACAAGCCGGAGGTGATCGTCGTCGGCGACCCGCCGTAGTCGCCGACCGCCAGGTTCAGCCTCGGGTCGGGGCCGCCGGCGGCGAGCACCGCGGCCACCCGCGATCCGTCCGGAGAGATCGACGCCGACCGTACCGAGGTTCCGGCGCCGAGCGAACCCGATACCGGCACGGTGCCGTTGTCGATGACCCGCGACATCGCTCCATTGCGAATGATGTTGAGCCCCACGGCCGATGTCGGCGGCACGTTCGGATCGAAGGACCGCACGTCGGTCGTCTGCCAGCCCGCGGCCCGGTCGCCGACCAGCGGTGCACCGTCGGCGTTGATCACGTACGGGCCGCCGATGTCGGCTCCGCTGAGGGTCCAGATGATCTGCGCGGCGAGCAGCGTGCGATCCCGGGTGGACGGACTGCCGATGCCGGTCAGTTCGACGCGCACCCCTCCCCCGGCCACCGGTGTGACCGGACCCCGCAACGCCGACCCACTCGGAAAACCGGAATCGACCGCGGCGGCCAGGTCGTCGGCCGGCCCGTCGATGAGGGTGTTCACCAGCGTCGTCGGGTCCGAATCGGTACCGCCGTAGAGCCACCTCGGGTCCGGCACGAGGTGCGATCGCGTCCGGTCGGTGTAGTACACCGACACCGAGCGATAGCTGACCTCGAACTGGTTGCGGTCGATCATCGTTCGATCGGGCAGGGTGCCGTCGATGCGCCACTGATTGCCCACCCGCGCCAGCGTCAGGGTGGTCTCCACCTGACCGGTCGCCGGCAGCAGATGACCGTCGGGCTTAAGGACGCCCACGTTGTCGCCGACGAGGCGCATCCTCACAGCGGTCGGGCTGCGCTGGTCGACGTAGGTGTTGATGTCGTCGAGGATGATCGCGTCACCGCGCTCGTCCCATTGCGCCGCGGTCACCGGGGCAAGGAATTTGCGGGCCGCGGCGTGCGCGTCGGAGGGTGCCGCGGTGGCTTTCAGGTACGCGCGCACCAGCGCCTCGGGGTCCATGTCGGGCTGGGGCGCCGGCACCGCGTTGGTCGGTCCCTCGCGGGCGAAGGAACTGATCGGTTGCGGCAGCGAATCGTCGGGGATACCGCCACAGGCCGCGAGCAGGGCCGCGACGATGCACAGGACCGGCGCCAGCAGGCGCCATCTCGCCCCGACCGATCTCGTCCCGGCCGGCCGATGTTCACTCACCACCGACGGCCCCCTCGACGCGGGCGGGTTTGGCGACGCTCTTGACCTTGCTCGTGCCGACTGGTTTGAGGGGCAACGGCGAGCCGAGCACCTTGTGTCCGCGCACCAGGGGCAGGGTCAGCCGGAAGCACGCGCCCTGGCCGGGTTCGCCCCACGCCTCGAGCCGGCCCTGATGCAGCCGGGCGTCCTCGATGCTGATCGCCAGGCCCAGCCCGGTGCCGCCGGACCGGCGGAATCTCGACGGATCGGAGCGCCAGAAGCGGTTGAACACCAACTTCTCCTCTCCTGGACGAAGGCCGATGCCCTGATCGCGTACCGTGATCGCCACGGCGTCGCCGTCGGAGCGCATCGACAATGTCACGGGTTTGCGTTCGCCGTGGTCGATCGCGTTGGCCAGCAGGTTGCGCAGAATGCGTTCGACCCGGCGCGGGTCGATCTCGGCGAGGACCGGCTCGGCCGGGAGATCGAGGATCAGTTCGGTACCGGTCTCCTCGGCCAGGCGCGACACCGTCGAGAGCGCGGCGTCGATCGGGATCGCCATGTCCATTCGTTCGGCGGCCAGCTCGGCCATGCCCGCGTCGTGTCGGGAGATCTCCAACAGCTCGTTGAGCAGCGTCTCGAAGCGGTCGAGTTCCTTGTCCAGCAGTTCCACGGATCTGCGGCGCACCGGATCGAGCTCGTCGCGGCCCTCGTAGAGCACGTCACTGGCCATCCGGACGGTGGTCAGCGGCGTCCGCAACTCGTGGCTGACGTCGGAGGTGAACTGCCGCTGCAACCCGCCGAACTCCTCGAGGTGGGTGATCTGCTTGGACAGGCTCTCGGCCATGTCGTTGAACGACATGGCCAGCCGTGCCATGTCGTCCTCACCGCGGACCGGCATGCGTTCCTTGAGTCGACCGTCGGCGAATCGGACGGCGATCCTCGACGCCGAGCGCACCGGGATGACCACCTGTCTCGACACCAGCCAGGCGATCGCCGCCAGCAGGCCGAGCAACACCACACCACCGGTCAGCAAGGTGCCGCGAACCAGGTCGACGGTGCTGTTCTCGGTGGTCGACGGGACGACGAGGTACAACTCGAGCCCCGGCACGGAGGCATTGGTGGGTGAGCCGATGATGAGCGCGGGTTCCTGGCCGCCGGTCGAGTTGGCCACCGAGGAGTACTGGTAGGCGATCTGACCGCCCTGCACCATGTCGCGCAGGTTCCGAGGGATCTCGGAGACCGGTCCGACGCCGGTCGAGCTACCGTCGGCGCCGGTACCGGGCACCAGCAGCACGGTGTCGAAGGTGCCGACGTTGCCCGACGACTGCCCGCTGTCGATGTCCCGGTCGGTGAGCAACGACCGGGTCTGGCGCAGCCGATTCTGCACCGACATGTTGCCGTCGCCGCTGGCGAGATCGCGTTCCACCGATATGCGGGCGCGCTCGATCTCCTCGGTCGCCGCAGTCAGTTTCACGTCGAGCAACCGGTCGGTGATCTGACTCATCAGCACGAATCCGAGGATCAGGAGCACGACGAAAGACAGCACCAACGTCGAGACCACGACCCGCAATTGCAGCGAGCGCCGCCAGATCCGGCCGAAGACCGAAGCTATCGCGCTCGCCGTGCGGGTGAGCCGTCCGAAGGTGCTGTTGACGCGTCGTCTGTTGCGACCGATCACGGCGGGCCGGCCTTGTAGCCGACCCCCCTCACCGTCAGAACGACCTCCGGGTTCTCCGGGTCGGTCTCGACTTTCGCGCGTAACCGCTGAACATGCACGTTGACGAGTCTAGTGTCGGCCGGGTGCCGATAACCCCACACCTGCTCGAGCAGGACGTCGCGGGTGAACACCTGTCGGGGCTTGCGGGCCAGCGCGACGAGCAGGTCGAACTCGAGCGGCGTCAAGGAGATCGGAACGCCGTCGCGGGTGACCTTGTGCGCGGGAACGTCGATCTCGACCGGCCCGATCGACAGCAGTTCCGCGGGCTCTTCGTCGGTGCGGCGCAGTCGAGCACGCACCCGGGCGACGAGTTCCTTGGGCTTGAAGGGTTTGACCATGTAGTCGTCGGCGCCCGACTCCAGACCGAGCACCACATCGACGGTGTCGGACTTGGCGGTCAGCATCACGATCGGAACCCCGGAGTCGGCCCGCAGTACCCGGCAGACGTCGATACCGTTCATTCCCGGCAACATCAGGTCGAGCAACACCAGATCGGGGCGGATCTCGCGGACAGCGGTCAACGCCTGGGTCCCATCACCCACCACGAACGGCTCGAACCCCTCGCCGCGCAACACGATCGTGAGCATCTCGGCGAGCGCGGCATCATCATCGACGACGAGGATCCGTGGCTTCATGAAGACAATGGTGACACTGTTGTGACCATCCGGCCGTGATCGACGCGCCGCGCGTTCGTGACGCCCGAGCGCCGACGGTCGGCACCGTCCGGGCAGAGTGGTCACGCGGACACGCGGTGCCGACGCCGATGTCGCAGCCGCACAGGCAACCGGTCAATCACACAGGAGCACAAGGTGGGTCGACTCATCGCCGTCGAGGGACTCGACGGCGCCGGTAAGAACACGCTGGTCACCGGACTGGTTCAGCGATGGCGCGAGCGGGGTGTCGCCGTGGCCACGGTCACCTTCCCGCGCTATCACCAGTCGTTGTTCGCCGATATCGCGGCCGAGGCACTCCACGGCGAGCACGGGGATCTACGCGAGAGCGTGTATGCGATGGCCCTGCTGTTCGCACTCGACCGATCGGCGGCGGCCCCGGACATCCGGGCCGCGATCGACAGCAACGACATCGTCGTCGCCGACCGCTATGTCGCGTCGAACGCCGCCTACAGTGCCGCGCGTCTCGCGCAACCCGCCGACGGTGAGGTGGTCCGATGGGTGCACGACCTCGAATTCGGGCGCCTCGACCTCCCCCGACCCGACCACACCCTGTTCCTCGCCGTGGCGGCCGACGTCGCGATGAGTCGCGCGCAGGCGCGGTCGGCCGGCGACCCGACACGCCCCCGCGATCACTACGAGCGCGATGCGGATCTGCAACGCCGCGTCGATGCCACGTATCGCGAGCTGGCCCGGTCGGAGTGGGCCTCGCCGTGGACGGAGGTCGCCGACGCGGCCCCGGAGGCACTGATCGACCTGCTCGGCTGAGGGTCGACGACCCGAATGACGCGCGCCGACGCCGCCGCACGCGGTCCGATAGCCTGGCTGCACCCACGTCGCGAGGAAGACTTATGACCTATCCGCCGCCCCATGGTGGCGATGCATCACGGGAACCCGCGCAGACGGCACCCACGCCCGAGGAGTCCGCCGGCCCGGCCACTCCCGGTGCGGGACCGGCTCCGACGCCCGCGCAGATGCCGACCCGCACGATGACGACCCACCCGATGACCGCCGACCCGGTGACCACCCAGGGTGCCGAAGGAGCCGGCGGACAGGCTCCGCCACCGCAGGCACCGTCACCGTCACCGGCGCCCGGACCGGCCGCATTCCCACCGGCACCGCCGTCGCAACCCTTTGCGGCCCAACCCTCGGTCGCCCAACCGTTTTCACCTCCATTGCCACCTCCGTACCAGCAGGCACCGGCTCAGCCGTTGCCGCCTCACTCGGTGCCGCCTCACTCGGTGCCCGGTGCGTACGGTCCGCCTGCGAGCCCGGGATTCCCGACGGGTGGCCATCCCGGTGGCGGTTTCGGGCCCGCCGGTCCGATCGGGCCCGGTGGCGGCTTCGGGCCGGGTATGTCCGGTGGCGGGCAACGTCCGCCGGGTGGCCCGCGTAACACCGGCGCGCTCGTCGCCATCGGCGCCGGCGTGCTCACGGTCGTCGTGATCGTGGCACTCGCGGTGACGTTGATCGTGGTCAACACCGGCAGCAGCACCGACACCACGGTCGCCACCGGCGCGCCGTCGACCGCTCCGTCCACACCTGACGGCGGGGGCGCGAGCACCGCACCCGACACCCCGACCCAGTCCGCCCCGGACACCGACGGCACGTCCGCGGTCGACCCGACGACCGCGTATGCCATCGCCGACGCGATGCAGCGCTACATCGCCGCGGCCAACGCCCGCAACGTCGCCGGGATGCAGGCCGCGGTCTGCAGCGCGGCGCGATCGTCGGTGCAGGCGCCGACCCAGCAGGGCAATCTGGTGCTCGAACAACTGCGGGTGAACTCCGTCAATGGCGACACGGCACAGTCGACGATCCAGACCCACATCGAGGTGGGATCGCAACGCAGCAGCAGCCAGCAGGCCTCGGTGAGTTTCGAACGCGAGAACTCGTCCTGGTACTACTGCCCGGGCGCCGAGCCTGCCATCACCGCCTGAGGACACCGAGAACCCGATACTGACGAATAGCGAAAAACGCTGCCCCGCTCGATGTGTCGAGCGGGGCAGCGTTCGTCGAGATGGGTGCGCCTCAGTAGCGGTAGTGCTCGGGCTTGTAGGGGCCCTCGACGTCGACGTTGATGTACTCGGCCTGCTCCTTGGTGAGCTTGGTCAGCGTGCCGCCGAGCGCCTCGACGTGGATCTTGGCGACCTTCTCATCGAGATGCTTGGGCAGCCGGTAGACCTCGTTGTCGTACTCGTCGTTCTTGGTCCACAGTTCGATCTGCGCGATGACCTGGTTGGAGAAGCTGTTGCTCATCACGAACGACGGATGACCGGTCGCATTGCCGAGATTGAGCAGCCGACCCTCGCTCAGCACGATGATCGAGTGGCCGTCGTCGAAGATCCACTGATCGACCTGCGGCTTGACGTTGATCCGCTTGGCGCCGCAACGCTCGAGACCCGCCATGTCGATCTCGTTGTCGAAGTGCCCGATGTTGCCCAGGATCGCCTGGTTCTTCATCTGCTTCATGTGCTCGAGCAGGATGATGTCCTTGTTACCGGTTGAGGTGATGACGATGTCGGCCCCGGAGATCGCGTCCTCGACGGTGACCACGTCGAAGCCGTCCATCAGCGCCTGTAGGGCGTTGATCGGGTCGATCTCGGTGACCTGGACGCGTGCGCCCTGCCCGGCCAGCGATTCCGCGCAGCCCTTGCCGACGTCGCCGTACCCGCAGATCAAGACCTTCTTGCCACCGATGAGGACGTCGGTACCGCGGTTGATGCCGTCGATGAGCGAGTGGCGGGTGCCGTACTTGTTGTCGAATTTCGACTTGGTGACCGAGTCGTTGACGTTGATCGCCGGGAACGCCAGGTCGCCGGCGGCGGCGAACTGGTAGAGCCGCAACACACCGGTGGTCGTCTCCTCGGTGACGCCCTTGACCGACTCGGCGACCTTCGACCACTTGGTCTTGTCGGCCTCGAAACTCGACCGCAGCAGGTCCAGGAAGACCTTGTACTCGGCGGAATCGTTCTCGTCGGCGGGCGGAACGACCCCGGCCTTCTCGAATTCGGCACCTCGCAGCACCAGCATGGTGGCATCGCCGCCGTCGTCGAGGATCATGTTGGCGGGTTCGTCGGGCCAGGTGAGCATCTGCTCGGCAGCCCACCAGTACTCTTCGAGCGTTTCGCCCTTCCACGCGAACACCGGGACGCCCTTGGGCTCGTCGGGGGTGCCGTGCGGACCGACGACGATTGCGGCGGCGGCGTGGTCCTGGGTGGAGAAGATGTTGCACGAGGCCCACCGGACCTGCGCACCGAGCGACACGAGTGTCTCGATGAGCACCGCGGTCTGGATGGTCATGTGCAGCGACCCCGAGATCCGTGCGCCCTTGAGCGGGGCGACCTCGGCGTATTCGCGCCGCAGCGACATCAGGCCGGGCATCTCGTGTTCGGCGAGTTCGATCTCCTTGCGGCCGAAGTCGGCCAGCGAGAGATCGGCAACCTTGAAGTCGATGCCGTTGATGGAGTCTGCCTGCGGTGCGTCGTTCTGCACCATGGTCATCTGGTCCCCTTCGGAGTCGGTGTGGCTCATCGCGTGTCCCGCCGGGCGCAGGGTGCGCCCACCGGGACACGACGAAGAGATCTGAGGACCAGGCTATCCGACACCGTCAGCGGGCCGCGGGGCGTGGGCGTCGAGGGCCGCGTGCCACGCCACCGGGTGCCCCTCCCCCCGGGCAGATCACTCCTTGGACAGGTCGGGACCTCCGGACGCCGCGGCACCCGCGGCGACGGTGTCGACGCCCTCAACCTCGCCGCGTTCACGTTTGCCGACCATCGAGTGGCGCATGCCGTACAGGAAGTAGACGGCCACCCCGATCACCATCCAGATGACGAACCGAATCCAGGTCAGCGCCGACAGATTCAGCATCAACCAGATGCAGGCCAGGATGGCCAGGACCGGGATGATCGGTCCGCCGGGAACGGTGAAGCCGCGATCGAGATCCGGCCGGGTGCGGCGCAGGATCATAACGCCCGCCGCCACGACGATGAACGCGAACAGCGTCCCGACGTTGACCATCTCCTCCAGTTTGTCGATCGGGAAGAAGCCGGCGACGATGAACACCACCAGTCCGATCAGCAGGGTGAGCCGGGCCGGGGTACCGAAACGCGGATGCGTCTTGGCCAGACCGCGGGGCAGCAGCCCGTCGCGGCACATCGCGAACAACACCCGCGACTGGCCGAGCATCAGGACCATCACGACGGTCGTCAGACCGGCGAGAGCGCCGATGGCAATGGTCTTCTCCGCCCACGTCACCCCGTTGAGCGCGAACGCCGTGGCCAGGTTCTTGGGTTTGCCGTCACCGGCGCTGGTGGCGAGCTGGGTGTAGCTGACCATTCCGGTCACCACGATGGTCACCAGGACGTAGAGGACGGTGACGATCGCCAGCGATCCGAGGATTCCGCGGGGAACGTCGCGGCGCGGGTTGCGGGTTTCCTCGGCGGTGGTGGCGACCACGTCGAATCCGATGAACGCGAAGAAGACGATCGATGCCGCCGCCAGTACCCCGTACCAGCCGTAGGAGCTCTCGCCGCCGCCGGTGATCAACGAGAACAGCGACGAGTCGACCGACTTCTCGGCGCCGGCACCGCTTTCCGAGGGCGGGATGAAGGGGCTGAAGTTGGCGGACTTGACGTAGAAGAACCCGACGACGATCACCAGCAGCACCACGGCCACCTTGATGGCCGTGATGACGGCGCTGACCCGTGAGGAGAGTTTGGTGCCGAGTACCAGCAGTGCGGTCACCACGGCGACGATGATCATCGCTCCCCAGTCGATCGTCACCGACCCGACATCGGCTGTGCCGCCGGAAAATCCGAACACGCTGCCCAGGTAGGACGACCAGCCCTTGGACACCACCGAGGCGCCCACCGCGAACTCCAGGATCAGATCCCAGCCGAGAATCCACGCGAGGAACTCGCCGAAGGTCGCATAGCCGAAGGTGTATGCCGATCCGGCGACCGGCACGGTCGAGGCGAATTCGGCATAACACAGGGCGGCCAGGGCGCAGGCGATGGCGGCCATGATGAATGACAGTGAGATGGCCGGGCCGGCCTTGTTGCCCGCGGTGGTCGCGGTGATGGTGAAGATACCTGCGCCGATGACCACCGACACCCCGAAGACCATCAGGTCCCATGAGGTCAGGTTCTTGCGCAGTTGGTGTCCGGGCTCGTCGGTGTCGGCCATGGATTGCTCGACGGACTTGACCCGGGTCAGCGGGTTGGCCATTCGCCTCGACCTCTCTTTGTTGGTGCAGCCGTGTGCGGTTCGAGCCGATCGGCGAGAACGACCACCACGGTGCCGACTGGTTGCGGTGGGCTAGACGCTAATCGACGCGATCACGACTTACCGGGATTTCGGTGCGGATCGGGCCGGCGGATCGCTGCGGTCGATGTCGGGTTCGAGGTAGATGATGCGGGCCTGCGGTACCGCGGCACGCACCCTGGTCTCGGCGGCGTCGATGGTTCGGGCCACGGTCTGCAGGTCGGCGTTCGGCGGCATCGCGATCTTCGCGGCCACCAGCATCTCCTCCGGGCCGAGGTACTGGGTCTTGATGTGGATGACACGGTCGACGCCGTCGGTGGCGAGCGCTGCCATGATCGCGGACTCCTCGGATTCGGTGGCGCCCTCCCCGATCAGCAGGCTCTTCATCTCCACGATGAGCACGATCGCGATGACCCCCAGCAACACCCCGATGCAGACCGTCCCGATGCCGTCCCAGATCGCATCCCCGGTCGCCATCGTCAAGCCGACGCCGCCGAGGGCGAGGACGAGACCGATGAGGGCTCCGCTGTCCTCGAGCAGGACGACGGGCAGTTCGGGGTTGCGCGAGTTGCGGATGAACCGCCACCAGCTCGCCGACCCCTTCAACGGCCGCGACTCGCGGAATGCGGTGGCGAAGCTGTAGCTCTCCAGGCAGATCGCGACGAGCAGGATGACAACCGCGACGAGCGGCGACTCGAGCCCGTGGTCGTGGGCGTGAATGATCTTCTCGACACCCTCGTAGAGCGCGAAAAGCGAACCGAGAGCGAAGATCACGAGCGCGACGATGAACGAGTAGAAGTATCGGTCGCGTCCGTACCCGAAAGGATGCAGCCGATCGGCCCTGCGGGCGGCTCGTCGTTGCCCGAGTAGCAATAGACCCTGGTTGGCGGTGTCGGCGACCGAGTGCACGCCCTCGGCGAGCATCGACGACGAGCCGGTGACGGCGAAACCGACGAACTTGGCGATCGCTATACCGGCATTGGCGGCCAGGGCGGCGACGATCGCTTTCTTGGAACCTTCGGCGGACACGAGCTGATCCTCCCATTCGCCGGGAACCCGGCACGACGTGCGAACATCGCGAACTCTAGGGCATCACCGCCCGCGGTGACACCACCATCGACACGGCCGAGATCACCGGCGCCGACGGGCACCTTCGGTGCCGGAGCCCCCGCGGCACCGAAGGTGTGGGCCGGGCCGGTCTCGGAGGGCTAGACCAGCCCGCCGAAGCCGCGTGCGATCGAGGTGTCGGTCTCGTTCATCACCGTCCGCGCATTGGTGACGCCGCGCTGGATGCCGAGCAGCTGGTCGCGGGCCTGGGTGAACACGCGGTCCCAGTTCTGCTGGGCGGCGTCGTAGGCCTGCTTCGCATCGGGCGAACGCCAGTTGCCATCGAGCGCGGCGACTTGCGATTTCAGTTGGGACGCCAGTTCTTCGAGGCGGCCGAACTGGGCGTTCAGTCCCCCTTCGAGGTCGCCGAGGGCGCCGAAGTCGTACTTGATTCTCCCGGACATGGGAAGTCCTTTCGGTCAGATGAGGTCGTGATCAGATATGCCGAGCCCGGTAGTGGTCGAGCCCGGTAGTGGTCGAGCTCGGTAATGGTCGAGCACAGCGGTGGTCGAGCACAGCGGTGGTCGAGCTCAGCGGTGGTCGACGAGGTCGGTGGCGGGGTTGCGCCGGTGCGACCGGGCCTACAGACGCAGCGGCCCCTCGGCACCGAAGCCACCCGCGGCCTGAGAATCCTGGTCGTCGTAGCCGCTGAAACCTGCGGTCAGCTGGGTGCGGATGTCGTCGAGCGCGGCGTTGAGCGCCGTCGCCGACGAGTTCCAGTCGGTGTGGATGTTGTCGAATGCGTTGGACGCCCGGCCGTTCCAGCTGGACACGCCCGTCGATGCGGCGGTGGCGATCTGCCTGATCACCCCCTGCATGTCGTCGACGATCTGCGAGACCGATTGTGCTGTGGCCAAGCCTGATTCGACGTCGACGTTAACTGCTCCATCGAGATTCATGGTGCTCCTCCTCATAGATGTCGGCACCGTCGTCGCGATGCCCCCGAAGCGCTGTCCGTGCGGACAGGCGCTGATGTCCCCCGGCGAAGATCTCGATGGGGAAGTCCCGTCGACTCATGGGAACCACCGTTGTCCGGGCAGGGTGTCGATCAGCCGGTCCACGGCCGCACCGATCCGATGCCCCGTCCCCGGGGTGATGGTCGTCCACAATCTGTCGTCGGGAGATCTGCTGAGGCCCATCAGAATTCGACCCGCACGCGAGTCGATGATCCCGATGGCCCCAGAAGTCTGGGTGAGGACGCCGTCGGCGCGCGAGGTGGCCACGATCTCCCACCGCACGTCGCAGGACAGCAATGCGTCGGCCACCCGGGTGGCGTCGGCGGCCGTGGCGCCCCATGCACGCAGTGCCGCAACAACACCGGGAGCGTCGGCGCAGTGACCGAACCTCTCGGTCAGTTCGCGGGTGGGGACGCTGGTCTCGGTGAAGTCCAGCGCGTCATGCGGGCCGCACGTCGCGCGAACGATGCCGGCCAGAGCAGTGGTGTCGCGCACGTCGAGAACGGCGAGCTCCACGTGGTCACCTCGGCGCACCGCAAGGACGTGGTCGTGCCCGCGCCGCGCCACGCAGGCGCGAACCGTCGAATCGGCGGCGAAACCTCGGATCTCGAGTTCGCGGTCCGGGTGGGCGAGCACCCCGAGCACCGTATCGGCCCACAGCGTGGGGCCGCTGCTGTCGAACAGTCCCGCCTGCGCGATGACGCGGTCCAGGGTGGCGTTGTCCGGGTCGGCAAGGTCGCGGGCGATGCCTCGGGGCTCGCCGTGCGCACCGTCGGCCGACGGTGTCCAGAGATCCAGGACCACGGGCCAGGTGGTGACCCCGCATCGTTGCCCGAGTCGGCGCACCACCGCGATCTCGAGGCGACGGGAATCGGTGGAGGTCACGATCATGGTGTCCTCCCGGTGTCGAGGGTGAGGGTCTGCTCGACGTATCGGGGGTCGAGCGCCGTGCTCGATTGTGCGGCGACCTCGGCCCAGGTTTCCGGAGGGCGTGGGGATGCCTCGGCCTGCCCGGTCTCGACCTGCGCCTGGGTGTCGACACGGACCACGCGGTCGCCCATCGATGCCGTCGAGGTCATCGGCGCCATCGGCGGCGGTACCGCGGACGGTGTGCCGGGCATCCCAGGTCCCGCCTGGCCCGTGCCGGCGGTGGTGGCCGTCGTGGGCGACCCGGTGGGCGCCGCGGCCACCATCGTCGGCGTATACGCGCCCCGGGGAGTCGGCGCCGAGAGTATCGGCGCCGCAACGATTCCCGACCCCGAGGCGGACCCGTGACCCGCGGTGGCAGCGGTAGCGTGAGCCTGCGGAGGTCGGCTGGGCGCGGTCGCCGGCGGGGTGTCGGGCACCAGTTGTGGTGCGGCGTGGGCAGCTCGCCACGGCTGTGCCAGCGGCTCGGCGGCGGTTTCGTAGGCCTCCATCACTCGCGCCGCGCGCATCCGTTGATCGTGGACCGCGCGTTCGGCATGCGCGGCCGCCCCAGTGGCGATCGGCGCAACCGAGGCGACCACTGCCGCGCCGTGGGCGAGTGTGTCGGCGAGGTCGACCTCGGCGGTGCTCGGCATCGCCAGGCGCGCCACCGACACGGCGAGCGACTGCGCCTCGGTCACCGCCGCAGCCTCGGCGGCCTGCGCTGCCATGTCGGTCAGCCATCCGAGGAGACCGGTGAGGCGGTCGATGGCTTCGGTGGCTGCGCCGGATTCCCAGTCGGCCCGCAGTCGCGTGAGGACGGCGCCGTATTCGGCTGCGGTCCCGGCGAACTCACCGGCGAGCGCACCCCACGCGATCGCAGCGTCGGCGAATGGCGCCGCTCCGGGCCCCTCGACGAGGTCGCTCGCGAGCCGGCGACTGGTACGGGTGTCCCAGAGGACTCCGGTGAATCCGGTCATGCCCACTCCTCTCGGCTGCTCGGTCGGTGGGTCGGTCGGTCGGTCGGGTTGATGGTCTACGGATGGGGTTCGGATGGTCGAGCGGTCGCCGTGTCCGGGGGCGGCCGTCAGGTCCGCAGGCCGGACGCGGCCTGATCATCGGCGTCGGCGAGGCCACCGGCGTGGGACCGCAGCATCGCCGCGATGTTGCGCAGTTGTCGGATGCCGGAGGTCGCGTCTTCGGCGAAGCGCCCGGCCACTGCGGTGGCCGACGCCGCGGTGGTCACCGACACCTCGTCTCGACCGGGGGCGTCGACGGCGGCCTCCGGGGCAAGTCGTCCGACCGCTTCTTCCAGGGACAGCGCCAGACGTTCGAGATCAGCGCAGGCCCTGGACAATTCATGCGGATCCACATCAAGATTGCCGCTGGTGGGTGACGGTGTCATCGGATGGCCTTTCTGACGGTGCCGAGAACTGGACTCATCGGGGCGAGAGCGGCCCGGCCGGACCGAGTCGCAATTCGATGTCGGGCGGGGTCTCCGGGTCGGCGTCGGCACCGAGCACTGCGGGAGCGACGTCGGCGACGCCGCCGACCATCTGCTTTCCGTTGTCCTCGGTCACCAGATAGTCCGGAACCTCGTGGGTGTCGTCGGACGTCCCGGCCCCGCGCGCGGCCCCGGCGGCGGCCATGGGCGCCATCGATGCCGGCATCGGGGTGGTGGTCCCCGAAACCGCACGCGCCGGGGAGGCCGGGGTGTAGCTCGCCGGTTCGGTGGCCCCGACGACGGGCATCCCGGAGCGGGCCGCGCCCAGCGGCGCGGTGACCGCCGCACCACCGGCACCGCCACCGCCACGGCCGGCACCACCGGCGCCCGTCGGCATCGCTCCCAGACCGGCCGGGCCGCCGCCGGGCCCGGACGGCCCACCGCCACCATCCTCCGGAGCGACATATGCCGCCGGCCGGACCGCCGTATCACCGGCGGCCAGCACCTGCTGCAGTGGTGCGGTGAGCATCGAGGGGATCTCGGTGGCCGTGGAGACCACCGGGGACACCGCGTCGAGGATGGTACCGGCCAGGGCGAACGGCGACTGCGCGGCGCCGGCTGCGCCGGTGGGCGCATTGGTGACGGCCACCGGCGCTCCGTTCACGGTCATATGGGTTGTCGGAGCCAGCAATTGAGCCCGCGTGGCCGCGACGGCGGCGGTCGCCTCGGACAATCCGAGGGCGGCCAAACTCACCGCGAGGGGCAACGCCGCCGGCCCGGTGAACGAGACGGCCGCGGTGATCTTGGCGATCGTGGCGGCCAGGATGGCCTGTAGCGTTGCCACACCCGCGGCGACGATGCCGGCGGCGGCCTGGATGTCGAAGGACATACCGCTGCCCTGGACTGCAAGCTGCCCACTGTTGACGCTCGCCTCGCCGGTCTTCGCAGCGGCCGACACGGCACTCTGACCACCCCACACCTCGTCGGCGATCTTCAGGGCGGCCTGCGCCATCGACATCGATGACTCGAGCATCGTGGACAGTCCCTGGAAGATGACCGTCGGATCGAAGTCGGCCGCCGACAGGTCACCGGTCCCGAAGCTGCCGAGCAGATCGGTGATCGGTTTGACGAGCAGGCCGACATCGATGACCGGTAGTGGCGGTAGCCCCGGAAGCGGTGGTAGCGGCGGGAACTCGGGCAGCGGCGGGAGTCCCAACCCTGCCAGCACGTCGCCGACCGGCCGGTCGAGGATCGGTCCGAGCGGTGTCGCCGCGATCATGTCGTTGACCGACATCTCGGTGGGCGCCGGGAACTCGGGCGGCCCGGAGGTGGGCTGCCCGGAGGCGAGAGGTTGACTCACAGCACCGACCGCAGGGTCGCGGCGGAGGCGGCATCGACGGCCTCGAATTCGGCGAGACCGCCGAGTGCGCTCGCCGCCGTCGCCGCATGGACGGCGGCCAGGTTGCCCACCGCGAACAGGTGATTGGCCTGTGCGGCGATGAATGCCGCGAGAAATTCTTGCCCGATCAGTCCGAATACGGGGATCATGACCGCCGTGTTCGCGGCGGCGTTGACCGAGCCGGCCGCCGCCACCGCAGTACCGATCGCGGCGTTGGTCGCCGCGAAGCCCTCGAGGACTTCCGGTGTCACCGTCACATGATTCATGCTCTCCCCCTTGCCATTTCATCTACCGTCAGGTCACTCGTCGCCATGCCATAGACGCCCACCACTCTCGTCGACCTCACCGCGACTGCACCAGCTCGGCGAACGACGCGGTGAAGTCCTCGGTCATCGCCGCTCGGCGAGCGAATGCTCGTTGGGCGGCGAGCATGGCCGTCGCCACGATCCCGGAGCCGAGGCGGGCGCCGCCGAGCTCGCCCGCCCCGTCGGCGAGCCACAACCCCGTCATCGCCCCGGAGCCATCGACCTCCACGGTGATCAGATCGTCGGCAGAGCTCTCCCGGACCCGAATCCGCGCCAGCTCGTCGGAGAAGTCGTGCAGACGGCCCAGTTGAGCAGCCGCACGGGATTCGAGTTCGTCCATCGCCGGGTTCATCGCGCTCACACCGACCTGAGCCAGGACGTGGGCGCATCGGCCTCGTCGTCGTCACGCAACTCGGCATCAGCCAGATCGTCGGGCCTGGGCAGACCGAGCGACTCGACCACCTCCGACGGCGTCCCGGACTCGAGCAGCCGGGCACGCAACCGGATCGCCGATGCCATCGCCGACTGTTGACACAACCGGAGGACGTCGTCGGCCACGACCTGGGGATGTTTGCGCAGCTGGGTGTCGTCGATACGCACCGCCAGCGGCAGGCCCGCCGGCGTCGTGATCACCGAGATCGCCCCGTCCCGCGATCGCGCCAAGGATGTCTCCTCGACTCCACCGAAATCCTCGCCGGTCATCGACCCTCCCACGTCGGTTACTCCCTGTATCGCAGCGGCGTCCGTTCCGCCGCCGATGTGCGATGTCATGATTGGACGCAGCGGGACCGGTTCGGGTTCCACTCGATCGGATCTTTTCGACCCGTTGCCGGTGACCTCCGCTGACGGTGTTGAGATGATGCCACAGATCACATGCGGTGTCCGGTTTGCGCGTGATGTCTGGGGATAACCCGGGACCGTCGGTACCCGTTAGATGTCGCGGGCCTCGTCCGATGCTCCGTGGTCACCGGGCCCCGACCCGGACTGTTGCTCGGCGTGACGCTCACCATTCACGATCCGACACCCATGGGTACACTGCCGAGCGTGGTGACGTCCGTCCCGCAAAGCAGGCGGACTCATGTCACCGGGAATCACCTTGCAGGGGGAAGCGATGACGCACGAGAACAACGGACATCCGGCGGCGATGATGCCCGCAACCCCACCGTGGTTGCAGTTCGGGCCGCCCGGGGACGCGCCGCGGACCGGCGAGGCACCGACCGAACCAGCGCACGGAACCGAAGCGCCGGACGAGCCCGTTGCCGGCTTCGGCGCCGACCGGCCACCGATCCCTCCCTCGCCGCCCCCTCCGTCGCCGACGGGCTCCACGGCGCCGGGCGATGCCGCAGCACCCACGAGCGCGGCACCGGCCGATCCAGCCCCCACCGATGCACCTCCGGAGCACCCCGCGCCGCCGAGTTCCCCCACTCCTGCTCCCCCGGCGCAGCCTCACCACACGCCGTTTCCCCCGGCAACCGGGTACCAGACACCACCACAGTCCGAGGCGCCCCAACAGCACCAGCACAACCAGTCCGCACCGGCAAACACCTACGCGCCCAACGGTTTCGACCCATCCGTGCAGGGGTACGCACCCGGCACCATGCCACCCGGCCCCTACCCGACCGGCCCCCTACCCTCCGGTCCGGTTCCCGGCGCGCCGACGCCACCGCACATGCCGCCGGCCCCATCCGGTTACGCCCCGCCGATGGACAACGGGTACGCCCCGCCGATGGGATTCGGGTCGCCGCAACAGGGACCGGCCCTCGACGAAGTCGCCCTGCTGCGCAAGGCTCGCCGAGCCCCCGCTCGCGGGTGGCGGCGGGCGGTGCACACCATCTCGGCCGGCACCATCAATCCCGGCGACTCCGCCAACGAGATCCGGTATCAGCAGCTGCTCGAGCGGTTGCGCCGACCGGTTCGCGGCGACTACCGCATCGCGGTGCTCTCGCTGAAGGGTGGCGTCGGAAAGACCACCACGACAGTCGGTTTGGGTTCGACCTTCGCCTCGCTGCGCGGCGACCGGGTGATCGCCGTCGACGCCAACCCCGATCTGGGGACACTGGCTCAGCGTGTCCCGCAGCAGACGGCGTCGACGGTGCGCAATCTGCTCTCCGACGACAACGTCTACCGCTACAGCGATGTGCGCGCCCACACCTCGCAGGCGCCGTCGCGCCTGGAAGTTCTCGCCTCCGAACGAGATCCAGCGATGGCCGAAGCATTCAGCGAGGACGAATACCGCGGCGTCGTCACCATCCTCCAGCGTTTTTACAACATCATCATCACCGACTGCGGAACCGGCCTGAGCCACTCGGCGATGAACGGCGTGCTCGACCTGGCGAACGCCATCATCTTGGTCTCGTCGCCGGCACTGGACGGCGCCCGCAGCGCCTCGGCCACGCTGGATTGGCTCGAGGCCCACGGATACGGCCACCTGGTGTCACGCGCTGTCGTCGTGCTCAGCTCGTCCCGCCCGGGGTCGTCGACCATCGACACCGACCAATTGGGTCAGCATTTCCTGACGCGATGCCGCGCGGTGCAGACGATCCCGTTTGACGACCATCTCGCCGAGGGTGCCGACGTCGATCTCGAGCTCGTCGGCAAGCCCACCCGGCTGGCGTTCGTCGAGCTCGCCGCGACCATCGCCGACGAGTTCGCGCCGACGGTTCGTCGAGAGGAACCGTTCTACGGCTGAACCGGGCCGGACGCAACCCCGGGCACCGGGCCGCAGGCGATGGTCAGTCGGTGTCGGGGTCACCGGTGGCGAGCGCCTCTGCGCGCTCGCGGCGGTGCGCCAGCCAACGCCGGGTGATGCCCACGGCCATCGGGATCACGACGGTCAGCATCGAGGCGATGATGAACACCTCGAGATGGTCGCGGATCAACGGCACCTGCCCGAGGAAATAGCCGAGCAGGATCAATCCGGCCGCCCATACGACGCTGCCGAGTAGCGAGAACAGCGTGAACACGCGGTGCGGCATGCCGCTGAACCCGGCGACCAACGGCGTCAGTGTACGAACCACTCCGATGAACCGGCCGAAGAACACCGTCAGCGGGCCGTAACGCTGGAAGTAGCGATGGGTGCGCTCGACGTACTCGGGTCCCACCGCGCGCATCATCCGGCCCTCGATCACCGATCGGCCCAGACGCCGACCGAGGAAATAGCCACATTGATCGCCGGCCGCCGCCGCCAGCGGTACCACCAGACACAGCCACCACACTTTGGCGAACGGATTCGGCTGTGCGGCAAGCACGCCGGCGGTGAACAGTACCGAGTCGCCGGGGAAGAGGAACCCGATCAGGATGCCGGTCTCGACGAACATGAGCACACACAGGCCGATGACGCCGCCGGTGGCGAGGAACGAGTCGACATCGAAGGGGTTCATCACGGTCCACCCTAGGTGCTGCGAGCACCACCGGCTCCCGCCCGACGGGGTGTCGATGACCACGTTAACTCGATGCAACATGCTGGGCAGAGCGTGCCCATGTGGGGTTTACTCGGTCGTAAACATGCAGCGCGAATCCGCCGCGCTCGACCCCAGCCCGCCGACTCTCACGACGACGTGACCTCTAGGAGCCGACCGTGTCCACCACCCAGCCTCCCCCGACCTCCGGCCGGACGAAGACGGCGGGTTCGTCCACGCCGAATCTGCGGCCCGTCTCCGACACCGAGGTCCGGATCGAATACCACACGATCCACGGCTATCGCCGCGCGTACCGCATCGCCGGGAGCGGTCCGGCACTCCTGCTGATCCACGGCATCGGGGACAACTCCTCGACGTGGGACGAGGTCATCCCGATGCTCGCCCAGCACTACACCGTCATTGCGCCCGACCTCCTCGGCCACGGCCGCTCGGACAAACCGCGCGCCGACTATTCGGTACCGGCATTCGCCAACGGGATGCGCGATCTGCTCGTCGTCCTCGGTGTCACGAAGGTGACCGTCGTCGGTCATTCCCTCGGCGGCGGCGTCGCCATGCAGTTCTGCTACCAGTTCCCCCGGTTCGTCGAGCGGTTGGTGTTGGTGGCCGCCGGCGGTGTGACGCGTGAGGTCAATCCGGCGTTGCGGCTGGTGACGCTCCCGGTGGTCAACGAGGTCCTGACGCTGCTGCGGGTACCAGGAGTGATGCCCGCACTGCAAGGCGTGGCGAAGGCACTCGTCAGTCTTCCGCACCTTCCCGGTGTGCCGCAGGAGATCTCACCGCGCCGGGCGCTCAACGACCATGAGGATCTGCTGCGCGTACTCGGCGATCTCGCCGATCCGCACGCGCAGGCGGCGTTCCTGCGCACCCTGCGCGCGGTGGTCGACTGGCGTGGTCAGGCGGTGACGATGCTCGATCGCTGCTATCTGACCGAGCGCCTGCCGGTGCTGTTCGTGTGGGGTGAGCTCGATACCGTCATCCCGTACGAGCATGCGCTGATCGGGCATTCGGCGATCCCACATTCGGAGTTGGCGACGTTCCCCGGCGCCGGTCACTTCCCTTTCCACGACGACCCCGAGCGTTTCGTGCAGGTGATCACCAGCTTCCTCGAGCGCACCCAGCCGGTGGACTTCGATCCGCAGAACTGGCGGCAACTGATGTCCACCGGCGGTGCCCGGCCGCAGGAGTTCGTCGGCGACGAGGACACCGTCGAGGCGGTGCTCGATGCGATCGAGGACGAGCGCAGCGCAACCTGACGTGCGAGCCGGGACGACGTGCGAGCGGGACGAGGTGTCGGTCGGGTGAGCTACGCTCGCCTCCCCAGACGCCCACACCCGTGAGAGCATGATCGGCATGAGCTATCAGCAGTATCCGGGCAACAGCGGTCAGGGTCAGCAGCCATATGGCACAGGCCAGCCGGGCTATGGATCCCAGCCGGGTTATGGGTCCCAGCCGGGTTATGGGTCCCAGCCGTACGGCGCAGTGCCCGGCCAGTCCCCGTATCCCACCTACGGTGGGGTGCCCGGATACGGCGACTTCAACGTCGACCCGGCGACCGGCGAACCGTTGTCGGACAAGAGCAAGCTGACCGCGGGCCTCTTGCAACTGTTCCTCGGGGGCTTCGCCGCCGGTCGTTTCTACATCGGCGACATGAAGATCGCCGTGATCCAGTTGTGCGGCAACATCGGCGGATGGCTGCTGATGGTCATCGGCGTCGTGATCGCCGGCATCGCGGCGGGCGGCAACTCCGGTGGCGGTGCGGCTTTCGGCGTCATTCTCTTGATCGTCGGCTGGCTGGTGATCGCCGGCGTCGGCATCTGGGTCCTCGTCGACGCCATCATGATGTTCGTCGGCAGCGTCCGCGATCCCCAGGGACGCAAGCTCCGCAGCTGAGCACCCGGCCCGTCCCCCGCGCCCGGTCAGGCGTCGAAGGCGAGCGCGGCGGCCACCCGCACCGGCGAGTTGACCTCCCCGTACCCCCGGTATCCCCCGCGTCGGCAGACTACCTCGAAGAACAGATCGTCGGCGATGGTCGGGGTGAAGAAGTGGAAGAACTCGCCTCCGGTTTCGTCGGCGTCGTAGAGGATGTCGTAGCGGCGAAGCGCGTCGATCCGATCGGCGCCGAGATCGAAGCGCGCTCGCAGGTCGTCGTAGTAGTTCTCCGGGATCGGCAATGTGATGAGGCCGCGGGAGCGGCACGCGCGGGCGGTGGCGATGATGTCGGCGCAGGCGAATGCCGCATGGGTCAGTCCGCCGCGCCGTCGCAGCGGGCCGCGTCCGTCGAGTCGCGAGGGCACCAGGGAGGCGACGAGACGGATCGGCTCACCACTCTCGGTTGCCGATGTCAGTGCCTGCGATCGCATCGTCCCGACTGCATCGGGTACGTCGAGCCCGCCCTCGACCGTCATGCCAAACACCGAGCGCAGCAACAACATTGCCGCCTCCCAGTCGGCGGGACTCATGCCGATACCGATGTGGTCGACCCCGGTGTAGAGCGAGGTGACCGCGGCGGGCTCGCGCGGCACCAGATCGAAATGTCGCTGCCAGGTGCCCGCCGACAGCGCGGGCCGCAGGTCGACGGCGAGGGTATCGGTGACGTCGAGTCGCACGACCTCCCCGGCGCCCTCGTGCTTCGACGACGGCCCGGGTGCCGCGATCGGTGCGACCGGCACGTCGAACTCTGCGGCTCGTGCCGCCCACGCCCGCGGATCGGCACTGCGCAAACCGATTTGCGCGATGGTCGGCATGTCGGCCGGCGCACCCGGCGACGTCCAGACGGTGCCGACGGTCGGATCGACGACGACGGCCAGCTCGGCATCGCGGTAGAGCTGCAGGCCGGTGGAGCTGTCGACTCCATTCAGATCGAAGCCGATGGCGCCGAGGACCTCACCGAGCTGCGGCGCCGAGGTCGGCCCGGCCGCGACCCGGATCGACACGACGCCGCCGGTGACGGGCCGTTGTGTCTCGCCCTCCGGGTCTTCTTGCGGTGCAGTACCTTCGGATGATCCGGGGCGGCCGGCATCGACGAGCTCCGCGAGGTATCGCAGCGAGCGGTGCGCATCGCGAGCGGTACGTACCGGGTCTGCGTGACGGAAGACGTCGCTGAACACCTCCAACGACCATGGGCCCCGATAGCCCGCCGCGACGACATGCTCGGTGAACGATGCGAGATCGAAGTTGCCCTGACCCGGCAGGCACCGATGATGTCGACTCCACTGCAGCAGATCCATCGCCATCCGCGGGGCATCGGCGAGTTGGAGGAAGAAGATCGAGTCGGCGGGCAGGTCGGCAATTCCGGACGGATCGTCGCCGCGCGACAGGATGTGGAAGCTGTCCAGGCAGGTACCGAGTGCCGGATCATCCACGGCGGCAACGATGGCGGCCGCGTGTCGATAGTCGTTGACGTGATGCCCCCAGGCGAGCGCCTCGAAGGCCAGGCGCTTGCCACGCGTGCCGGCGAGGCGCGCCGCGGTCGCGAGCTGCTCGGCCAGCAGTCCGTCATCACACGCCGCGGACGCCAACGGCGACGAACACACCAGCAGCAGGTCGCAACCCAGGTCGTCCATCACGTCGAACTTGCGCTCGAGGCGAATGAGATTGCGCCGGAAGCGGTCCGGGTCGCGGGAGTCGAGATCGCGGAACGGCTGATAGAGGTCGATGGTCAGTCCGAGATCGGCCGTGGCGCGCGCCAACTCGGCGGGCCGGCCCGGGGCCGCTATCAGATCGGGTTCGAAGATCTCCACCCCGTCGAAGCCGGCGCGGGCAATGGCCTGGAGTTTGTCGCCCAGAGTTCCCGACAGGCACACCGTCGCGATCGACGTTCGGGCGTCGAGCGGCAGTGCCGATCCAGGCGCGTCGTCCACAGCGGTCTGCACGGTGCGGGTCTGCGACATGGGATGGCCTCCTGTGATCCGGGACACGGTGAGTGAAATGTACCAGACGGTTCATTACGTTCGCCCCGAACTCGACTGTGAAGGAATATGTACAGCGCCCCCACCTGCATCTATTGGGATATTTATGAACGATCTGGTTAGTTGTCTTGACCGAGACGAAGGTCCTTTGTATCGTCAGTCACACGCCCAACACTCTGTGTTGGCGAGCACAACTTGGAGGACCGATGACCGCACCCACTTCCGATCTGCCGGCAGCCCAGCCGCGCAAGGCCGCGTTGGCCAGCTTCATGGGCAGCCTGGTGGAGTACTACGACTTCTTCATCTTCGGCACCGCCTCGGCGCTGGTGTTCAACAAGATCTTCTTCCCCGACATCAGCCCGACGGCAGGGACGCTGGCCAGCTTCGCCACGTTCGGCGTCGCCTACATCGCCCGCCCGGTCGGCGCGGTGGTCCTCGGCCACTTCGGTGACCGCATCGGCCGTCAGCGGGTCCTGGTGTTCACCCTCATCCTGATGGGCCTGGCCACCTTCGCGATCGGATGTCTGCCCGACTACCACTCGATCGGCATGGCCGCACCGGTCGCACTCGTCGTTCTTCGCCTGCTGCAAGGACTTTCAGCGGCAGGCGAGCAGTCCGGCGCGAGTTCACTCACGGTTGAACACGCCGATCAGGGCAAGCGCGCCTTCTACGCCAGCTGGACGCTCAACGGCACCCAGGCCGGGCTGCTGGTCGGCACCCTCGCCTTCATCCCCGTCGCCGCGCTGCCCGAGGACGCCCTGCTCAGTTGGGGCTGGCGCGTTCCGTTCTGGTTCAGCGCCGTGGTCATGTTCGTCGCCTACCTGATCCGCCGCACCATGCCCGAGACCCCCGTCTTCGAGAAGATCAAGGACTCGACCGAGGGCGTCTCCGACATCCCGCTGCTGGTGCTGCTGCGCTTCCACTGGCGGGCCCTGGTCCGTGTGATCGCCTGCTCGACGATCTCGGTCATGAGCACCCTGTTCTCGACCTTCGCCCTCAAATACGCCACCACCGACTTCGCCGTCTCGAAGAGTTCGATGTTGCTCGTCAGCGTCATCGCCAACCTCGTCATGCTGCTCAGCCAGCCGCTGTGGGGCCTGGCCGCCGACCGCATCGGGCGCAAGCCGATCTTCATCGGCGGAGCGCTGGGCTGCGCCGTGCTGGCATTCCCTTACCTGTTGATCATCACCACCGGCTCCTTCTGGGCGATCCTCGTGGCCACCCTGATCATCCAGACCGTCGTCTACGCCGCCGCCAACGCCGTCTGGCCGTCGTTCTACTCCGAGATGTTCCCGGCCAAGGTCCGGTACTCGGGCGTGGCCATCGGCACCCAGATCGGCTTCATGGCCAGCGGTTTCCTGCCCCTGATCGCCGCCGCGATCCTCGGCGAGGGCCGGATGGGTTGGGTCCCGGTCGTCGTGGTCGTCGCCGCTTTCGCCGTGGTTGCCGCACTCGCTGCCGCCACCGCGGTCGAGACGCACAAGACCGACACGATGCGACTCGGGGAGGAACCCGTCAAAGGAGCCGACACCATGACCGCGTCGGCACCAGCCTCGCCGTCGATGGCCTGACACCGCTCGCCCACACCCGGCTCCGGGACGATTCCCCGGCCCGATCATCAAAGGACACACCAATGTTCGACATCGAATTCGCCACCGCAGCCCGCCGCGCATCCGGCGGTGCCGTGGTCGCCGCCCTGATCGGGCAGGGGATCTCCCGGTCGCTCACGCCCGCCATGCACGAGCGCGAGGCCGCCCACCACGGACTGGACTACACCTATCTGACCCTCGACGTCCCGGCGTCGGCCGCGGCCACCGTCGACCTCGCGGCGCTGCTGGCCCGCGCCGCCGACGCCGGGCTCGTCGGGCTCAACGTCACACATCCGTTCAAGCAACGGATACTGGCCCATCTCGACGATCTCTCGCCCGACGCAGCCCGTCTCGGTGCGGTCAACACCGTCGTCTTCGACGGCGGCCGCGCAATCGGGCACAACACCGACTGGTCGGGCTTCGCGCGCAGCTTCGACCGAGGCCTCGGCGCCAGTCTCGGCGCCGCGGCCGCACCCCGGGAGTCGGTGGTGCAGATCGGCGCAGGCGGAGCAGGCGCTGCCGTCGCCTATGCCGTACTCACCACCGGGGTCGCCCACTTCCACCTCGTCGACACCGACACCACTCGGGCCGCCGGACTCGCCGCCACCGTGCGCGCCATGTTCGACGCCGAGATCACCTCCGGTGGAGTCGATTCCGTTGCCACCACACTGGCCGACGCGGATGGCCTGGTGCACGCCACCCCGATCGGGATGGCCCATCACCCCGGTACGGCGGTGGACCCGGCGCTGCTGCGCGCCGACCTCTGGGTCGCCGACGTCGTCTACCGTCCGGCCATCACCGAGCTGATCGCGGCGGCCCGTGCGGTCGGTGCGCGCACCCTGCCGGGCGACGGGATGGCGGTCGGGCAGGCCGTCGACGCGCTGCGGCTGTTCACCGGCATCGAGCCGGACGCGGACCGGATGGCCGCCCACATCGCCGAACTCATTGCCGCCGAGGACCTCGCCGAGCGCCGGACCGCCTGAGGACGCCCCTCATCTCGCCGACAGCGCTCTGATACTCGCCGACAGCGCCCTCCTTAACGCCGACAGCGCTCAGCTCAGTCCCGACAGCGCTCGATGAGGCGCTGTCGGCGTCGTGGCGGGCGCTGTCGACGTTGTGACGGGCGCTGTCGACGTTGTGACGGGCGCTGTCGGCGTCGTGACGGGCGCCGTCGGCGCTGGGGAGAGCGCCGCCGACGCAGTGAACGAACGATAGAGTTCATGAGGTGACCGATCCCGCACCCCGACGCCGCGACAGCGAACGCACCAAGGCCGATATCGTGAAGGTCGCGACGAAGGAGTTCGCCGACAAGGGTTTTGCGGGTGCGCGGGTCGATGAGATCGCCGCCAAGACCCACACCACCAAGCGGATGCTCTACTACTACTACGGCGACAAGGACGGTCTGTACCAGGCCGTTCTCGAGGCGTCCTACGGACGTATCCGGCGCCTCGAGCAGAGGGTCACCCACATCGCCGACGACCCGGTTGCCGCGTTGCGCCACGTCGCCGAGATCACCTTCGACCACCACGACCGCAATCCCGACTTCATCCGGATCGTCGCGGGCGAGAACATCCTGCGGGCGGCGCATCTCAAGCATGCGGCAGGCGTTGGGCGCCTGGGCAATCCGGCGCTCGACGTGCTGACCCGGATCCTCGAGTCCGGCCGCGAGAAGGGGGTGTTCCGCAACGACGTCGATGCCCTCGACGTCCATCTCGCGATCAGCAGTTTCTGCTTCTTCCGGGTGGCCAACCGGTTCTCGTGGAAGACCCTGTTCGACCGCGATCTCGCCGCGACCGATCAGCGCGTCCATCAACGACGCATGATCGGCGACATGATCGTCGCCTATCTCACCGACACGTCCACGCCGGACTGAACGACCTCATCCCCCACAGCATCCGCCGACGCCCGGCGGCACCGCATCGCGCACATCACGCGTGACGGCGTTGCGCGCGGACAACTCGTCGGCGGCCGGATAGTCGACACCCACCAGGCTCAGGCCGCGCGCCTGCGCCACCGGGACCTGGCTGCTGCGCTCACGCTGCGCCAACAACCCACGGCACCACTCGACATCACGACGTCCGTCGCCGACGCAGGCGACCGCACCGACGAGCGAACGCACCATCGACCAGCAGAACGCATCCGCGCTCACCTCGCCGATCAGCACCCCCTCGTCGTCACGACGCCACGCGAAACGTTGGAGATCGCGGACCGTGGTGGCGCCGTCCCGACGACGGCAGAACGCCGCAAAATCGTTGAGCCCCAACAGCGTCGAGGACGCCGCGTTCATCGCCTCGACGTCGAGGGTCCGACGCCAGGTCGCCGTGGTCCGCGCCCGGGTGGGTTCGGCGCCGAAGACCGCATCGGCGAGGCGGTACCGGTAGTGGCGACGCAGCGCCGAGAAGCGGGCGTCGAAGTGTTCGCTCACCGGGGTGACGGCCTTGACGCGCACATCGTCGGGCAGCATCTTGGCCAGCCGACCGACGAGCAGCGCAGGACCGCCGGCCAGACTGCGCGTGGCCAGCGCCGAGGCCGGGATATCGGCGTGACAGACCTGACCGGTCGCGTGAACGCCCGCGTCGGTGCGTCCGGCGACGGTCAGGCGGATCGGCACGCGCAGCACCGTGGCGAGGGTGTCCTCGAGTACCCCGCACACGCTGCGCTGCCCGACCTGCCGTGCCCAGCCGGCGAAATCGGTTCCGTCATAACCGATGTCGAAGCGCAGACGAACGAACCCGCCGTCCCCGGAATCGGTGGCGGCGGGTTCGTGCGGCACTGTCGGGCTCAGTCGTCCGACTTCTTCTCGGTCGAGCTGTCGACGTCGGCACCCTGCTCGTCGGCCTCGACGGCGGTCGCGGCGGTCGACTCGTCGTCGACGGCCTCGGCCACAGCCTCGGCGTTGGCCTTCGCGGCGTCGTCGGCGTCGGCCTGCACGGCCTCGACGACGTTGTCGCCCGCAGGCTCGGCAACCGCGGCCTCGGTCTCGTCGAGCTTGGCCTCGGCGGCCTTGCGGGACGCGGCGACGCGGGTGGCGCGATCGGCCTCGCTGGACGCGGTCGACCCGGTGACGAGTTCGATCACGGCCATCGGGGCATTGTCGCCCTTGCGCGGCAGCGTCTTGATGATGCGGGTGTAGCCGCCGTTGCGATCGGCAAAGCTCGGGCCGATCTCTTCGAACAGGACATGCACGATGTCCTTGTCGCGGATCACCTTGAGCACCTCACGCCGGTTGGCCAGCTTGCCGGCCTTGGCGTGGGTGATCAGCTTCTCCGCGTACGGCCGCAGGCGCTTGGCCTTGGCCTCGGTGGTGGTGATGCGGCCGTGCTCGAAGAGCGAGGTGGCGAGGTTCGCCAGGATCGCCTTCTGGTGGCTCGCCGACCCGCCGAGGCGGGCACCCTTGGTGGGCTTGGGCATTGTCTTCTCCTAGACGGACTCCCCCATCGCTGAATGGGGGAAATCAGGGTTGGCGTGCAGCGGCTACAGCTGCTCGGTCTCTGCGAAATCCTCACCGGAGTCACCGTCGAACGACACGTCGTCCGACCACGTTCCGGTCGCCGGGTCGTAACCGGCCACCTGCGACGGATCGAAGCTCGCCGGGCTGTCCTTGAGAGCCAGACCCAGGGCGTGCAGCTTCACCTTCACCTCGTCGATCGACTTCTGCCCGAAGTTGCGGATGTCGAGCAGATCCGACTCGGTCCGTGCCACGAGCTCACCGACGGTGTGCACACCCTCGCGCTTGAGGCAGTTGTAGGACCGGACGGTCAGGTCGAGATCCTCGATCGGCAGGCTGAACGACGCGATGTGATCGGCCTCGGCCGGGCTCGGCCCGATCTCGATGCCCTCGGCCTCGACGTTGAGCTCCCGGGCGAGCCCGAACAGCTCCACCAGGGTCTTGCCCGCCGACGCCAACGCATCCCGCGCGCTGATCGAGTTCTTGGTCTCCACATCGAGCACGAGCCGATCGAAGTCGGTGCGCTGCTCGACACGGGTGGCCTCGACCTTGTAGGTGACCTTGAGCACCGGCGAGTAGATCGAGTCGACCGGGATGCGGCCGATCTCGGCGCCCGACGCCTTGTTCTGCACGGCCGGAACGTATCCGCGGCCCCGCTCGACGACGAGCTCGATCTCGAGCTTGCCCTTGTCGTTCAGGGTGGCGATATGCAGATCGGGGTTGTGCACGGTGACACCGGCCGGGGGGACGATGTCGGCGCCGGTGACGGTGCCCGGACCCTGCTTGCGCACGTACATGGTGACCGGCTCGTCCTCTTCGGAGCTGACCACGAGGCCCTTGAGGTTCAGGATGATGTCGGTGACGTCTTCCTTCACCCCGGGGACGGTGGTGAACTCGTGGAGCACACCGTCGATGCGGATGCTGGTGATCGCAGCACCCGGGATCGAGCTGAGCAGGGTACGACGCAGCGAGTTGCCGAGGGTGTAGCCGAAGCCGGGCTCGAGCGGTTCGATGACGAACTTCGACCGGTTGTCGGCGAGGATCTCCTCGGTCAGGGTGGGTCGCTGTGAGATGAGCATTCTGAGATTTCTCCTTGTGGCCGACCGCTATATGACGGCCTAGAAGTGAACCGAACAGCTTGTGCTGCTTGGCAATTACTGATTCGACGGACTACTTGCTGTAGAACTCGACGATGAGCTGTTCCTGCAGCGGAACCTCGATCTGGGCGCGCTCGGGCACGTTGTGCACGAGGATGCGCAGGGTCGAGGGAACCACCTGCAGCCAACCCGGGACCGGACGATCGCCGACGAGCTCCTTGGCGATCTGGAACGGAGTGGTCTGCAGCGACTTCGGCCGGACGTCGACGATGTCGTACTGGCTGACGCGGTAGCTGGGCACGTCGACCTTCACACCGTTGACGGTGAAGTGGCCGTGGCTGACCATCTGCCGGGCCTGACGACGCGTGCGGGCGATGCCGGCACGGTAGACGACGTTGTCCAGGCGGGTCTCGAGGAGCTTGAGCAACTCGTCACCGGTCTTACCGGTACGACGGTTGGCTTCCTCGTAGTAGCGACGGAACTGCTTCTCGAGCACGCCGTAGGTGAAGCGGGCCTTCTGCTTCTCCTGCAGCTGCAGCAGGTATTCGCTCTCCTTGATCCGCGAACGGCCGTGCTGGCCGGGCGGGTAGGGGCGACGCTCGAACGCCTGGTCGCCTCCGATGAGGTCGACGCGAAGACGACGGGACTTCTTTGTGGCGGGGCCGGTATAACGAGCCATTGTCTATTCTTTCCTTTCCCGCTAGACCCGACGCCGCTTGGGCGGACGGCAACCGTTGTGCGGCTGCGGGGTGACATCGGAGATGGTGCCGACTTCGAGGCCGGCGGCCTGCAGCGACCGGATCGCGGTCTCGCGACCCGAACCCGGTCCCTTGACGAACACGTCGACCTTCTTGACGCCGTGCTCCTGGGCCTTGCGCGCGGCGTTCTCGGCCGCGAGCTGAGCCGCGAACGGGGTGCTCTTGCGCGAGCCCTTGAACCCGACGTGGCCCGACGACGCCCAGCTGATGACGTTGCCGTTGGGGTCGGTGATCGACACGATGGTGTTGTTGAACGTCGACTTGATGTGTGCGTTGCCGTGCGGGACGTTCTTCTTATCGCGACGGCGTGCGCCCTTCTTCGGGCCTGCGCTTCGTGACTTAGGAGGCATTACTTCTTCTTCCCGGCGATGGTCTTCTTCGGGCCCTTGCGAGTACGGGCATTGGTCTTGGTGCGCTGTCCACGGACGGGCAGGCCACGACGGTGACGCAGACCCTGGTAGCAGCCGATCTCGATCTTGCGACGGATGTCGGCCTGGACCTCGCGGCGCAGGTCACCCTCGACCTTCACCGAGGCTTCGATGTATTCACGCAGCTTCGCGACGTCTGCGTCGGTGAGATCCTTGGCGCGCAGGTCCGGGCTGAGCCCGGTTCCGGCCAGAATCTCCTTGGAGGTGGTACGCCCAACTCCATAGATGTAGGTCAGTGCGATCTCCAGCCGCTTTTCGCGGGGGAGATCCACACCAGCAACACGTGCCATGTGGCGGGATTCCTTCACTTCTCAGAGGTCTGCTCCTGGTCCGTCCCGTACTCTTGCCGGGCTCCGGCCTCTGAACCGGAGGTGGGCGCCGACCCGTGTGTCGACGCTGGTGCCAAGAGGGCTTCACAAAATCCTGTTCAGCTCTTCTAGTGTATTCAGTTGTGTCTCAAGCGACCCGGAGGGTGGCGAGTGATGATCAGCCCTGACGCTGCTTGTGACGCAGGTTCTCGCAGATCACCATGACCCGACCGTTACGGCGGATCACCTTGCACTTCTCGCAGATCGGCTTGACGCTCGGCTGAACCTTCACGTCAATCTCTCCTGTTACTCGCCCGCCGGGCACGGCCGATGGCCGCACCGATGGCGGGTGTGGTTACCCCGGGCCGCCCCGGCCCGGGAGGTCTTACTTGTAGCGGTAGACGATGCGCCCACGACCGAGGTCGTAGGGCGAAAGTTCCACGACGACCCGGTCCTCGGGCAGGATGCGGATGTAGTGCTGCCGCATCTTGCCGCTGATGTGGGCGAGCACCTTGTGACCGTTCTCCAGCTCGATGCGAAACATCGCATTCGGCAGGGGTTCGATCACCCGACCCTCGACCTCGATGGCCCCGTCTTTCTTCGCCATGTCCTCCGCGATCCTGTCGCGCGCCCTCATCAGGCGCGTAACCCGGTTGAATTCGTTCCGATCCGTTACTGTGTGGGCACCCCGGGACAGCGTCACCAGGTGCCCGTTCCGGTGCTGACCGGAACTCGATACGTTGCCTCCCGGTTTCGCATACACACGCGCGGAGCAACTCCGACGATGGACACACGAATACCGGCACGCTTTGCGCACCGCCGTCCTATGCTACGCGAACTGCGGGAACACTCCAAACCGTCGAGAAACCCGGCACCATGACCGCACGAATCCGGCATCTCGCGCCGACGATGGCACACTATTGGCCATGCGTGCCTTCTTGATCCAGAGCGCTCTGAGCGGCGTGGCCCTGTGGGTGGCGACACTGATCGTGCCCGGCCTGGACTTCGTGTTCCCCGACAACGCGGGCTTCGGCGTCAAACTGGGGATCGTCGTGTTGGTCGCGCTGATCTTCGGCGTGATCAACGCGTTCATCAAGCCGATCGTGCAGATCTTCGCGATCCCGCTCTACATCCTCACCCTCGGCCTGATCCATATCGTGATCAATGCGTTCATGCTCGAGATCACCTCATGGATCACCCACAACACCACCACGTGGGGCCTGCAGGTGGACCACTTCTTCTGGTCGGCGGTACTCGGTGCACTGGTCATCTCGGTGGTGAGCTGGCTGATCTCAATGGTGCTCAAGGAGCCCGTCCGCTGACCCTCCTCCACCCGGTGTCACCGGCCGGGACGTCAGGCCCCGGCGGCGATGATCGCGGTCAGCTGCTCGATCGGCGATCCGTCGCCGAGCACCTGGATGGCCACGTGATCGGCACCGGCGGCGAGATGCTCGTCGACCTGCTTGCGGATCGTGGCCGCATCGCCGTGCGCGACCAGCGCATCGATCAGGGCGTCGGAGCCACCGTCGGCGATGTCGTCGTCGGTCCATCCGAGGCGCTTCAGATTCGACGTGTAGTTGCGCAGGTGCAGATACGGATTGTCGACCGGCGGCCGTCCGACGGCACGCGCCGCCTGCGGGTCGGTGTCGAGAACCACCTTGTGCTCGGGAGCCAGCAGCACGCCCTCGCCGAGGGTTTCGCGGGCGATCGCGGTGTGCGCCGGAGGTGTCAGGTAGGGGTGCGCCCCGAGCGCGCGGTCGGCGGACAGGCGCAACATCTTCGGTCCCAGCGCGGCCAGCACCCGCCGGTCGGTGGGGACCTTCTTCTCGTCGAGGACGTCGAGATACTCCCCGACCGCCTCGTACGGCTTCTTGTACTCCGCGGTCGCCTCCGGATGGCCGGCACCGATGCCGAGAAAGAAGCGGCCCGGGAAGTCCTGGTCGAGTTCGTGGAATTCGTCGGCGATCGCGGCGGCGTCGGTGTTCCAGATGTTGACGATGCCGGTGGCCACCGTGATGTTCTCGGTCGCGTCGAGGACCTTGCGGATCGGACCCAGATGTTTGGGCGACCCACCGAGCCAGATCGTGCCGTATCCGAGTTCCTCGATCTGCCGGGACTCCTCGGGCGAGAACCGACCGAACCATCCCCACACCCCGTGGCGTCCGAATCTCTGGATGTGTGCCGTCTTCTCCGAGTCAGTCATGTCCTGGCCAACCGGAATCGGCGAATGCCTATTCCGGCGTCCCGGACTCCCATCCGAGACGGGGTACGATCCGAATACTCACCGGAAAGGAGTTCCCTGGTGAAGAGTTTCTGGTGCGGTGCGGTGATTCCCCACTGCGATGCGCGGTTCGTGGGCGCCGACGAGCGGGCGGTACTCCAACAGGTGGCCGATCACGCCGCACACGGCCACGGACTCGACGAGCTGCCGGCAACGACGGTCGACCGCGTGCGCCAATTGATCTCCGACGTGCCCGAGTAACCGGCAGATCCCCCTGATCTGTGTACGCGAACAGCGGTTGATGCGATGCAGCACAGCGGTGTGAGCGACCCGATCGGTGAACTCGAGACAGCTGTCAGCGAGTTGATGGACGCCGGACTCGCACCGCGTCTGGTCTATCAGCCCATCGTCGACATCGCTCGCCTACGTGTCGTCGGATACGAGGCACTCAGCCGATTCCCCGGCCCCCTGCGGGCGAGTCCGGACCGGTGGTTCGCGGCGGCGGCACGCGTCGATCGGGCCATCGAGCTCGAGGCGATCGTCATCGATAAGGCGCTTGCCGCGCGAGTTGATCTGCCCGCCAACTGCTTTCTGACGATCAATGTCGCACCCGAGGCGCTGGTGTCGGCACGCGTGCAGGAGTTGTTGCAGCGCAACGACCTATCGCGGGTGGTCGTCGAACTCACCGAGCATTCCGAGGTCTCCGATTACGAGATCGTCCTGCGCGCCGTGGCCCAGGTCCGCGAGCTCGGTGGCTTCATCGGCGTCGACGACGTCGGCGCCGGATACGCCAGCCTGCACCGCATCCTGGCCGTGCGACCGGACTTCGTCAAACTCGATCGCGAACTGATCTCCGGACTCCACAACGACGAGGCCAAGGCCGCGCTCGTCGAGATGTTCGGTGGTTTCACGAGTCGCCTGGACTCGTGGGTGGTGGCCGAGGGCATCGAGCAGCACGACGAGTTGCACCGGCTGGTACAGCTCGGTGTGCCCCTGGGTCAGGGGTATCTCCTCGGCCGGCCTGCGCCCGAGATGGGTTCGCTCGACATCAGTCCGACCGCCATCACCTCGGCGGTGGCTGCGGCGCCGAAGTCCTCGATCGCCCGACTCACCCACGCCTGCTTGACCGCACCCCTCGACTCTCCCGACCGTGACCTGCTCACCGCGCTCACCGGATGCTCCGCCCTACCGCTGATCATTCTTCTCGATTCCAGTGGGCGCCCAGCACAATTCGCACAGCAGACCGGGCCGGCGATGGTCGAGCGCCGCGCCGTGCTGCAGGTCCTCGATTCCACCGACCAGCGTGAGGCGCTGCGGCGCGCGATGACCCGACCACGCCCGAGCCGGTTCGATCCCCTTGCCTGCTGCGACATGTCGGGGGCCTTCCGAGGCATCGTTCCGGTCGAGCGACTGATCGAGGCGCTGATCGTGGACTGATCGGGTCGGCCGACTTCGAGGGTCTCCCCGGCGGCAGAGGAGCTACTGCATTCTGGCAAGCATGTCGTCGCGCCGCTCGATGATCGACGCTCGCATCTGTGAGGTCAGCAGCGTCGGGGTGCCCAGTGCCATCATGTGGCCGCTGTCCTGCGGATTCACGCCGTTGGCCCGCAGGAACGGCTCGGCCCGTTGCGACACGCTGCCTTTCACGCCGAACCAGTCGAGGAACTCGGCAACGGTCGTCGTCAGGAGATGCCCGCCGAGGGTGTCATTGGCACGTCCGATGATCCAGCCGATGGCGGCCGCTGCCCGGTCGGTCGATGCTTTCCGACGGAAGATCGCAGGATCGCGGCGCGCCGCCCGGGCCAGCAATCGCCGCATGGCCGTGCGGTGTTCGACGTCGAAGAAGACCTCCGCGCTCGCATCGCAGCGCTGCCGGATCACCTCGACCACGGGCAGGATGTCCTCGGCAATCCCCGTGACGTCGAACTGTTCGTCGGGCAGCGGCTCGGCGTCCAGGCTCAGCAGCGTCGGGCGTCCGCCGACCCGTTGGTCCAACTCCCGCAGAATGAACTCTTCGAGAGATGGTCCACTGAACTCGACACCCGGTGGACAATCCGACAACCCGTCGAGGATCGAGGCATCCTCCCCGAGCGCCGCCGCCCGGGCGAGCTGCGCCAGCATTATGGCGTTGGGTGGCCGGTCACGCCGGATCTCCTCCCGGAACTCGGCTTCGCATTCGTCGATGGCGGCGAGGGTGTCGGCGGTGGCGTCCCGGCTGATCCCACGCTCACCGTGGCAATAGCGGACGAAGCGGCGCATCAGCTCCGGGTACCGCTGAAGCGATTCGACGTCGTCGATGATCTTGCGCGGGATGCGATCGAGCAACATGATCTCGACGACCACTGGGCTCCACCGCATGGGATCCGGTGCAGCCATCCACATCAACGGTTCGAGAGCGCTGCGGTTCTCAGCATCGTCGAGGGGCCGACCGTGGGGCGAGGCGAAGAACGCGTCGGCGAGTTCGGAGAACTCGGCGTCGGTCCACTCGCGCGGTGACGCCGCAGCACCGGCCTCGGGTAACAGCCGCAGCGCCCACTCGACCAGCGGACGGCACATCGGCCACGAGTCGGATTCGACCGGCGGGAAGGTCATCCGACCGATCTTCATCGCCTCCTCGATGGTCGCGCGGGCGATACCCGCGTCGACGGGATCGCACACCACCGTGGTCGTCGACGAGGATGCGGTCTCCCGGAAATGCGCGAGCAAGTCCTCCACCGGCGCCGGAACGACGAAGGCATCCTTCACGATCGAACCCATGTTGTGGTCGACGTACACCAGGAACGAGAGCTCGTGCGCCGGCGGCCACCCGATCGTGAAGATGTAGGACTCCCCGTCGCTCAGTTCGTCGCCGACGACATAGACCTCGGAGACCACGCGCGCCTCGCCGAACGTGTCGAGCCACGACGGCATGGGCTGGCGACGACCGGCCAGCGTGCGTGTGATGCGCGCCGCGAGGAGTTCGTCGGTCTCGAGGTCATCAGCAAGAAGTTCCCGGAAAACCGTCAGCGCGGCCGTCGTCTCGGCAAAGGAGATCTCCACGAACGACTCGATCAGCGTGTCGCGTGTGGCCCGATCCTTCCGATCGGCGAGCGGATGCGGATCGGGATCGGTGGCCTCCAGCAGCCCGCCGAGCGTGACCAGCAGGTCGACAGGCTCACCGGTCCGCAGCGCGAGGCGGATGCTCTGGATGAGCGGCTGCTCGTCCGCCCCCGGCGTCGGTCCACCGCCGCGGCCGCCACCCGTCGCCGACCGCACCGGCTGCAGATGCCTGCGCTTGGGGTCCTTCCTCTTGCCTCGCGATCGCTTACCCATCACGGGCAGCGTACTGGCAAGCGGTGGGCGTCGTCAGGTCCTGGTGGCGCGGTGTCGGCCGGGGAGCAGTCGACCGCAGAACATCGGTGATGGCCGCGCGATGGCAGGCTGATCCCATGCGTGCTGTCATCCAGCGGGTCACCGAGGCCTCGGTCGTCGTCGACGGGGACGTCGTGGGAGAACTCGACATCACACCCGGCGGCCACGGTCTGGTGGCCCTGATCGGCGTCACCCACGACGACACCGATGCCGACGCCTCCAAGTTGGCCGACAAGATCTGGCGTCTGCGCATCCTCGACGGCACGACGACGGGCGGATCGCCGGCGGAGGTGTCGGCAGCCGACGTCGACGCACCGATCCTGGTGATCAGTCAGTTCACGCTGTACGCCAACACCGCCAAGGGCCGACGGCCCTCGTGGAATGCGGCGGCGCCGGGGGCGGTCGCCGAGCCACTCGTCGATGCCGTGATCGCCGCCCTGCGCGCCGCGGGGGCGACGGTGGCCACCGGGCGTTTCGGCGCGCACATGAGCGTGCGCCTGGTCAACGACGGCCCCGTCACCATCATCATCGAGACGTGATCCCGGTAGCGTCGGAGTCATGGGACGTATCACCGCACGTCGCCGGGTGATCCGCGTCCGGCGCGGCGAACCCACGGCGCGCGCCGACGTGCTGGCCGTCGAGGAACCACTGGAGATCCGGATCGGTGGGCGGGCACTGGTCGTCACCATGCGCACACCCGGCCACGACGTCGAGCTCGCGACCGGTTTCCTGGTGTCGGAAGGGTTGATCGCCCGCGCCGAGGACGTGGTCGCGGCCCGCTACTGTGCGGGTGCGCAGACCCCAGGCGAACCGAACAGTTACAACGTTCTCGACCTCGCCCTGGCCGACGGGATCGGTACGCCCGACGCCGCGCCGGCGCGACGCTTCACGATGAGCAGCGCCTGCGGCGTCTGCGGCAAGGACAGCATCGATGCGGTGACGACGGCGTCGCGCTTCACCGTCGGCGACGACCCGCTGACCCTCGACACCGACGCCGCTCTCGCGCTCCCCGACCGTCTTCGTGAGGGGCAGAAGGCATTCGACCGGACCGGCGGCATCCACGCGGCGGGCCTGTTCGACGGCACCACCGGCGAGATGCTGGTGATCCGAGAGGACATCGGCCGCCACAACGCCGTCGACAAGGTCGTGGGCTGGGCCCTGACCCAGGATCGACTTCCGTTGCGGGGCACTGTGCTCCAGGTCTCGGGGCGGGCGAGCTTCGAGCTCGTGCAGAAGGCGGCGATGGCCGGCATCCCGATGCTCTCGGCGGTGTCGGCGCCGTCCTCTCTGGCCGCGGACCTCGCCGAGGAGCAGGGGATGACGCTGGCCGGGTTCGTGCGCGGCGATTCCCTGGTGCTCTACAGCCGGCCCGACCGCGTCCTGGGCTCACCGGCCCGGTGAGCCGCCCGCATCCCCGATCCCCACATCGCCGCTCTCACACCCGCTGCCCCGTCTGCCCGTCGAACCAGTGAACCTCGTCGGCGACGGGCACCAGACCGATCTCGTCTCCGACGGTGAACATCTGCCGGTGATCGGCACGCACCACCACTCGTCCGTCGCGCACCGGCAGATCGGTTGCGCTGTAGACGAATTGCTCTGCACCGAGTTCCTCGACCAGTTCGACCCGCGCGGTGACCGACCGCGGTGTCCCGGCCGTGACCAGCTCCCAGGATTCGGCCCGCATCCCCGCCACCGCCTTTCCCGGCACCGCCCGTGGCGCCGGCAGGTCGGCGCCACCGAGATCGACGTGCCCGTCCCGTACCTCGACGTCGATCAGACACATCTGCGGCGTGCCCATGAACCCGGCGACGAAGACGTTCGCCGGGTGGCGATAGATCTCCCTCGGCGTCCCGACCTGTTGCAGCACACCATGATCGAGGACCGCCACCCGATCGCCCATGGTCATCGCCTCGACCTGATCGTGGGTGACGTAGAGCGTGGTGGTGTCCAGCTTGCGCTGCAGCGCGGCGATCTGCGCACGTGTGCTCACACGCAGCTTCGCGTCGAGATTCGACAGCGGCTCGTCCATGCAGAACACCTTGGGATGCCGGACGATCGCACGCCCCATAGCCACCCGTTGACGTTGCCCGCCGGACAGTTTCGCCGGTTTGCGGTCGAGCAGCGCGTCGAGTTCGAGCATCGCCGCCACCTCGTTGACCCGGGCGGCGGTGTCGGCCTTGCTCATCCCGGCGTTGCGCAGCGCGAATCCCATGTTGTCGGCGACCGTCATGTTCGGGTACAGCGCATAGTTCTGGAACACCATCGCCACGTCCCGCGACTTCGGCGGCAGCCCGACGACATCGGCGTCGTCGATGAGAATGGCGCCCGATTCCACCGATTCGAGGCCTGCGACCATGCGCAGGCTCGTCGACTTGCCACAGCCAGACGGGCCGACGAGCACCATGAACTCGCCGTCGGCGATCTCGAGGTCGAGGGCGTCGACGGCGGGCGAACCGTCGCCGAATCGCTTGGTGGCCTTGGCGTAGGTGACCGAGGCCATTACTTGGGCAGCTTCGGCTGGATCTGGGTGGTGTAGATCTGCTCGATCTGCTTCTGCGTATCGGCCATCGTCGCGGCGACGTCGGCGTTCTGCAGACCGATCTTCTCGAAACCGGTGCCGATGATCTTGTCGCCGCCGGGAATGAACACCCGAGCGTAGTTCTGCGGCTTGGTCTTCGGCAATTGTTCGATCGCGGTCCGGAAGTTCGGGTTCTTCTCCAGGAAGGCGGTCATCGACGGCGCGGTGACCGCGGCCTTGCGCACCGGCATGTAACCGACGTTCTGCGAGAAGTAGGCGGTGTTGTCGGTGTTGGTGATGAAGTCGATGAACTTCAGCGCGTTGACCTTGCGCTCGTCGGAATTGCGGGCCGGGATGGCCAGTCCCGCACCACCGGTCGGGCAACCAATCGTGCCGTCCGGGGCGGGCAGGAACGCCGTCGAGAACCGGAATTTCGCGTCCGAGGTGATACCCGAGAGGTCACCGGTGGAGGCGACCGTGGAGGCGAGGAGTCCCGCGCTGAAATCACCGGCGATGTCGTTGGAGATCTTCGCGTACCGATCCTTGTTGATCGTGTCGCTCAGATACTGCGCAGCGGCAACGGTTTTCGGGTCGGTGAACGTCATCGTCCAGTCGTCGGAGTAGGCACCGCCGAAGGTCCAGGTCGGTCCTTGGAAGGTCCAGCCCAGGTAGTCCACGGCGTTGCCCCACCCGTGTGCCGATTTGCCCGAGCCCACCACCGACTGGATGCGCGGGCCCCACTCGGCGAACTCCTGCCAGGACGCGGGACCACGGGCGGGCAGCCCGGCCTGGCTCCACACATCGGCGTTGTAGTAGAACAGCGGGGTCGACCGCGCGTACGGCAGGGCCCACGTCTTGTTGTTCCACTTGTAGTCGCCGACAAGGGAATCGACGTAGCCCGACGGATCGACGCCAGCCTTGCCGAAGAGGTCGTCGAGCGGTGCGATCGCACCGATCAGGGCGAAATTGAACCACCACACGTCGCTGAGGATGATGATGTCGGGTAGTGCGCCGCCCGACAGTGCGGCGTTGAACTTCTGTGCCGCCTCCTCGTAATTCTTACCGGCGTCGATCAACTGCACCTTGATCCCCGGGTTGGCCGCCTCGAACCGCTTGATGAGTTCCTTCTCGACATCGGTCGACTTGCCGGGATGGTTCGACCAGAAGGTCAGATTGTTGGGATCACCGTCATTGCTCGAGCCGCCACCCGAGCCGGCACATGCAGCGAGGGCGGCCGCTGCGGCCACGGTCAGTCCGGCGCCGAGGAATCCACGGCGGGTCAGGTCGGTCATGCGCATTCTCCTGGATGTGTGATGAGGGGTGGGAGGGCAGGGATGGTCAAAGGGTCACGGCCACAACGGTGTGCGCGCTCACCCCTTGACCGCCCCGGAGGTCAGTCCTTTGATCATGTGGCGTTGGAGTGCGAGAAAGACGATCAGCATCGGCAGCATCGCCAGGACCGTCGCGGCCATCACCGGACCCCAGTTGGTGACGCCGTCGTTGTTCTGCAACTGCGTCAGTCCCACCGGCAGTGTCGCCACGCTGTAGTCGTCGGCCATCAAGAACGGCCACAGGTACTCATTCCATTCGTTGACGAGCGTGATGAGGGCGAACGCCACCATCGTCGGAATCGACAACGGCAACACCACACGCACCAGCAGCCGGATGTGCCCGGCACCGTCCATCCGGGCGGCCTCGATGATCTCCGGTGGGATCGACAGAAAGTGGTTGCGCATCAAAAAGGTTCCGAACGCGACCCCCGCCAGCGGCACGATGATCCCGGCGAAGGTGTTACGGAAACCGAGTTGGGCGACCAGCGAGTAATTGGTGATGACGGTGATCTGATTGGGCACCATCAGCGCCGCGATGATCACCAGGAACACGAGGTTCTTGCCCGGGAAGCGCAGGAAGACAAGACCGTAGGCGCTGAGCACGCCGAGCACGAACTTGATGACACCGAGGATCAGCGTGACGATCAGTGAGTTGCGCAGGAACTGCCAGAACGGCACCGAGGTGGTGGCCTCCCGGTAGTTCTCGGGATGCCACGTCGAGGGCCACCACACCGCCGGCTGGACGTAGATCTCGGATCGATCCTTGAAGGAGGTCAACACGATCCACGCCAGGGGCACCACCACGACGGCCAGCGCGACGATCATCGCGAGATAGCCCAGCACCGCAACCGTCCGCCGACGCCTGCGCGCACGCGCGGCGAGCCGTTCACGCTCGTCGACGGCGATCGCCGCGTTATGTGGGTGCGTCTGTGCCACCGGCGTGTCCGTGGTCGGGGTCATCGTGCGCCCCGATCCATCAGCCGCACCTGGGCGACGGTCACCACGAGCAGGATCAGGAACATGATGGTGGCGACGGTCGCACCGTAGCCGGCGCGGAAGTTGCGGAAGGTCTCCTCGTAGACCTGGTAGACCATCGTCGTCGTGCCGTTGCCGAGGGGACCGCCGCGGGTCATCACGTTGATGATGTCGAAGACCTGTAACGAGTTGAGCAACACGGTGATCGAGAGGAAGAACGTCGTCGGGCGCATCTGCGGCAGGAGCACCTTGCGGAAATGTGTCCACCCCGAGGCGCCGTCGACGGCGGCCGCCTCGTCGAGATCTGCCCGTTTACCCTGCAGCGCAGCGAGATAGATCACGAAGGCGTATCCGAGATTCTTCCACACGTAGGTGACGGTGATCATGAACAGCGCCCAGTGGGGTTGCTGATAGAAGTCCGGAGCAGAACCCAGACCGAGGCGGTGCATCAGGTCGTTGATCAGGCCGAAATTGGGGTCGAACACGAACTGGAAGGCGATGCCGACCGCCGCGCCGGACAGCACGAACGGGGCAAAAACCACCGACCGCACCAGGTTTCGGCCCTTGAGCGTCCGATCGAGGAGCAATGCCAGCGCCAGGCCGAGGGCCATGCTGCCGGCAACCGCCACGACGGTGAAGACCACCGTGTTCACGACGATGGTCGCGGTGTCCTCACGGGTGAACCATTCGCGATAGTTCGCGAACCCGATGAACGTCGAGCCCGGCGAGGAGATGTTCCAGTCGTAGAACGACATCCGGATGTT